>NZ_CP186695.1:852943-1178387 GCF_049532975.1 Sphingomonas sp. MS122 | reverse complement strand
TGATCTATCGCGCCCAGCGCGACGCCAACTGGAAGCAGACGCGCGCGGCGATCGAGAAGGCGGGCGGCGGGCTCCCGCTCGAAATGTACGATCGCTATTTCGGCCCGTGGGACGATCTCGCCGAGAATCGCCCCTTCTTCGGCGAGGCGAAGATGCCTCCGGGTGCCGGCTTTTACCCGGCGGACCTGACCAAGGAGGCGTTCGACGCCTATCTCGCCAGGAACCCGGGTGAGAAGGCCGCGCTGACCAGCCCCTATACGATCGTCGTGCGCGACGGCGCGAAGCTCAAGGCGATCCCTTATTCGGTGGCGTTCAGGACCGAGCTCACCGAAGCGGCGCGGCTGCTCAACGAGGCCGCGGCGATCACCAGCAATCCCAGCCTCAAGAAGTTCCTGACGCTGCGCGCCAAGGCCTTCCTGACCGACGATTATTTCGAGTCCGAGCTGGCCTGGATGGACCTCAAGGATACCCCGATCGAGGTCGCGATCGGGCCGTACGAAGTCTATACCGACCGGCTCCACGGCCAGAAGACCGCGTTCGAGAGCTTCGTGACGCTCAAGGACCCCAAGGAATCCGCCGCGCTCGACAAGTACAAGACCTATCTCCGCGCGATGGAGGCGAACCTCCCGGTCGAGGAAAAGTACAAGAACTTCCAGCGCGGCTTCGAAAGCCCGATCGCGGTCGCCGAGCAGGTCCGCGGCGGCGGCGACAACGTCCCCGGCGTGCAGACCATTGCCTTCAACCTGCCCAATGACGAGCGCGTGCGCGAGGCCAAGGGCGCGAAGAAGGTGATCCTCTCCAACGTCCTCGGCGCCAAGTATGAGCGTATCCTCGCGCCGATGGCCCCGCTGGTGCTCGTGCCCGACCAGGCCAGGCTCGTGGCCAAGAAGTACATGCAGCTCGAGACGCTGTTCCACGAGCTGTCGCACAGCCTCGGGCCGGGCACGATCATCGTCAACGGACAGAAGACCACGGTGAGCGAGGCGCTCAAGGACCAGGCCTCGGGGCTCGAGGAAGCCAAGGCCGACGTGATGGGCGCCTGGAACATCCTGTTCATGATGCAAAAGGGCGAGCTGCCCGTGGCGGAGAAGCCGCAGCTCTTCGCCACCTATCTCACCGGCACCTTCCGGGCGATGCGCTTCGGGATCGAGGAAGCGCACGGCCAGGGCGCGGCGATGCAGTATGGCTATCTCAAGGCCAAGGGGGCATTCGCCTGGGACGCCAAGGCCGGCCGCTTCCGCATCGACGACGCGAAGTTCGAGGCGGGGCTGCGCGACCTGCTGCGCGACATGATCGTGCTGCAGGGCAATGGCGACTATGCGGGCGTCAAGGCGTTCATGGCGAAGTGGGCGGTGCTCGACGATCACGCCAAGGCGGTGATCGCGTCAATGCAGGCGATCCCGGTCGATATCGTCCCGGTCTATCCGAACCGGGTCTGAGGCTCAGGCAGGCCCAGCACCTCGGCCCAGCGCTTCGCCACCGCATCGGCGCTGTAGCGCTCGGAGAGGTGGCGGCGCCCCGCTTCGAGCTGCGCCTGCGTCTCGTCCGACCATTCGCGGTAACGCGCGAGGCCGCCCTGCCAGTCGTCGAGCGAAAGGAACGGGCGCAGCTCCTCGTAGGAGGGGATGGCGTCCGCCACCACGCCGAGCCCGAGCAGCAAGGCCGTCGCCGGCCGGTTCATGGTCTTGCCCGCGGTGTAGGTGTTGCTTTCGAGCGGGATCACCGCGACGCGATGCGCGCCGATCGCCTGCGATGCGGTCGCCTGGGTCCAAGGCATGTAATGCAGCGGCAGCTTCCAGCGCGGCGCGGCGCGCCAGAAGCCGAGCCGGTCGTTGCTGATCACGGTCAGCGTCACCTTCGTGCCGCTCGCCGCCGCGAATTCACGCAGTTGCGTCACGGCCTCGTCGATATGGACATAGCCCGAGACTCGGCCGAGGCTCTTGCCGAACCAGACGCAATGCAGTGCGTCCGGGTGCCGCGCGAGGAAGCGATGGAGGCGGCGGAGCTCCCAGCGTTCGCGGAGGCTCGGTGCGGGCGCGTCGAGCGGCGTGGCGACGTCGAGCGCGTCGGGGATCACGAGGCGCGGCGCGTCGAACGCGACCTCGTCCGCGATCTGCTCGGCGAGCGTCGCGGTCGAGAAGGTGGTGTGGGTCGCGAGTCCGAGCAGCTTTCGCACGCGCTCGATCCGTGCGGCGGAGGCGTGGCCGACGCGATGCGCGGCGAACAGATTGTCGCACATGTCGTAGATCACCCCGCGCCCCGCGCCCCGCGCCGCCGCGGCGATCTCGACCGCGCTTTCGCCCTGCGACTTGCAGAAGATGATCGCGTCATAGCTTTCGGGCGCGCGCGCCGGATCGAACAGCTCGATCGGGAGCCCCCGCGCCTGCAGCGCCGCGAGCGGCTGGAGCATGCGGTAGCGGATCGAGGCGAGCGTCGTATCGACCTTGTCGGCATGCCAGGCAAAGCGCGCCGGCGGGATTGCCGGCATCAGGCGACGGCGCTCCGCCGCCGCCCAGCGAGCAGTTCCCGGTAATAGTCGACCAGCGCGATCGCATGGTCGCGGTCGGACAGCACCTGACCCGCGGCGTGGCGAGCGGCGGCGCGCAGGATCGCGGGCTCGCGCGCGAACAGCCGGCGGATCGCCGCCGCGGCCGATTTCGAATCCTTGGGCTGATAGGTCTCCGAGAACAGCGGGTCGGCGACTTCGGCGCAGCCGCCGTCATTGGGCACGATCAGCGGCAGGCCCGACGCCAGCGCCTCCGACGCCACGAGTCCGAACGGCTCCTGGTCGGATCCGTGGATCAGCGCGTCGGCGCTGGCGAGGATGCGGCAGAAGCGCTCACGCTCATAGACCGGGCGGAACAGGCGGATATGGCTGTTGCCGGCGATCTGGCGCTCGAGCGTCGCGCGCTGCGGGCCGTCGCCGAGCAGCATCAGCCCGACCGGCATGTCCGCGCCGGCGCGCTCGACCGCGTCGATCACCACTGGCCAGCGCTTTTCCTTGTGATGGCGGCCGAGCCCGATCAGCAGATGCGCCTCGGGCGGCAGGTCGAGCTGGGCGAGCATCGACGCGCGCAATTTCTCGTCGCGCAGGTCGGGGGAGAAATGGTTGCGATCGATCCCCAGCGGCATCGCGGCGTCGACATGCAGCCCGCGCGCGCGATAGCGCTTGGCCAGCGCCGGGCCGTTGGTGACGAAGGCGTCGTACTTGCCCAGGAACTTGTCCATGTAGCGCGTGTACCAGCTGAACCAGCGCTCGATGCGCTCGGGGCTGGCGATGCCTTCGAGCCAGCGATGCGGATAGGCGCCCATATTGTCGTTGTGGGCGAAGAAGATCTTGAGCGCGTCGCCGCGCCAGTCCCCGATGAACCAGGCCGGCCGCCAGGGCGAGCAATTTTCGACCACGTCGGGCTTGAGCTCGTCGAGCAATGCGCAGACCGGGCCGCCGTCGCGGAACAGCCAATAGTTGCGGTCGAGGATCAGCGGCGGCGACTTGACCCAGTAGATGCGCCCGCCATCGGGGCGGTCCTCGACCCGGTCCTCGTCCCATGGCGCGATGACGATCAGCTCATGGCCGAGCTCGGCCAGGATACGCATCTTGCGGTCGAGATAGGTGCGCACGCCCCCGCCGGTGGGGGAGTAATATTCGTTGACGTCGACGATGCGCATGGCTTGCCTCAATCGTTCGGGTCATAGGGCGCGAAGCCCGAAAAGCCGCGCAGATACTGGGCGCGGATCGTCACGCGGGTGACGCCGCCGCCCAGGTTGATCGTCGCTTCCTCCCATTTCGGGCGGCTGCGGCCGAGCTTGCGGTTGCTCGGGAAGCCGACCCCGTCGCGCCAGAAGTTGAACTTGTTCTTGCCGTCGCGATCATGGGTGAAGAGCAAAGCGTAGCGGCCGGGGCGCGGCGCCCTGATGCACAAGGCGACACCGCCGCTCGCCGGCGTCGTCGCCCAGATGCGGCGGAAGAACTTGCCCTCGTTCTTGAGCTTGGTGTCGTCCTTGAGGAAGTCGTCCTCGTTCGCGGGATAAAGCTCGAGCTTCAGCCGTCCGCTGCGGTCCTTGAGGCCGGCGATCTGCACGCGGATCGCGGCGCCGTTGCCGCCGTTGCACGCGGCCGCGTCCTCGCCCAGCACCGGCTGGGCCAGGGCGGGCGTTGCGGGGACGGCAGTGGCGAGGAGGACGGGAACGGCGAAGCGTGCGCTCATATGTCCTTCCTGACGAAGCCCAGCAGCGCGAACCCGGCGATCAGCACGACATGGACGAGCAGGGTGAGCGCGGCCATGAACGCCATCAGCTCGGCCATCGCCTGGCCCTGCCCGATCAGGATGATCGCGAAGCTCGCGAACAGCAGGTCCTTGTTGGGCACGAAGGGCAGGCGCGAGACCAGCATGCGCGCCGCGGCGAGCAGGATCCACATGCCGAGCGCGACGTCGGGCATTGCGAAATGCCAGGCGAGCGCGGTCAGCAGCGAGCCGACGACGAGGCGCAGATTCTGGATGCCGAAGATCCACCAGAGCGTGCCGCGATCGAGCGAGAAGACGCGGCGTGAGAACAGCAGGAACGGCACGGACATCGCGACGATGATGCCGGCCGAGACCATGCCCGTCTTGAACTGCGCGGGAGTCAGCAGCTCGGCGGCGAAAGGCAACGCCAGCGCGAGCATCGCCAGCGTGATCGCGTTGCCGGCCATCGCCGAGAGGATCGACACGTCCTTCACCGCGCCGAACGGCGCCGCCACCATCTTGGTGCGCTGCCGCGCCCAGGCGTAGAAATAGGCCTCGCCCGAATAGCCGAGCACGACGTCGTTGGCGATGCGCTTGCGGTGCAGCGCGACCATGCCGCCGAGCAGCGGGATGCGCCACAGGCGGCGAAAGATGACATAATCGAAGGTCGGCGCACACAGGTACATGAGCGCGAAGAAGACGTAGAACAGCCAGGTGTCGGGCGCGGTCTGCGACAGGCCAGCGAGCCCCTTGTCGAACAGCTCGTGCGTCAGGCCCGCGATCATCAGCAGCGAGAGCCCAGCGCCGAGCAGCGCGGGCCAGCGGCGCCGGATCTTCTCGATCGGCTCCAGCCCGGCGATGTCGGGCCCCCGGATCGGGGCCGGATCTGCAACGGTCGTGTTCATCGAAGCTTGCGCTCCCGGTGGTTCAACATAGGCCAATCTGGTGCCCTTCTCCGGGAACGTAACGTTTTTTGCGCGCCTTTAGCCGCACCCGGCATCGGACGCAAAATGCGCCGCGATGCCCGGTGGCAGCAAAATGCGGTTTCTTCTGGGGGCGATTTGGGCTTTAGCAGGGCAGCCTTCAACCCGTGCCGGATCGCCGTGCCCGATCATCCGCCCGCTGCAGCGCATATCCTCAGCTTTGCCCAGACACTTAAGGGTGGCGGGGTGGAGCGCGCGATGCTGCGGATGGCCGATGGCTGGGCGAAGGCCGGGCGGCGCGTGACGCTGGTGATCGGCGACAGCGGCGGCGCGCTGGCGCACGAGATTCCGGACGGCGTCGAGGTGCATGAACTCGGCAGCACTGCCTATCGCGCGCTGTTCGGCCTGCCGGCAATCGTCCGCGAGCTGGCGCCCGACATCGTCTTCTGTCCCGGCAACCACTATACCGGCGCTGCTTTCTGGCTGCGCGCGCGGCTCGGCCGTGCCTGCCCGCCGATCGTGGGCAAGGTCTCCAATGCGCTGGTCCGCCCCGACCTGCGCCGCGGCGCGGGAGCGGGTTATCGCGGCTGGCTGCGCCTGCATCCGCGCTTCCTCGACGCGGTGGTGGCGATGACTCCGGCGATGGCGGGCGAGGCGGTTGGGGCGATGGGGCTCGCGCCCACCCAGGTCCATGTCATCCCCAATCCCCCGGCGCAGCCGATCGCGGACGCGCCGCCGCCGGCACTGCCCGATGGCCGGTTCCTGCTCGGGGTCGGCCGGCTCGCACCGCAGAAGCGCTGGGAGCGGCTGATCGCCGCGATGCCGCGGCTGCGCGATCCCGAGGTCAAGCTCGTCATCCTGGGCGAGGGCGAGGAGCGCGAGACGCTCCAACGGCTGGTCGAGCGGCTGGGGCTCGAGAATCGGGTGTCGATGCCGGGCCATGCGCCCGACCCGCTCCCCGCGATCGAACGCGCCGCGGCGGTGGTGCTGACCAGCGAGTTCGAGGGCGTGCCAGGGGTGTTGCGCGAGGCGATCGCGCTCGGCACCCCCGCCATCGCGACCGATTCGAGCGTCGCGATCCACGAGCTGATCGACAGCTCCGCGCGGGGCACGATCGTTCCGCCGGGCGACCGCGCGCGGCTGGTCGGCGCGCTCAACTATTGGCTGATGCCAGGGCGCCGGCGCCCCGAGCCGCGGCCCGAGACCGGGCCTGATCCGGTGCGGGCCTATCTCGACCTGTTCGACACGCTGGCGGCTCAGCGCGGACGATAGCTGAAGCCGATCCACAACGTACGCGGCGCGGCACGCTCGACGATGCCGTTGCCGGTGATCGCGGTCTCGACCCGCGCATCGGCGAGGTTCTCGCCGCGTGCCTCGATCGACACGCCGGCGGCGAGCGGCAGCACGACGCGCGCGTCGAAGGTGACGGCGTCGGCCAGCGTGCGCGCGTTCTGGTCGTCCTCGAACTGCGGGCCGATATAGCGCGCGGTGAGCGATGCGCCCGCGCGATCGTGCGCCCAGCCAACGCTTGCCGAGCCCTGGTGCCGCGCGACCTGGGCGGGGCGGAGCCCGTCGAGCGGGGCCGCGGCACCCGAGGCCTCGACCCGCGCGTCGGTGAAGGCCCAGGACGCACTCGCCCGCCACGGCCCGGAGCGCCAGCGCAGATCGGCCTCGATACCCTTCGCCACGATCGCGTCGAGATTGCGCCGCTGGCGATACGCCCCGCCCGCCGCGACGAAGCCGACCCCGGGGAAATTGCCCGGGCCGGTGCCGAGCGTGACGTTGCCGATCGCGCCGCGGAGGCGGTTCCAATAGCCGGTGGCGCTCAGCGTCAGCGCGGGCAATGGGGTGAGGTCGATGCCCGCCTCGACCCCCGCCAGCCGCTCGGGATCGAGCAGCGGGTTGGCCGCGGTGGCGTCGGTGCCCGCGCGGAACGGTCGGTAGAGCTCGTTGAGCGTGGGCAGCCGCCAGCCGGTATAGGCGGCGGTGCGGATCGAAACCGCAGGGGCCAGCCGCAGCGCAGCGCCCGCGCGTCCGCTCGCTTCCCAGCCGCTGCGGTCGGCGAAGCGCGTATCGGTAAGCAGCGTGCCCCCGGCGAGCGGAGCCTCGAACTGCGATCCGTTCGAGATCGTCCAGCGATCGATGCGACCGCCCGCGCTCAGCGCCAGGACGCCGCGCTCGAGGCTGAGGTCGGCGAAGAGTCCGCTGGTCAGCGTCTCGCCGCCCGCGATGCGCCGCCGCGTCGGGCTGCCCGCGACATAGGTGAGGAGCTCCTGCGTGCGTCCCGAAGTGTGGCGCAGGTCGCCGCCCAGCCGCAGCGTCGTCCCGGCGCCGGTCGGCGGCTCGATCTCGATCCGCGCCCCGGCGCCGGTGGCGGGGACGTGCTGGTCGAGCGTGGGGGAAGCGGTCGCGCGGCCCGCGCCGATGCTCGCGAATCCGCTCGAGAAATCGCGGTGCTGGAGATAGGCGAGCGCCGCCCAGCGCCAGCTGCCGCGGCCGACCAGCCGCACGCTGGCGTCCGCGCCCTGGCTGGCCATCGGCGTGAAATCGGTGCCGCGATCGCGCTCGTCGCTGAAGCCCGACAGGTTCGCCTGCAACTCGGTCGTCTCGCTGACAGGGAACACCGAGCGCAGCGCGAGGCTGGCCTGGCGATAGGGCGCCGCGCGATCGGCCGGGCCGCGATCCTCCGCGACGATCGGCACGAACCCGTCGCCGCGCGCGAACTGCCCCGCCACGGTCAGCGATCCCGAACCGAGCTTCGCGCCGCCGGTCGCGACCAGATCGATCGACTCGCGGCTGCCGTAGAAGCCGGTCAGCGCGAGCGGCCCGAGCATGTCCGCGCCGGCGCTGGTCAGCTCGATCGTCCCGGCGAGCGCGCCGGCGCCGTGATAGCCGCTGCCCCCGCCGCGCGTGATGCGTACCGAGGCGAGCCGCTCGGGGAGATAGGCCGGGAAGGGCACCCAGCCGCCGAACGGATCGGCTTGCGGCACGCCGTCGAGCAGCAGCAGCGCGCGGCTCGACGCGTTGCCGCCAAGGCCGCGCAAGGTGATCCCCTGCGCCGTGGGATGGGCCGAACGCGAATCGGCGCGGCGGAACTGCGCTGCGCCCGCGGCGTCACGCAGCACATCCTCGAACCGCCCGCTCGCCGACGCGGTCAGCCGCTCGCGGTCGATCTGCGCCACGGCATAGGCGGCCTCGCCCGGCGGCGCGTCGAGCCCCTGCCCGGTCACCACGATCTCCTGGGCGGCGGCGGGAATGGGAAGGATCAGCAGGGCCCAGACGGCCCTCATTCGGGCTTGGCCCGGTCCGGATGCGCGGCGGCGAAGGGTTCGAGCGCGGACGCCGCCGCATCGGCCGCGACCAGCTTCGGATAGGCGTCGAGCGGCAGCTCGAAGCGGCGCGCATTGTACATCTGCGGTACCAGCAGCACGTCGCTGACGTCGGGTTCAGCGCCGCCGAGGAAGGGCCCGTCGCCCGCCATCGCCTCCAGCGCCGTGAACCCCTCGGCGATCCAGTGGCGGTACCAGTCGGCCTTGGCCGCCTCGTCCGCGCCGAATTGCGCTTCGAGCCGCTTGAGGACGCGCAGATTGTTGACCGGGTGGATGTCCGCCGCGATCAGCAGCGCGCGCGCCATCGCATCGGCACGCGCGAGCGGCTCGGCCGGGATCAGCCGCGGCTCGGGATACGCCGCGTCGAGCCATTCGATGATCGCCAGGCTCTGCGTCAGCACCTTTCCCCCGCCGATGTCGAGCGCGGGCACGAAGCCCTGCGGGTTGCGCGCGACATGCTCGGCCGAGCGCTGCTCGCCCTTGACCAGATGCACCTCGCGGCGCTCGTGCGGCACGCCCTTGAGGTTCAGCGCGATCCGCACGCGATAGGCGGCGGAGGAACGGAAATAGTCGTAGAGGATCATGCCGGCTTCGCCCTGGAACGGCGGCTCCGGATCGTCTTGGGCGGCGGATCGGAGTCGGGTTCCGGACCGAACCCCGCTTCGGCCGCCTGCTCCGACTTGCGCTCGAGCGCGACCTTGATCATCGCCACCAGCGGATCGGCGAGCGCGAGGCCGAGGAAGCCGAACAGCGTGCTCATCAGGATCTGCGACGAGACGGTGAGCGCCGGCGGCATGTCCACCGTATGCTTGGCGACAAGCGGGAGCAGCACATAGCCATCGAAGGTCTGCACCCCGAAATAGATCGCGATCGCCCACAGTCCCGGCTCGACCCCGGCGCTGAATCCGACCGACACCATCAGCACGCCCGAAACGAACGCGCCGATATTGGGGATGAAGGCGAGGATGCCGGTGAGGATGCCGAGCAGCAGCGCCATCGGTACGCCGGCGATCGACAGCAGGATCCAGGTGAGCACGCCTTCGAACAACATGCCGAGCAGGCGCCCGGCGAGCAGGATGCGCATCGTCCGTCCCATCCGCGCGAGCGTGATCGCGAACTGGTCGCGCGACTGCATCGGCACCATCCATTGCAGCCCGCGCTCATAGATGCGCGGTTCCATCGCCACGAACAGGCCGATGACCATGACCAGGAAGAAGCTGCCGATCGCGCCGATCGCGCCGCCGATGAAGGAGGTGACGCGCCCGACCGAGCCGAGCGCCTGCTGCGCGAGCCCCTTGAGATCGGCCGCGCCGGGCATCACGCCGAGCTCGCTGAGCCAGCCGCTGAGCCGGGCGGCCTGTGCCTCCAGCGTCTGGCGCAACTGCTCGGCCTGCGCGGCGATCTCGACCCCGGTCAGGTAGAAGACGCCGCCGATGAACGCGATCACCAGCAGCACCACGATCAGCAGCGCGAAGCCGCGCGGGATCGGCAGATAGCGGCGGATCAGCCGCGTCCCGCCATCGAGCATCGATGCCACGACCAGTCCCGCGAAGATCAGCAGCAGCGGCTGGATCAGCAGCACGATCAGCGCGGCGGCGATGGCGAGCCCGAACCACACGGTCGCGCGGCGCAGCTCGGCGCGCATCACCGGGTCGCGCATCTCGTTGGGGCCGGGCTCCTGGACGATCGAGACCTGATCCTTGCTCATGGATGCTTCACTCCGCAGGGCGGTCGGGATGGAGCGAGCCGCCGGCGCGGCCCGAACGGAACGAGTCGAACCAGGTCAGCGGGTTCCAGCTCGCGCTGCCGTCGAGGCTGAAGGTGATGAACTCGGCGCGCCCACCGATATTCTCGATCGGCACCGGACCGCCCAGACCCTGCTGCTCCAGGGTCATGCGGCTGTCGGCGCTGTTGTCGCGATTGTCGCCCATTAGGAAGACATGGCCGGCGGGGATGCGGAGCGGCGCGAAATTGTCCGCCGCGGTCGGGCCGATGTCGATCGTGTCGTAGCTCGCGCCGCCGGGCAGCGTCTCGCGCACGATCGGCACGTTGCACACCAGCGCGCCGGCGGCGTCGCGGCCGAGCGCGCCGGGATAATGGTCGGCGGGGCAGGCGAGGTTGGCATCGACCTTGAGTGCGCGGATGCCGAGCCGCTCGCGCTGCACCGGCCGGCCGTTGATATAGACGATGCCGCCATGCATCTCGATCAGCTCGCCGGGCAGGCCGACCACGCGCTTGATGTAGTCGGTGCGCGCGTCGGGCGGGGTGACGATGACGATGTCGCCGCGCCTGGGCACGCTGCCGAACAGCCGCCCCTTGATGAAGGGCAGGATGTGGAAGGTCGGGGTGACGTAGGAATAGCCGTACGGATATTTGGTCACCACCAGCCGGTCGCCGACCAGCAGCGTCGGCATCATCGATTCGGATGGGATGTAGAAGGGCTTGGCGACGAGGCTGTGGAAGCCGAGCACGGCGAGGACGAGCCAGAAGATGCCCTTGGCCTCGCCCCACCAGTCGGTGCGGGTCGCTTCCGCCTTCGCCTTCAATGCCAACTCCCGGGCCATTCGTCCTCTTTCACTGTGCGGGCAGCGCCTCGATCACCACCAGCGCCTGTGCCCAGGGATGATCGTCGGTCAGCGTCAGGTGCACCTTCGCGACGTGACCCGCGGGAGTCATGGCGTCAAGCCGTGCCTTGGCGCCGCCGGTCAGCGCCAGCGTCGGCGCCCCCGACGGCGCGTTGACCACGCCGATGTCGCGCATGAACACGCCCGCCTTGAATCCGGTCCCCACCGCCTTGGAAAAAGCCTCCTTGGCGGCGAAGCGCTTGGCCAGCGTCGCGGCATAGTTGAGCGGGCGCCGCGCCGCCTTGCGCAGCTCGACATCGGTGAACACGCGCTGCTCGAACCGCATGCCGAAGCGGTCGAGCGTCGCCTGGATGCGCTCGATGTTGCAGAGGTCGGAGCCGATGCCGATGATCATAAAATATCCTCCCCGGCACGGGGAAGGGGACCATGCGCAGCATGGTGGAGGGGGCTGTCCACAGGCGGTGCGCTTCGTGGCGCTCCCCCTCCACCACCAGCTGCGCTGGCGGTCCCCCTCCCCGTGCCGGGGAGGATAAGAGCTTCACGCCTCACCGCGCGTCGTCCATCAGCTCGCGCATCCGCTGCACCACCGGCGCGAGCCCGTCGAAGATCGCCTCGCCGATCAGGAAATGGCCGATATTGAGCTCGGCGAGCTGGGGGATCGCGGCGATCGGCACGACATTGTCGAAGGTCAGGCCGTGGCCGGCATGGACCTCGATCCCGTTCTTCGCGGCCAGCGCCGCGGCATCGGCAATGCGGCGCAGCTCGGCGGTCTGGGCCTCGCCCTCGAGCTCGCAATAACGGCCGGTATGCAGCTCGACCACGGGCGCGCCGAGCCGCATGGCGGCCTCGATCTGCGCCGGATCGGGCTCGATGAACAGCGAGACGCGGATATTGGCGTTCCTGAGCTCGCTCACCATCGGCGCGAGCAGATTGTGCTGCCCCGCCGCGTCGAGCCCGCCCTCGGTGGTGCGTTCCTCGCGCTTCTCGGGGACGATGCACGCGGCGTGCGGCTTGTGACGCAGCGCGATGCCGAGCATCTCGTCGGTCGCCGCCATTTCGAGGTTGAGCGGCACCGGCAGCTCGGCCGAGAGCCGTGCGATATCGTCGTCGGTGATGTGGCGCCGGTCCTCGCGCAGATGCGCGGTGATGCCGTCGGCGCCGGCTCGCGCCGCGAGCAGGGCCGCGCGCACCGGATCGGGATAGCCGCTGCCGCGCGCGTTCCGCACGGTCGCGACATGGTCGATGTTGACGCCGAGGCGAAGGTGCCCTGCGCTCACGCCGCCACCCGGCTGCCGGGCTTGATCGCGGGAATCGCGGCCAGCTCGGGCGGCAGCGACTCGGGATCATAGCTCGGCACGTCGAGCCGGATCAGCGGGAAGAAGGGCACGCCGAGATCGGCGGCGCCGTTCGAGCGGTCGACCAGGCTCGCCGCGGCGATCACCTCGCCGCCGGCCTCGGCGATCGCCTTGATCGCCTCGCGGCTCGAGAGCCCGGTGGTGACGACGTCCTCCATCATCAGCACCTGCTGGCCCGGCGACAGGCGAAAGCCGCGGCGCAGCTCGAAGGTGCCGGTGGGGCGCTCGACGAACATCGCGTCGACGTCGAGCGCGCGCGCCACTTCCTGTCCGGCGATCACGCCGCCCATTGCCGGGGAGACCACGGCGGTGATCCGCTCGCGCAGCTGGGCGGGGATCTTCGCCGCCACCGCCTGCGCCAGCCGTTCGCCGCGCGCCGGGTTCATCAGCACGCGCGCGCATTGCAGGTAGCGCGGGCTGCGCAGGCCCGAGGAGAGGATGAAATGCCCCTCCAGCAGCGCCTCCGCCGCGCGGAACTCGTCCAGAACCTCGTCGTCGGTCACATGCCCTCTTCCCGCAGTTTCGCGCCGTTTCGCATCTAGGGCGCGGGCGTGCGCCCCGCAACTGCTCCCAAAAAGCGGATGACAAGCTTGAGACGCGCGATCTTGCTGCTATAGGCCAGCCGCAACGGGCAAGTTGCGCCCGCGCGACCGGAGACCCGGCGCCCCCGGAATCAGGGGTCTAAGGAAACATGGGGTTGAACGACAAGATGCGCATGCATGGATTGAAGGCGATCGTCCTGGCCGCTGGCCTCGCGCTCGCCGGCGGCATGGCCCAGGGGCAGACGGCCCCCCAGACTGCACCGGCTTCGGCGCCGGCCGCGCCCGCCGCGGAAGCGCCCAAGGCGCCCGCCCCGGTGGCGGTGGCGACTCCGGCCGCGGTGCCTGCGCCGGGCAATCCGGTGGCCCAGGCCCAGGCCGAGGCTCCGGCCGCGGCGAAGGTGGCCGATCCGACGCTCAATCCCGACGGCACGCACAAGAACGGCCCGGCCGCGGGCATCGGCCAGCCGGTCGACGGCCGTATCGGCATCCAGCCGCAGGTGACCAAGCTCGGCGAGAGCGCGGCGCATTTCCACAACTGGATCCTGCTGCCGATCATCACGGTGATCTCGATCTTCGTACTGATCCTGCTCGCCTGGACGATCGTGCGCTACCGCCGCAAGGCGAACCCCAACCCGTCCAAGACCAGCCACAACACGCTGATCGAGATCGTCTGGACCGTCGTTCCGGTGCTGATCCTCGCGTTCATCGCCTGGCCGTCGATCTCGCTGCTCGCCAAGCAGTTCAAGCCCGCGCCCGACAATGCCGTGACGATCAAGGCGATCGGCAACCAGTGGTTCTGGAGCTACGAATATCCCGACCATGGCGGTATCTCGATCACCGCCAACATGCTCAAGGAAAAGGATCAGGTTCCGGCTGGCACGCGCTTCCGCACCGATGTCGACGGTCCGCGCCTGCTCGCGGTCGACAACCGCATCGTCGTGCCGGTCGGCACCCCGATCCGCCTGATCGCCACCGCCAACGACGTGATCCACAGCTGGGCGATCCCGGCCTTCTGGATCAAGATCGACGCGGTCCCCGGCCGCCTCAACGAGACCAGCTTCATCGTCGACAAGCCCGGCGTCTATTTCGGACAGTGCTCCGAGCTGTGCGGCGCGCGCCACGCGTACATGCCGATCGTGGTCGAGGCGGTGGAGCCCGCGGTGTTCGCGCAGTGGATCGCGGCCAAGGGCGGCAAGATGCCCGAGGCGAACAAGCCCTCGGCCGCCGCGCCGGCGCAGCCCGCGGCGGACAAGGCCGACGACACCGCGACTCCGGTCAACGGCACCGTCCCCGCCGGCAACGCGACCGTCGAGAACACCACGGCCGATTCCGCCACCACCAATCAAGCCGCCACCGGCAACACGGACCAGTAAGCCATGACCGACGTAGCTCGCGACGCACACGCCTTCACGGCGCACGACGACCATCATGACGCGCACGCCGATCACAAGCCCGGCTTCTTCGCGCGCTGGTTCCTGTCGACCAACCACAAGGACATCGGCACGCTCTACCTGATCTTCGCGATTCTCGCGGGGATCATCGGCGGCGGCATCTCGGGCCTGATGCGCCTCGAGCTCGCCGAGCCCGGCATCCAGTATCTCGGCACCTGGGCGAGCTTCGTCCATGGCGGCGAGCAGAGCTTCGACGAATCGCTGCACTTCTGGAACGTGCTGATCACCGCGCACGGCCTGATCATGGTGTTCTTCATGGTCATGCCGGCGATGATCGGCGGCTTCGGCAACTGGTTCGTGCCGATCATGATCGGCGCGCCGGACATGGCGTTCCCGCGCATGAACAACCTGTCCTTCTGGCTGCTCTGCCCGGCGTTCATCCTGCTGCTGGCCTCGCCCTTCGTCGGCGGCGGCGCAGGCGTGGGCTGGACGGTCTATGCCCCGCTCTCGACCTATGGCGAGCCTGGGCCGTCGGTGGACATGGCGATCCTCTCGCTCCACCTTGCGGGCGCATCGTCGATCCTCGGCGCGATCAACTTCATCACCACCATCTTCAACATGCGCGCGCCGGGCATGACCCTGCACAAGATGCCGCTGTTCGTGTGGTCGGTGCTGATCACCGCCTTCCTGCTGCTGCTCGCGCTGCCGGTGCTCGCCGCCGCGATCACCATGCTGCTCACCGACCGCAACTTCGGCACGACCTTCTACGATCCGGCCGGCGGCGGCGATCCGGTGCTCTACCAGCACCTGTTCTGGTTCTTCGGCCATCCCGAAGTGTACATCATGATCCTGCCGGGCTTCGGCATCGTCAGCCAGATCGTCGCGACCTTCAGCCGCAAGCCGGTGTTCGGCTATCTCGGCATGGCCTATGCCATGGTCGCGATCGGCGTGGTCGGCTTCGTGGTGTGGGCGCACCACATGTTCACCACCGGCATGAGCGTGAACGTGAAGATGTACTTCACCGCCGCGACGATGATCATCGCGGTGCCGACCGGCATCAAGATCTTCTCGTGGATCGCGACGATGTGGGGCGGCTCGATGAGCTTCAAGACCCCGATGGTGTGGGCGATCGGCTTCATCTTCATGTTCACCGTGGGCGGCGTCACCGGCGTGGTGCTCGCCAACGGCGGCGTCGACGACTACATGCACGACACTTACTACGTCGTCGCGCACTTCCACTACGTGCTCTCGCTCGGCGCGGTGTTCGGCCTGTTCGCGGGCTTCTACTACTGGTTCCCGAAGATGTCGGGCCGGATGTACAACGAGCTGCTCGGCCAGCTGCACTTCTGGGTGTTCTTCATCGGCGTGAACGTGCTGTTCTTCCCGATGCACTTCCTGGGCCTGCAGGGCATGCCGCGCCGCTATCCGGACTATCCCGACGCCTTCGCGCACTACAACGAGATCGCGAGCTGGGGTTACGCGATCATGCTCGTCGGCATGGTGTTCTTCTTCGTCAACCTCTTCATCTCGCTGTTCGCGGGCAGGAAGGCGGAGGACAATCCGTGGGGCGAGGGCGCGACGACGCTCGAATGGACGCTGTCGAGCCCGCCGCCCTTCCACCAGTTCGAGACGCTCCCGGTGATCGACGAGGACAAGCATCACTGAGACGGCTCAACACTGAAAACACGAAGCGCCCCGGGGGAACTCCGGGGCGCTTTCGTTTGCGGCGTACAAGCCCTCGCGCCCGCGGCGCCGATTCGTTACATCGATCGCATGACCCGTCTGGATCGCCGGCGCCAGGGCATCGCCATCGCGCTTTCCGCCCTGGCAGGCTATGTCGACGCGATCGCGTTCATCGCGTCGGGCGGCTATTTCGTGTCCTTCATGAGCGGCAATTCGACTCGCCTCGGCGTCGCGCTGGCGGGCGGCGAGATCGTCGGGATCGTCTCGCTGCTGATCGCGGCGTTCGTGGGCGGCGTGATCGTCGCCTCGCTGGCGGGCGGGAATTCGTCCCGCGGAGGCCGGAAGCGCGTGATGCTGCTGGTCGCCGGCCTGCTCGTCGCCGCGGCGGGCAGCGCCGGCTTCGTGTCGGTGCCGGTGACCCTCGCGCTCGCCGCGGCGGCGATGGGCGCCGAGAACGGCGTGTTCGCCGATGGCGGCGATGCCCTCGGCCTCACCTACATGACCGGCGCGCTGGTCAAGATCGGACAGCGGTTGGCCTCGGCGATGACGGGTGGCCCGCGCCTGGCGTGGCTGCCTTATGCGCTGCTCTGGGCCGGGCTGATCGCAGGCGGCATCGCCGGCGGGCTGGCCCATGCCGGTCTGGGGCTCCATGCGCTGTGGCCCGCGGCCCTCGTCGCGCTGCTGCTCGCTCCGTTCGTGGGCCGGGGCGAGGCGGTGGCGGACTCGCCGCCATCCGTTACAGACCCGTGCCCTTCCCCAACGCGTCAACCCGGCCTATAGGCCGCCGCAAATGTCCGTCGCCAACCACAGCCTGATCCTGCCCGCCGACTGGCGCGACTTCCTCGCGCTGACCAAGCCGCGAGTGATGACATTGGTCGTGTTCACGGGCCTGTGCGGCATGCTCGCCGCGCCCGTCTCGATCCACCCGGTGCTCGGTTTCACCGCGATCCTGTGCATCGCGCTTGGCGCGGGCGCGGCGGGCGCGCTCAACCAGTGGTACGAGGCGGACCTCGACGCCAAGATGAAGCGCACCCAGGGCCGCCCGCTCCCCGCCGGCCGCATGGACCGCCAGTCGGCGCTCCATTTCGGGGTCGGCGTCGCGGCGCTCTCGGTGATCCTGATGGGGCTGGCGGTGAACTATGTCGCGGCCGGCATCCTGCTCGTCTCGATCCTGTTCTACGTGCTCGTCTACACCGTCTGGCTCAAGCGCCGCACGCCGCAGAACATCGTCATCGGCGGCGCGGCGGGCGCCTTTCCGCCGCTGATCGGCTGGGCCGCGGCGACGGGCGAGGTGGCGCTGCTGCCCTTCCTGCTGTTCTGCCTCGTCTTCCTGTGGACCCCGCCGCATTTCTGGGCATTGGCCCTGTTCGTGAAGACCGACTACGCCAATGCCGGGGTGCCGATGCTGCCCGTGGTGGCGGGCGAGAAGGCGACGCGCGCGCAGATCGGCCTCTACACCATCCCCATGGCGATCGCCGCGATCGCGCCCTGGCCGCTTGGCCTCACCGGCGCGCTCTACGGCGTCACCGCGGTGGCGACGACCGCGCTGTTCGCGATCTTCGCCGCGCAGGTCGCGACGCGCATGGCGGGCGAGGGCGACAAGATGAAGCCCGAGAAGCGCCTCTTCGCCTATTCGATCTCCTATCTGTTCATCCTGTTCGCCGCGGTCGCGGCGGACCGGTGGCTTGGGATCTAAACTCGATGACTCCCGAAGAAGAAGACCTCGTCCGCGCCCGGCAGAAGTCGCGCGCCCGCGTGATGGCGCTGCTGCTGCTCGCCTTCGTCGTGCTGGTGTTCGCGATCAGCATCGTGAAGATCAGCCAGGGCATCCCGGTGAAGCACTCGTGAAGATCGACCGCAAGCTCCGCACCGCGCTACTCGCCGTGCTCGGCGTGTGCACCATGACCGGCGTCGCCTTTGCGAGCGTGCCGCTCTACCGCCTGTTCTGCCAGGTCACCGGCTTCGGCGGCACGACGATGCGCGCGGAAGCCGCGCCGGGGGCGGTCGACGCGAAGATCACGGTGGCGTTCGACAGCAATGTCAGTCCCGCGCTCACCTGGAAGTTCAAGCCCGAGGTCGCCTCGGACGAGATCTCGATCGGCGCCCGCGACATGGCCTTCTACACCGCGACCAACACCGGCACCGTGCCCGTCACCGGCACCGCGACCTACAACGTCACCCCGACCCAGGCGGGCAAGTATTTCAGCAAGATCCAGTGCTTCTGCTTCACCGAACAGACGCTCAAGCCCGGCGAGACGGTGCGCATGCCGGTGATCTACTATGTCGACCCCAAGATCCTGACCGACCCCGACACCAAGGACGTCGAGAAGATCACGCTGTCCTACACCTTCTACCCGGTCGACCCGAACAAGCCGAAGGGCTGACGGCCGCGGCGGCGGTGCGGCGCACCCCTTCAACCACCATTGCACACACCCACCTCACCCCTTAAGGCGACCTTGAATCACGCCTAAAACGAACAGGGACGGACGATGGCCGGCGCCAAGAACCACGATTACCATATTCTCCCGCCCAGCCCGTGGCCGATGCTGAGCGCGGTCGCCGCGCTGTGGCTCGCGACCGGCGGCCTGATGTGGATGAAGGCGCATCCGCACGGCATGTGGGTGTTCCTCTCGGGCCTGGTCGCCACCCTGTTCTGCATGGCCTCGTGGTGGGTCGACGTGATCAAGGAATCGAAGGCCGGCGATCACACCCCGGTGGTGCAGCTCCACCTGCGCTACGGCATGATCCTGTTCATCGCCTCGGAAGTCATGTTCTTCGTCGGCTGGTTCTGGGCGTGGTTCGATTTCGCGCTGTTCCCCGCCGCCATCTCGGTGAGCGAGCATGGCAGCGCGGTGGAAGTGCTGCAGGACGCCGTCGCGCAATTCCCGCCCAAGGGCCTGGAAGTGCTCAACGCCTTCCAGCTGCCGCTGCTCAACACCTTCATCCTGCTGCTCTCGGGCACCACGGTCACCTGGGCGCATCATGGCCTGATCCACAACCAGCGCGGCGGCGCGATGAAGGGCCTGTGGGGCGCCCTCGGCGTCGGCGAGAACGACGTGGTCAAGAAGGGCCTGTGGCTGACCATCGTCCTCGGCCTGATCTTCTCGAGCATCCAGGCCTATGAATATGCCCATGCGCCGTTCGTGTTCGGCAAGTCGAACTATTCGTCGGCCTTCTTCATGGCGACCGGCTTCCACGGCTTCCACGTGATCGTCGGCACCATCTTCCTCGCGGTGTGCCTGCTGCGCGCCTATCAGGGCGACTTCACCCCGCGCCAGCATTTCGGCTTCGAGGCGGCGGCCTGGTACTGGCACTTCGTCGACGTCGTCTGGCTGTTCCTGTTCGTCGTCGTCTATGTCTGGGGCAGCGCGGGCGCGCCGGTTCACGGGTGACGGCGGCGGGCTGGCACCTCGCACAGGCCAATATCGGGCGGCTGGTCGCGCCGCCCGAGGACTCGCGGGTCGCCGGCTTCTTCGCCGAGCTCGATCGCATCAACGCCCTGGCCGAGGCGAGCCCGGGGTTCGTGTGGCGGCTGACGGGCGAGGGCAATAACGCCACCGACCTCCAGCCGACGCCCGACCCGCAGCTGATCGTCAATCTCTCGGTGTGGCAGGACGCCGAGGCGCTGTTCGACTTCGTCTATCGCAGCGCGCACACGCCGGTGATGGCGCAGCGCAAGCACTGGTTCGACCGCTTCGACGGCCATTACCAGGTGCTGTGGTGGATCGCGGCGGGCGAGACGCCGGGCGTCAGCGACGTGTTCGCGCGATTGTGGATGCTCGAACGGTTCGGGCCCAGCGCGCACGCCTTCACTTTCAAGGCACGCTTTCCCGCGCCCGGACTGCCCGGCACGCCGGTCGACATGCAGCCCGATCCCTGGTGCGAAGGTCGTGCCTGAACCGGCGCCGGAACCGGTGGTTGCGGACGCGGTTCCCGTTCTCGATTCGGCGTTCAAGGGCACCTGCCCGCGGTGCGGCGCGCCTTCGCTGTTTTCGGGCTGGGTCAGGTTCGCGGAGCGCTGTTCGAGCTGCGGGCTCGATTATGCGGCGTTCAACGTCGGCGATGGCCCGGCCGCATTCCTCACCCTCATCGTCGGCACGATCATCGTCGTGCTCTCGATCGCGCTCGAGCTCGCCGCCAGCCCGCCAATCTGGCTGCACCTGCTGCTGTGGATCCCGCTGACGGTGGTGCTCGTGGTCTTCTCGCTGCGCTGGGCCAAGGGCGCGCTGCTCGCGCTCGAATATCGCAACGCCGCGCGCGAGGGGCGGCTCAAGGATCGAGCGCCGTGAAGGTGCCGCTCATCCCCACGATCCTGGTCGGCCTGGCCGTCGCGGCCATGATCGGGCTCGGCGTGTGGCAGCTCGACCGCCGTGCCGAGAAGGCGGCGATGATCGCGCGCTATGCCGGCAACCGCGCCCGCCCGGTGATGGCCTTCCCCAACCCGCCGATCGGCGACGAGCATCTGTTCCGCCGCGCCAGCGCGATGTGCCTCGAGGTCGTCGGCTGGAGCGAGCAGGCCGGCCGCGCGGAGAACGGCGCCAAGGGCTGGCGCCATATCGCCGAGTGCCGCACGGGAATCGAGGCGCTGACGGTCAAGTTCGACATGGGCGTCAGCACCGCGCCCGGCGTCGCGCCGGTATGGAAGGGCGGCGAGGTCACTGGCGCGATCACCCACGCCCCCGACGCGACCCCGCTGCTCGCCGGCCTGTTCGGCAAGCGCCCGCCGCGCACGCTGATGCTCGTCGCCGAGAAGCCCGCCCCCGGCCTCGCCGAGAGCGCGCGGCCCGACCCGTCGAGCGTCCCCAACAACCACCTCGCCTATGCCGTGCAATGGTTCCTGTTCGCGCTGGCGGCGGTGGTGATCTACGTCCTCGCGCTGCGCTGGCGGGGACGGAAGGTGAAGAGCGAGTGAGCCGCGAACGGGGCGAGCGCATCTTGCTGATCCTCGACCTCGACGAAACGCTGATCCACGCGACCGAGGCGCCGCTTGAGCGCCCCGCCGATTTCAACGTGTTCGACTACCATGTCTACCGGCGGCCATATCTGACCGAGTTCCTCGTGGCTTGTATGGGGTCGTTCGAACTGGCCGTGTGGTCATCGGCATCCGATGACTATGTCGAGCTGATCACCCGAGAGATATTCGGTGCCGCGCCACTGCATTTCGTCTGGGGACGCTCCCGCGCGACGCTGCCGCGCGTCATCCGCTCCGACGACTATCTCTACTGGCCGACCGATCATCGCCACTATGTCAAACCGCTGGCGAAAGCGAAGAAGCTGGGCTGGCCGCTCGAACGGATCCTGATCGTCGATGATACACCAGAGAAGTGCGTGCGCAACTACGGCAATGCGATCTACGCGCATCCATTCGAGGGTGATCCTGCGGACGATGAGTTGCGCTTGCTGGCTGCCTATCTCGAAACGTTGAAGGACTGTTCGAACGTGAGGGCGGTGGAGAAACGTCGCTGGCGGGCGGCAGCGCGCGAATTGCTCGGGCTTACCCCGCCGCAAAGCTAGACTTTCTTGCCGCTCGGCTCCCGCGCGGCTAACCCCGCGCCTCATGCGCTACCAGAGCACGCGCGGCGCCGCGCCCGAACTCGATTTCCGTGACGTGACGCTCGCCGGGCTGGCGCGCGACGGCGGCCTCTATGTCCCTGTCGAATGGCCGCGCCTGAGCGAAGCCGAGATCGCCGGCCTCGCCGGCCTCTCCTATGTCGAGACCGCCGTCCGCGTGATGGCGCCGTTCGTCGCGGGCAGCCTGAGCGAAGCCGAGCTGCGCGAGCTGTGCACCCAGGCCTATGGCCGCTTCAGCCACGACGCGGTCACCCCGCTGGTCCAGCTTGACCACCGCCACTTCCTGCTCGAGCTGTTCCACGGCCCCACCCTCGCGTTCAAGGACGTCGCGCTCCAGCTGCTCGGCCTGTTGTTCGAGCGCTTTCTCAAGGGCACCGACCAGCACCTGACCATCGTCGGCGCGACCAGCGGCGACACCGGCTCGGCGGCGATCGACGCGGTGGCGGGCCGCGAGGGCATCGACATCTTCATGCTCCACCCGAACAAGCGGGTGAGCGACGTGCAGCGCCGCCAGATGACCACGGTGCTCGCCCCCAACGTCCACAACATCGCCATCGAGGGCAGCTTCGACGACGCGCAGGCGATGGTGAAGGCGATGTTCAACGACGCCGATTTCTCGGCGCGTTTCCAGGTGACCGCGGTCAACTCGATCAACTGGGCGCGGCTGATGGCGCAGGTCGTGTACTATTTCTACGCGGCCGTCCGCCTCGGCGCGCCGGGCCGCGCCGTCGCGTTCAGCGTGCCGACCGGCAATTTCGGCGATGTCTTCGCCGGCTATGTCGCTGCAAAGATGGGGCTTCCCGTCGCCAGGCTGATCGTCGCCACCAACGTCAACGACATTCTCCACCGCGCGCTCTCGGCGGGCGACTATTCGACCGGAACCGTCACCCCCACCGCCGCGCCGAGCATGGACATCCAGGTCAGCTCGAACTTCGAACGCCTCCTGTTCGACCTCGCCGGCCGCGACGGCGCGGCGCTCGCCGAGCAGATGCGCGGGTTCGAGGCGAGCAAGGCGATGCGCCTCACCAACGCCCAGCGCGAGGGCGCCGCGTCGCTGTTCGCCAGCGACCGCATCGACGCGAGCGAGATGGCGCAGGCGATGGCGTGGGCCGCATCGCGCGCCGACGAGATCCTCGACCCGCACACCGCGATCGGCCTCGCCGCTGCGCGCCGGGCGGACATCGCCGCCGACGTCCCCGTCGTCACCCTCGCCACCGCGCACCCGGCCAAGTTCGGCGACGCGGTCGAGCGCGCCACCGGCATCCGCCCGACGCTGCCGTCGCGCATCGGCGACCTGTTCGACCGCGAGGAGCGCTACGACGTCCTCCCCGCGACCTTCGAGGCGGTCACGACCTATATCGCCGAGCGCGCCAAGCCCCGCTAAGGGGAGGCGATGAACCTCGTCACCCTCACCGGCGAACCCTGGGCCGATTACGGCCTGGTTGACTCGGGCCATGGCCGCAAGCTCGAGCGCTATGGCGATTATCGCTTCGTCCGCCCCGAGCCGCAGGCGATGTGGGCGCCCGCGTCCGAAGACTGGGACGCGCATGGCGAATTCACCCCCGCGCCCGATGACGAGGGCGGCGGCCGCTGGGTGTTCGCCAAGCCGGTCCCGCGCGAGGGCTGGCCGCTGGCCTGGGACCGGGTCCGCTTCACCGCCCAGACCACGCCCTTCCGCCATCTCGGCTTCTTCCCGGACATGGCGCCGGTATGGAGCTGGATGCGCGAGCAGACCGCCGGGGTCGAGGCGCCCACCGTCATGAACCTGTTCGGCTATACCGGCGTCGGCACGCTGGCGATGGCCGCATCGGGCGCGCAGATGGTGCATGTCGACGCGTCGAAGAAATCGGTCGAGGCCGCCAAGGGCAACGCCGCGCTCTCGGGCATGAGCGACAAGCCGATCCGCTGGATCGTCGACGATGCCGGCAAGTTCGTCGCGCGCGAGGTGCGCCGCGCCCGCCGCTACGACGGCATCCTGCTCGATCCGCCAAAATATGGCCGCGGCCCGACGGGGGAGGTGTGGCAACTCGAGCAGGACCTGCCCGGCCTGATCGCCAACTGCCGCCAGCTATTGGACGCCGACTCGCGCTTCCTGTTCCTCACCGTCTATGCGATCCGCATGTCCGCGCTCGCGATCGGCGAACTGCTGAGCCAGCATTTCGCGGACCTCGGCGGCAAGGTCGAATGCGGCGAACTCGCGGTACGCGAGGAGGCGCGGGGACTGCTGCTGCCGACGGCGATCTTCGCGCGGTGGAGTCGCTAGAGCCGAACGCGCCAAGTATCCTCGGGATACTTCCGGATACGCGACCTCCATTGCCAAAGCACAAAGATGATCGCGCCTACGATAAAGACGAGTCCCGCGGCCCAGCCATATTCGCGCGCTAGAAGCGGGGTTATCGCGATCAGCAGTATTGCCGGCACCGCAAGCGCGAGCAGATCCCGTCCCGTAATTTTCCGCATCTTCATCACCGCCCCATCCGCATCGCCGCGCCCGCCACGAACGGACACCCGGCCACGAGTACCAGGCTCACCGCGCCCAGCAGCTTCATCGCGCTCGCGTCGCCCGTCATCGCGCCCGCGCCGAAGATCAGCAGCGGCACCGCGAAGGGCAACATCACCAGCCCCGCCACCGCGCCCGCGCCGCGCAGCCCGGCGGTGAGCGCCGCGGTCGCCACGCCGAGCGCCGCCAGCCCGGGCGTGCCGATCAGCAGCGCCAACAGCGCCGCGCGCGCCTGGTCGAGCGAGAGGTTGAGCAAGGCCGCCGCGATCACCGTCGCGACCAGCAAGGTCGGCGCGAAGCCCAGCCAATGCCCCAGCGTCTTCGCCGCCGCCACGCTCGCATCGGTCCAGCCACGCACCGCGAGCTGGTCGAGCACGCCGCTTTCCTGATCGGGCGTCACCAGCCGTTCGACCGGCAACAGCGCGGCGAGCAGCGCCGCCGCCCAGATCACCCCGCCACCCACGCGCGCGAGCAATTTCGGCTCCGGCCCGATCGCGAACGGAAACAGGATCGCCACCAGCAGGAAGAAGGCGACCGGCAGCATCAGCCCGCCCGCCGCCCAGGCCCGCCGCAGCTCGCGCCACACCAAGGAGGCGAAGCCGCTCATGCCGCCTCCCCGATCACCACGCCGTGCGCGCCGGGAATGTGGATCGGCAGGTGCGTCGCGACCACCACGATCCCGCCCTCTACGCGATGCTCGGCGATCAGCGCCCCCAGCATCGCGGTCGCGGCGTGGTCGAGCCCGTTCGCCGGCTCGTCGAGCAGCCACACCGGCGCCCCGCTCGCCACCACCCGCGCGATCGCCACGCGCCGCCGCTGCCCGGTCGACAGCAGCCGCACCGGCACCGGTGCGAGCGGCGCGAGGCCGACCGCCTCCAGCGCCGCTTCCGCCCTGTCGCGCCGCCCGTCCAGCCCGGCCCAGAAGCCGAGTGCCTTGGCCACCGGCAGCTCGGGATCGAGCGCGGCCGCCTCGGTCAGCAAGGCGCGCTCCCCGTCGACCGTCACCGTGCCGGTGGCCGGCTTGAGCAGCCCCGCGGCCACCCGGATCAGGCTCGACTTGCCAGCGCCGTTGGGCCCGGTGACCAGCGCCGCGCCGCCTTCGTCCAGCGTGAAGCTCAGCCCCTCGAATAGCAGCCGCCCGCCGCGTGCGCATGCGACACCGTCAAAGGCGAGCCGCGGCACATTCACCCGACGCTGTCCTCCAGCGCGTGCATGTCGTCGTCGGAAAGGCCGAAATGATGCCCCACCTCATGCACCACGACATGGGTGATCAGCGCCTCCAGGCTCACGCCGGTATCGACCCATTCGTCGAGCAGCGGGCGGCGATAGAGGTGGATCGTGTCGGGCCGGGGCAGCTCGCCCAGGAAGCCCTCCTTCTCGCCCACGGGCCGCCCCGAATAGAGCCCGGTCAGCTCGAACGGGTCCTCGAACCCCATGTCGCGCAGCGTTTCCTCGTCGGCGAACTCCTCGATCACCAGCACGACATCGGTGAGATAGGCCGCAAACGGCGCCGGGATGCGCGCCAGCGCCGCGCGGGCGAGCGCCTCCAGCTGCGCGGCGTCGGGGGCGTAAGTCGCATTTTGCTCGGCCATCGTGGCTGCGCTATGCCCGAGCCAGGCAAGGGAGGGAAGGATGGTCGAGCAACTGAGCCAGGCGGAGCGCGAGGATGCGCTCGAAGGGCTGCCCGAATGGGACTATCAGGAGGGCCGCGACGCGATCACGCGCCGCTTCACCTTCGACGATTTCAGCCAGGCCTTCGCCTTCATGACCCAGGTCGCGCTGCTCGCCGAGAAGGCCGACCACCACCCCGAATGGTCGAACGTGTGGAACCGGGTCGACATATTGCTCACCACCCATGACGCCGGCGGCTTGTCGGGCCGCGATATCGACATGGCCCGGGCGATCGACGCGCTGGTCGAATGAACCCACGGCTTGCAAAACCGGGTTTGGTCTGCTCCCCTAGCGTAACACCGCCAGATTAGATCAAGCGGTACGGCGCGAAGGAGAGGGGTATGCAGGCGATCTTCATCACTGGCGGCGGATCGGGCATCGGGCGTGCCGTGGCGCAGCTGTTCGCGTCGCGCGGCTGGCGCGTCGGGCTGGCGGATATCAACGATGCCGGGATGGCGGAGACCGCGCGGTTGCTCGGCGGTGCGCCGGTGACGATCCACAAGCTCGACGTGCGCGACCGCGCGGCGTGGGATCGTGCGCTGGCGGACTTCGTCGCGGAGAGCGGCGGGCGGCTCGACGTGCTGTTCAACAATGCCGGCATCGGCGTCGGCGGCAATTTCGCGCAGACCACGGTCGAGGAGCTCGACCGCTGCGTCGACATCAACCTGATGGGCGTCGTCTATGGCGCGCATGCGGGGTACCGCTATCTCAAGGCGTCGCACGGGTGCCTGCTCAACACCGCGTCGGCGGCGGGCATCTATGGCACGATGGGGGTCGCGATCTATTCGGCGACCAAGTTCGCGGTGCGCGGGTTCACCGAAGCGCTCGACGCCGAATGGCATGGCGAGGGAATCCGCGTCCGCGCGCTGCTGCCGAGCTTCATCGACACCGCGATCCTCGACGGCACGCCGGTCGGCAGCAACGAGACGATGCGCGACCGCGTGCGTGCGGCGCAGCTCGAATTCACGCCGGTGGAGCAGGCGGCGGAGGCGGCATGGGAGGCGGTCCATGGCGACCGTCTCCACACGCTGGTCGGCAAGACCGCGCGCCGCATGTGGTTCGCCGCGCGCTTCCTGCGCGGGTCGATGCGCAAGCAGGCGCGCGGCGGGGCGAAGTAACGCGCCCGCCGCGCTGCCGGTCAGCGCGCCTGGACGCGCACCAGCGGCGGCAGGATGCCGCGCTGCAGCTTGGTATAGGTGATGTCGACGCTGCGCAGGTTGCGGCTGCGTCCGCGCAGGTCCTTGGCGACGGTGCAGGCGCCGCCGCGCAGGATCTGGCGCGTGCGGATGTCCTGCCGCGCGCCATTGTTGAAGCGCACGCGGACGCTCTGCAGTCCGATCGGACGGTTGATCGAGCAGATGCGGATCTGGCGATGCCGCTCGTTGCCGCGCACCTGGATCGTATCGCGATCGGAACCCGCGCCGACGGTGCGGAAGCCGATCGTCTCCCAGCCGCGCTGCGCCATGGCGCCGGTGGGAAGGGCAAGTGCGGCGATTGCCGAAAGACCAATGAGACGCTTCATGACCGCTCCTCTCCTCATTTCGGTGTAACAGGCTGGCATCGTGCCGCGAGCGCAACGAATATCGCAGGCGAAGGTTGCGCGGCCCGTGACGCTAGGCGCGGCTGAGGCTGCCCACCCAGGCATAGCCGCGCAGCAGCGGCTCGAACCCCATCTCGAGCCCGCCGGCCATGGCGATGTGCTTGAGCGCCACCGGCAGGTCGCGGCGCGGGGTGACGTGGAAACGCGCCAGCCACGCGAACAGCGCGCGCCGCCACCAGTGGGGGAGCCGCTCCTGCTGCCCGAAATCGACCACGCGCAGCGCGCCGCCCGGCGCCACCGCCTTCGCCGCCCGCTCGATCGCGCCGGTCCAGTCGGGGATCATCGACAGCGTGTAGCTCAGGAACACCCGGTCGAAGCCGTCGATACCGAACAGCGCCTTGGCATCGAACTTCGCGGCGTCGCCCTGCACCAAGGTGATGCGGTCGGAGAGGCCGGCCTGCGCCACCTTGGCCCGCGCCGTCGTCAGCATCGCTTCGGAGATGTCGAGCCCATAGAAGCGCGCGCCGGGCCAGCGCCGCGCCGCCGCGATCAGGTTGCGCGCGGTGCCGCAGCCGACCTCGAGCACCGTGCCCCCCGGTGGCGGCGCGAGCTCGGCGATCAGCCGGTCGCGCCCGAGGAGATAATATTTGCGCGTGAGGTCGTAGATGTGCCGCTGCGCCGCATAGACCGCGTCCATGCGCGCGGCGTGAGTCTCACCGCTCACGGCTTCAGGCGATAGAGATGCACGCCGCCATAGATCGCCGAGCGGTCGCGCGCGGTGAAGTCCAGCGACTCGGCCTCGGCATAGTGCCAGCGGTCGAGGATCGCGTCGGCGACGCGGCCGGGCAGCAGGGTCGGCGCCGCGGCGGTGCGGAACAGCACCCGCGCGTCCGGCTTGGCGGTGCGGGTGATCTCGCCCCACAGCCGGTTGAGCTGCGCATCGGTCATCCAGTCCTGCGCGTCGAGCAGGATGTAGCGGTCGAGCGACCCGGCGGGCATCGACTCGAGATATTCGACGAAATTCTGGTGGCGCACCTCGACCCGGTTCGCGCGCTCGCGCACCGCATCGTAGTTCGCCGCTTGCAGATAGGGCGGCAGCGGCGCGTCGGCCGCGTCGCCATAACCGCGCCCGAACGCCTGCCACGCGAAATAATTGTCCGAGAGGTCGAAGTCGCACGCCAGCTTCTCGAGCCGGCGGCGCAGCACCGCGCCGATCCCGCGCGGATCATCCGCGGCCAGCGCCTCGTACTGCGCGGGCGGGATTCCGAGCCCGAACAGCGAGGCGGGCTGGTCGATCAGCCAGCGCACGAACTTCTTGTCGAACACCGGGGCGAGCCGCGTCTCGAAGATCGCGCGCTGCTCCTCGGGCGTCTTCGCGGCGAGCAGCTCGCGCGGGTCGATGCGGTAGAGCTTGGCGAGCAGATGCGCCGCGCCGATGAACCCGCCGAGCAGCCCGCGCTTGTAGAAGCCGCCGGCAAAGCCCTTGATCCGGCGGCGCCCGGCGAGGTCGCGGCCCTCCCAGTAGCGCCGCGTGGTCTCGTCGAGATGCGGCGTGAGGGTGCGATACGCCGCGATATTCTCGGGCCGGTTGGCCTGGCCGAAGAAACGGTGGAACGCGGCATGATCGGGCAGGTGCTGCGCCGCCGCGACCTTCAGCTTGTTGAGCGCGATATGCGCGGTGTTGAGGTCGACCGCGGTGATCTTCGCGGGATCGGCGGTGAGGTAGGAGAGCACGTTGCACCCGCCGCTCGCGATCGTCACGACATGGCAGTCGGGGGTGATCGCCAGCGCTTCCATGTCGACCTCGGGGTCTTCCCAGATCTGGGCGTAGACCAGGCCGCGAAAGGCGAAGGTGAAGGCGCGTTCGAGCAGGCCTTCCCTGCTCAGATGCTCGTGGCGATGAACGGCGGTGCGCACCGCGCGGTTGCGCGGCTGGCTGGCAATCGAACCCATGTAACGGCTCCCGGGAATCCCGATCGCGCCCATATGTCGGTCGCGTGTCACTCCTGTGACGTCCACTGTCACCGAAATGCCATCGATTGGAAGTTTTGAGAACGCGCAAACTGCCGGCGCGATCCTTCAAGGCAAGCTCAGTCGCGGCAATAGCCCTCGCCCACCCCTACGGTCAGGCAGTCCTTCTTGCCCTCGAGATATTTGAGCCCCGTCGAAGCGCCGTCGCTCGCGCGCAGCACCTTGGCGCCGTCGGGCCGGGTGAAGGCGATGCCTTGCTCGGTCGCCGCGCCGGCGAAGGTGCCGCTCGCGCCCGGGTCGAGGCTGTAGGTGTTGGTCAGGCGATAGCGGCCCGGGCCTGCCGGGTCCTTCTCGATCGTCAGGACCAGCCCCTCGACCCCGACCCATTTGCCGACCCAGCCGTCGCGGCTCGGCGCCTGCGCCGCCTTCTCGGCCTTCTCCGCCTCGGCGGTGACGTTCTCGGCGATCGCCTCGGCGTTCGCCACCGCATTCTGCACCAGCGCGGCCTGCTGCTCGTTGCTCATCTCGCCGCATCCCGAAAGCGCCGCCGAAGCCGCCAGCGCCGCGCTCACCGCCAAAAGCCGCATGATCGCCCCTCCAACTCGAACTTTCGCCGATCCGGTGTAGCCTTTGCCGCGCCAAACGCCTAGAGAGCCGCCATCCGCTCGGCTCAGGGAACGCACCACTCTTCCAATGCGCATCGCCATCGCTTCGGATCACGCCGCCTACGAACTCAAGGCGCTTCTCGCCGAATGGCTCCGCGGCGAGGGACATGAGGTGCTCGATCTCGGCACCGACGGGCCGGCCAGCGTCGACTATCCCGATTTCGGCTTCGCCCTGGGCAAGGCGATCGCCGACGGCAGCGTCGAGCGCGGCATCGCATTGTGCGGCTCGGGCATCGGCATCTCGATCGCGGTCAACCGCGTGCGGCAGGCGCGTTGCGCATTGGTCTCCGAGCCGCTCTCCGCCCGCCTCGCGCGCGAGCATAATGATGCGAACGTCCTCGCCATGGGCGCCCGGCTGATCGGCCCCGAGATGGCCAAGGCCTGCATCACCGCATTCCTCGCCACCGAATTCGGCGGCGATCGTCATCAGCGCCGGGTGGACAAGCTGACCGACCCGGCTCTCTGAAGGACCCGATTATGAGCACCAACCCGATCTCCGCCGTCCAGCCGGATGGTTTCTTCACCCGCAATCTCGCCGACGCCGATCCCGCCGTGTTCGCCGGCGTCACCCATGAGCTCGAGCGCGAACGGTTTCAGATCGAGCTGATCGCGAGCGAGAACATCGTCTCCAAGGCGGTGCTCGAGGCGCAGGGCAGCGTGTTCACCAACAAATATGCCGAGGGCTATCCCGGCAAGCGCTACTATCAGGGTTGCCATCCCTCGGACGAGGTCGAGCAACTCGCCATTGACCGCGCCAAGCAGCTGTTCGGCTGCGGCTTCGCCAACGTCCAGCCGCATTCGGGCGCGCAGGCCAATGGCGCGGTGATGCTCGCGCTGGCCAAGCCCGGCGACACGATCATGGGCCTCAGCCTCGATTCGGGCGGCCACCTCACGCACGGCGCCAAGGCGGCGATGAGCGGCAAGTGGTTCAACGCCGTGCAATATGGCGTGAAGCCCGACACCCACCAGATCGACTATGACCAGGTCGCGGCGCTCGCGCGCGAGCACAAGCCGACGATCATCATCGCTGGCGGCTCGGCCTATCCGCGCCATATCGACTTCGCGAAGTTCCGCGCGATCGCGGACGAGGTCGGCGCCTATTTCATGGTCGACATGGCCCATTTCGCCGGCCTGGTCGCGGGCGGCGTCCACCCGACTCCGTTCGGCCACGCCCATGTCGTCACCACCACGACGCACAAGACGCTGCGCGGCCCGCGCGGCGGCGCGATCTTCACCGATGACGAAGCGATCGCGAAGAAGGTCAACAGCGCGGTGTTCCCCGGCCTCCAGGGCGGGCCCCTGATGCACGTCATCGCCGCCAAGGCGGTCGCGTTCGGCGAGGCGCTGCGCCCCGACTTCAAGGCCTATGCCGCCGCTGTGGTCGAGAACGCCAAGATACTCGCCGCGACCCTGACCGAGCGCGGCGCCGCCGTGGTCTCGGGCGGTACCGACACGCATCTCGCGCTGATCGACCTCACCCCGCTCGGCGTCACCGGCAAGGACGCCGACGAGGCGCTCGAGCGCGCCGCGATCACCTGCAACAAGAACGGCATCCCCAACGATCCGCTGCCGCCGGTCAAGACCAGCGGCATCCGCGTCGGCTCGCCGGCGGGCACCACGCGCGGCTTCGGCCCGGCCGAGTTCCGCGAGATCGGCAACATGGTCGCCGACGTGCTCGACGGGCTGCGGTCGAAGGGCGAGGGCGGCGATGCCGAGGTCGAGGCGAACGTACGCCGGCGCGTCCGCGCCCTGTGCGAGCGCTTCCCGATCTACCCGGAGGGATGAAAGTTGCGTTGCCCCTTCTGCGGGAATGAAGACTCACAGGTAAAGGACAGCCGCCCCACCGAGGATGGGGCGGCGATCCGCCGCCGCCGCCAGTGCGAGGCGTGCGCGGCGCGCTTCACCACCTTCGAGCGGATCCAGCTGCGCGAGCTGACCGTGCTCAAGAGCGAAGGAACCGGTGAGTCCCGGCGCGAGCCGTTCGAGCGCGACAAGCTGATCCGCTCGGTCTCGCTCGCCTGCCGCAAGCGTCCGATCACCGCAGGCCAGATCGAGAAGCTCGTCTCGGGCATCCAGCGCCAGCTCGAGACCCAGGGCGACATCGAAATCCCCTCGCAGCGTATCGGCGAGTTGGTGATGGAAGGGCTCAAGGGCCTGGATTCGGTCGCCTATATCCGCTTCGCCAGCGTCTATCGCGACTTCCGCGAAGCGCGGGACTTCGAGGAGTTCGCCGGAAGCATCACCGAGGTCGGCAAGGGGTGACCGGTTCGGTTCCTGGGCCCGTCATCGTGCTCGTCCGGCCCCAGCTCGGCGAGAATATCGGCAAGGCGGCGCGTGCGATGCTCAATTTCGGGCTGACCGAGATGCGCCTGGTGTCGCCGCGCGACGGCTGGCCCAACCCCTCGGCAGGCCCGGCGGCGAGCGGCGCGGACGTGGTGCTCGAACAGGCGCGCGTGTTCGAGAGCGTCGCCGCGGCCGTGGCGGACTGCGAGCATGTCTACGCCACCACCGTGCGCAAGCGGGGCGTGACCAAGCCGGTCGTCACCCCGGCCGAGGCGGCGGACGAGATTCATGCCGCGCCCGGCCGCTCGGCGATCCTGTTCGGGCCCGAGCGCTCGGGGCTGGAGACCGAGGATGTCGCGCTCGCCCGCGCGATCCTCACCGTGCCGATCAACCCCGAATTCGGATCGCTCAACCTGGCGCAGGCGGTGATCCTCGTCGCGTATGAATGGTCGAAGGGGCAGGCGCTCGTCCAGCCGCCGCGCGTCGATCTCGATCCGCCGGCGCCGCAGGCCGAGCTCGAAGGGCTGATCGGCCATTTCGAGGCGCTGCTCGAGGACAGCGGCTATTTCTACCCGCCCGACCGCGTGCCGACGACCAGGCTCACGCTGCGCAACCTGCTGACCAAGCCCGGCTGGACCGAGCAGGAATTGCGCACGCTGCGCGGGGTGCTCTCCGCGCTGGAGGGGAAAAAGCGCGGGCGCGGCGCCTGAACTTGACTCGGCGCGCCTGCACGGCTAACCGCGCGCATTCGCAATCGGCCCCGCACTCCGGTGAAGCGGCGGCCCTGCGTTTCCAAGCGCAGGCGATACCGGAATCGCGATCAGGCAGGCGCCCCTTTCCGGGCACGTGCCGGGTCAACGTCGTTAGCAGTTGTAAGGAATTTCAAATGTCGAAGCGCTCCAGCGCCAAGTACAAGCTCGATCGCCGCATGGGCGAGAACATCTGGGGTCGTCCCAAGTCGCCCGTCAACAAGCGCGAATACGGCCCCGGCCAGCACGGCCAGCGCCGCAAGGGCAAGATGTCGGACTTCGGCCTCCAGCTCCGCGCCAAGCAGAAGCTCAAGGGCTATTACGGCGACGTCACCGAGAAGCAGTTCCGCAAGACCTATGACGAGGCCGCGCGGATGAAGGGCGACACCTCGCAGAACCTGATCGGCCTGCTCGAGCAGCGCCTCGACATGATCGTCTACCGCGCCAAGTTCGCGCCGACGATCTTCGCCGCGCGCCAGCTGGTCAACCATGGGCACGTCAAGGTCAATGGCGAGAAGTGCAACATCGGCTCGCGCCGCATCAAGCCGGGCGAGACCGTCGAGCTGGGCGGCAAGGCGCAGGAGATGGCGCTGGTGATGGAGGCGCAGAGCCTCGCCGAGCGCGACATCCCCGACTATGTCGCGCCGGACGGTGCGTCGAAGATCACCTTCACCCGCGTGCCGACCCTCGACGAGGTGCCGTATCCGGTGAAGATGGAGCCGAACCTGGTGGTCGAGTTCTACTCGCGCTGAGGTCTGGCCTCAGCCGAAACAGCAAAGGGCGGTCCTTCGGGGCCGCCCTTTTCGCATCGGCTCAGGGCGCCGCGAGGAATTCCGCGCTGCGCCGAAGCAGCTGCGCGCGGGCGTCGCCGTCGTCGAGATAATGGTCGAGGCCCTCGAAGATCACGAGCTCCGACTTGGCGCCCGCTGCCTTGAGCTTGTCGTGCATCAGCTGGGCATGCCCGACAGCGACGTTGCGGTCCATGTCGCCATGGAACATCAGCACCGGCGCCTTGATCTTCTCGGCGTGCCGCGCCGGAGAGCCTTGCTCGATGTGCGGCCCGCTCCCCACGAAGCGCTCGACCTCGCGATGGCTCGTATAGATCGCGCTGTCGCTCTTCAGCCGGTCGAGGTCGGTCACGGGCGCGACCGCGACGACCCGCTTGAATAGGCCGGGCTCGGTCGCTGCAGACTGCAGCGCCGCGTAGCCGCCATAGGACCAGCCGAAGACGGCGAGCTTCGCCGGATCCGCGATTCCCTCGCTCACCAGCCAGCGACCCGCATCGTTGACGTCGCCGATTGCCGTCTTCCAGCTCTGGAAGCCGTTCTTCTGGAACCAGGCGTCACCATAGCCGGCGGAGCCGCGGAAGTTCGGCTGGAGCACCGCGAAGCCCTGGCTCGCGAAATATTGCGACAGCCAGTCGAAGCCCCAGTCGTCGCGCGCACCCGGGCCGCCATGCGGCAGCACGATCGCGCGGATTCCTTTGGCCCCCCCCTGTGCCGGCAGCGTCAGATAGGCCGGCACCATCGCGCCGTCGGCGGCGCGATAAGTGATGTGCCGCATCTCGGCCAGCTTCACCTTCTCGAGCTGCGGCCGCGCCAGCGCGACCTCGTTGAGCGTCTTGGCCGTGCGATCGAACAGATAATAGCGGCCCGGATCGACGTCGCTCCCCGCCCAGATCAACAACCGGTTCTCGTCTTCGCTCGAATCGACCACGCGAATCAGGGGCAGCTGGGGCAGTGCCTTGGTGAGGGATTTGATGAGCCGGGACACCGCCGGATCGAAATATTCGACCGAGGGAATATCGGTCGAATAGGTCGCGCCGATGATGCGGCCGTTGCGCCCGATGCGGGCAAAGCCCGTCACGTCCACCTGCGGGTGGGCATAGACCAGCTTCTCCGCACCGCTGCCATCCAGCGCCCGGGTGTACGCGGCGAGCCTGCCGTCGACGCGCCGCAGGCCATAGGCCACGTCGAGCGTCGGATCGATGCCATAGGGGTCGAAGCCTGCACGGTCGGGCCCGACGCTGCTGAGCGCTTCCCACGCCTTGCTGCCCTTGCGGCGATAGGAATAGCTGCGGATGCCTGTCGTGTAGCCGTCGCGCGCTTGGCTGCGGCCTATCACCCGGACGGTGCCCTTGCCGTCGGTGAGGAATTCGGCGGCATCGCGCGAGGCCGGCTCGACGGTGCGCGACTGGAGCGTTCGCGCGTCGACCAGGTCAACGCCGATCCCTTCCAGCTTTTGGGCGAGCCGCGTGCCAGTCGTCGTCTCGGGGACATATTGGCGGATCATCATGACTTGTCCGTCGATCCCCGGATTCCAGTCGATCACCGATCCGCCGAACGTCGCATAACCAAGCTGCTCGCCCGTTCCGCGGGTGTGGCTGAGCACCTTCATGTTGCTGCCGTCATGGTCCATCGTCGTCAGCCGCGTGGACACGATCAGCCCCTCGGGCAGGCGGATCACGCCATAGACGGTGCACAGCAACCGCGTGTTGCTCGCCCAGCGGCATTCGCTGACTCGCTCGGGCTTGCCGTCGGAAGCCGCGATGGGCTTGGGCGCGGCCGACCCGTCGGCCGGAACGACGAACACGCCGGAGCCCTGTCCCTTCAACGGCGCGACATAGGCGAGTTTGGTGCCGTCGGGCGACAGGCTGACCTGCTCGATATACTCGCGCGCGCCGAACGCCCGCGCCGCGTCGAAATTCTGCGCGGCGGCCGGCGACACTGCCGCCAGGCACGCCAGATAAATCCAGTGCTTCACGATACTTCCCCCTGTCCGCGGGACAGCTTGCAATGCCGGCGTGCGGTTCGCAAGCGTCCCGCTTGCCCCCGTCGCGACCCGCTGCCAGAAGGTCGCGCAATGAAATTACCGGAGATGATGCCGATGCGCCTTGCCCTTCTCGCCTTGCTGGGCCTCGCTGCGTGCAGTGGCGGCCAGTCCGCCGCGCCCGAGCCCGAGCTGCCAGCGATGCCGATGGCGACGCTCAAGGAAGCGACGCGCGTGCTCTCCTCCGACGAATTCGAGGGCCGCGCGCCGGGCACCGCGGGCGAGAAGAAGACGCTCGACTATCTCGTCCAGCAATTCCAGAAGGCGGGGCTCCAGCCCGGCAACAACGGCAACTGGTTCCAGGACGTGCCGCTGGTCGCGATCACCGCGAAGAACGTCTCGCCGCTCACCTTCACCGGCGGCGCTCAGCCGATCAGCCTCAAATACGGCCCCGAATTCGTCGCCGGCACCTATCGCGTGACCCCGCGCAGCGAGGTCAAGGACAGCCCCGTCGTGTTCGTCGGCTACGGCATCAACGCGCCCGAGAAGGGCTGGAACGACTATGCCGGGCTCGACGTCAAGGGCAAGACCGTCGTCATCCTCGTCAACGATCCCGACTGGCAGACGGCGGAGGCCAAGGGCGAGTTCAACGGCCGCGCGATGACCTATTACGGCCGCTGGACCTACAAGTTCGAGGAAGCCGCGCGCCAGGGCGCCGCCGCCGCGATCATCGTCCACCAGACTGAGCCCGCCGCCTATGGCTGGAACGTCGTCCAGTCGAGCTGGACCGGCGAGCAGCAGGTCGCCGACGCCGCCAACGGCCATGCCGACCAGTCCGCCGCGATCGGCTGGATCCAGCTCGACAAGGCCAAGGCGCTGTTCGCCAGCGCCGGGCAGGACTTCGACAAGCTCGCCGCCGCCGCCAAGCAGAAGGGCTTCAAGCCCGTCGCGCTCGGCGACGTCAAGGCGTCGGTCAGCTTCGACAACGACATCCGCAAGCATGCCTCGAAGAACGTGATCGGCATCCTCCCCGGCAAGACGCGCCCGGACGAGTACGTCCTCTACACCGCGCACTGGGACCATCTCGGCCGCTGCGAGGCGGCGCCCGACGGCGACGACATCTGCAACGGCGCGATCGACAACGCCACCGGCACCGCCGCCCTCGTCGCGCTCGCCGAGGCCAACGCCAAGGCCGGCGCGCCCGATCGCAGCCTCGTCTTCATCGCCGTCACCGCCGAGGAATCGGGCCTGCTCGGCTCCAAATATTATGGCGACAACCCGGTCTATCCGCTCGCCAGGACCGTCGGCGGCGTCAACATGGACGCGCTCAACATGACCCCGCCGGCGAAGAACGTGATCGTCGTCGGCAAGGGCAAGTCGGGCCTCGACGCCTATCTCGATCGTGCGCTCGCCAGGCAGGGCCGCACCGCCTCGAACGAGCCGACGCCGGAGAAGGGCTTCTACTACCGCTCCGACCACTTCATGCTCGCCAAGCACGGCGTGCCGATGCTCTATTTCGACGCGGGCGACGACCTGGTCGAGGGCGGCACCGCGGCGGGCAAGGCGGCGGCGCAGGATTACGAGAAGAACCGCTACCACGGCCCCAAGGACGAGTTCGACCCGAACTGGAACTGGGCCGGGGTCGAGAAGGATCTCCAGATCTACTATGCCGTCGGCCGCGCGCTGGCCTCGACCACCGACTGGCCCAACTGGGTCGAGGGCGACGAGTTCCGCGCCGCGCGCGACAAGAGCCGCCAGGGAGCCAAGTAACCGCGATGAAGCCGACGCCGCCGCCCGAATGGGCCAAGCACAAGGCCGTGTGGATCGGCTTCCCCAGCCATCCCGAGCTGTGGGAATCGCTCGGCGCCGCCCGCGCCGAGGTCGCCGCCTTCGCGCGCGCGGTCCATGCCGGCGGCGCGGGCGAGCAGGTGCTGCTCGTCGCCGCCGACGAGGAAGCCGCGGCCGCGGCGCGGCTGCTCGCCGGGGATTCGGCCAAGGTCGTGGTCGCGCCGTTCGGCGACATCTGGCTGCGCGACACCGGGGTGATCCTCGACGACCGGGGCGTCGGGCACGACTTCGAGTTCAACGGCTGGGGCGGCAAGTATAATTACGAGGGCGATGTCGAGGTCGGCGCGCTTCTCGCCGAGAAGCGCCGCATCGAGGTGCAGCCGCACGGCTGGGTGCTCGAGGGCGGCTCGATCGACTGGGACGGCACCGGCCTCGTCGTCACCACCGAGCAATGCCTGCTCAACCGCAACCGCAACCCCGGCCTGTCGATGCGCGAGGCCGAGGATCGGCTCTACAACGATCTCGGCTTCGACCGGGTGCTGTGGCTCGGCAACGGCCTGGCGATGGATCACACCGACGGTCATGTCGACAATCTCGCGCGCTTCGTCGGCGAGAACCGGCTGGCGATCCCGGTGCCCGAGGAGAACGACCCCAACTGGCTGGTCTATGCCGACGCCCGCCGCCGCGCCGAGGCGTTCGGAGTCGAGGTCGTGCCCATCCCCTCGCCCGGCCGCGTGATGCACGGCGACGAGGTCGTCCCGGCGAGCTACATGAACTTCTATATCGGCAACGCTGCGGTGGTGATCCCGGTCTACGGCCAGCCCAACGACCGCAAGGCGGTCGAGACGATCGGCGCGCTGTTCCCCGGGCGCGAGGCGGTGGGCCTGCGCGCCGACCATATCCTCACCGGCGGCGGCAGCTTCCACTGCATCTCGCAGCAGATTCCGAAGTAGACTCACCCACCCCAATCGTCAGCCGGCCCTGAGCCGGGCCAGGGCTTCTTCCTCGGCCCAGGGAAAAGCAGCCCAACCCCGGGTCAAGCCCGGGGCGACGTAAAGGGTATTGGTCGAACCCCACCCGTCATCCCGGCCTTGTGCCGGGGGTCCACCGCGCCGTCAGCGCTGCCCTCGCCCTCATGCCGGACCGCTCGTCAAACCGTGGGCCCCGGCACAAGGCCGGGGTGACGAAGGGGGACGGGCCGTCTAAATACCCCGCCATGACCCAGATCACCGTCGCCGCGCTCCAGCTCGCCTTCACGAGCGACACCGCGCGCAACATCGCCAACGTCGCCGACCTCGTCCGCGAGGCGGCGGGGAAGGGCGCGCAGGTCGTGCTCCCGCCCGAGCTGTTCGAGGGCGAGTATTTCTGCCGCGTCGAGGACGAGGGCCTGTTCGCCACCGCCAGGCCCGTCGCCAGCCACCCCGCGGTCACCGCGATGCAAAAACTGGCGGCCGAACTCTCGATCCATATCCCGACCAGCTTCTTCGAGGCGGACGGTCCGCATTACTACAACAGCCTCGCGATGATCGGTCCCGACGGCAAGGTCGCGGGCGTCTATCGCAAGAGCCACATTCCAGACGGCCCCGGCTATGAGGAGAAATTCTATTTCCGCCCCGGCAACACCGGCTTCAAGGTGTGGGACGGCCCCGCGGCGGACGCGACGCTCGGCGTCGGCATCTGCTGGGACCAATGGTATCCGGAGACCGCGCGCACGATGATGCTGATGGGCGCGGAACTGCTCTTCTACCCGACGGCGATCGGCTCGGAGCCCTATGACGCCGATCTCGACACCAGCCGCATGTGGCGCCGCGCGATGATCGGCCATGCGGTCTCCAACGTCGTCCCCGTGATCGCGTCGAACCGCATCGGCACCGAGGGCGGCCAGCGCTTCTACGGCCACAGCTTCATCTGCGACGAATGGGGCGACATCCTCGCCGAGTTCGGCGCCGAGGAGACCGGCGTGCTCACCGCCACGCTCGACCTCGACCGGGCGCGGAAACATCGCGCCGGCATGGGCTTCTTCCGCGACCGCCGGCCTGAGCTCTACCAGCGGATGGTCGAGGACATCTGACGCGCCACGCGCGCACCGGCGATGGCCAGCAACGGCGCGAAGCCGAACAGCAGCAACGCGCCCAGCAGCGCGGGCGAGGCGAGATCGTCCAGGCTGCGCAGACGGGCCAGCCGGTCCCCTGCCAGCGTGTAGAGCAGGATCGACGGCGCGAGCCCGATCGCGGTCACCGGGACGAACGCGCGCAGCTTCATCCCCGAAATCCCCGCAAGCAGGTTGGCCGACCAATAGGGGAGGAAGGGCAGCAGGCGCAGCGCGAAGAGATAGGCCGCGCCGTGCCGCGCGATCCCCGCTTCATGACGTGCGATCAGCGGCGCGAACCTGGCGCGCACCGCGTCGCGCAGCATGCGCGCGGCCGCCATCTGCGCGATCGTCGACCCGGCCACGCTTGCGGCCAGCGTGATCAGGAAGCCCGGGCCCGGCTCGAACAGGCTGCCCGCGGCGACCCCGATCAGCGGCGCGACGGGAAAGCAGAGCGCGGTCAGCACCAGGATGACCAGGAAGGCCAGCGCCAGCATGGGCAAAGGGTGCGCCGCGCTCGCCGCGCCCACGGCGCCGCTCAGCCGCCGCACCTCGTCGACCGACAGCCACCCCGCGGCGAAACCGGTCAGGCCCCCCGCGACCATGGCGATCGCGAGCAGCAGCCACAGCCGTCCCGGCCAGTCGATCCCGCGCATCCCGCTTCCCACCTCCGACGCCTGCCGGATAGGCGCGGGGTATGACAGCAGCGAGTCAGCCGCGCCGCTTGCAATGTTGGAACTGATTTGCTCCACCCTGGTCGATGGAAGCTTGCTCCCCACCGCCACCCTGTGCTCGTCCCGTCCCGCCGCCGAACGGTGGACGCGTCGCTGTCGCGTTCCAGTGGCGCGAGCGGCGCGTTGCCGGGCGGAACCGCCGCGTTGCCGCCGCGTGGGCGATGCGTCGGTGGCGCGCGATCGCCGCGCCGGTGGCGCGTCGGTGCCGCCGACCTGCCGCGTCGCGGTCGCTTCCCGGGCGCGAACCCGGCGCAATTGCCGCAAGACCCTGCGTCCGAGTCAATTTTGTCAACTGCCGCCGTCCGCGCGCGCGTGGCAGTGTGACGTTTGGGACGTTCCAGCGTTCGGGCCGCCCCTCACGCCGCGCCTCACACCGTCCCGCGCAGCGCCAGCGCCCGTTCGAAGACCGCCTCGAACATTCCGGCCGTCAGCCGACCGGTATTCTGGTTGTAGCGCGAGCAGTGATAGCTATCGATCAGCACGCGCCCGTCGGGCATGCGATGCTCGGCGAGGTGGCCGAAGCGGCATTTGGGCAGCTTGCCGCCCAGGATCTTGACCGCGCTCTGGTGCGCGATCTGGCCCAGTGCCACGAACACGCGCGCCGGGATCGCATTGGCCTGGGCGTCGGCAAAGGGGCGGCAGTTGCGCGCTTCCTGCGGGGTCGGCTTGTTCTCGGGCGGCAGGCACTTGACCGAGTTGATGATGATCGCGCCCTTGAGCTTGAGCCCGTCGTCGGGCCGGGCCTCATACATCCCCTCGGTCAGGCCGAACTTGGCCAGCGTCGCGAACATCAGATCGCCGGCATAGTCGCCGGTGAACGGTCGCCCGGTCCGGTTCGCGCCATGCTTGCCCGGTGCCAGCCCGATGATGCCGAGCCAGGCATCGGGATCGCCGAACGCCGGCACCGGCGCGTTCCACCAGTCCGGATACTCGGCGCGCAGCGCTTGCCGCAGCGCCACCAGCCGCGGACAGCGCGGGCAGTCGTGCGGCGGCTCGGTGTCGGGAAGCGGGCTTGGCGGGATCATCCGCTCCCGATAGGCCGTGCGGCATGACCCGCTCAACCCCGGCTCAGCTCTATGTCGTTGCCCTCGGCTCGAACCGCCGTGGCCGGCATGGTGCGCCCGAGGCCGAATTGCGCGCCGCGCTCGCCGCGATCGGTGGGGTGGTGAAGGTGTCGCCGATCATCCCCACCGCGCCGCTCGGCCCCTCGCGCCGTCGCTTCGCCAATGCCGCGGCGCTGATCGCGAGCGAGGAAGCGCCGCCCGCGCTGCTCGCTCGCTTGAAGCAGGTCGAGCGGAGCTTCGGCCGCCGGCGCGGGCGGCGCTGGGATTCCCGGGTGATCGACCTCGACATCATTCTGTGGTCGGGCGGGGCATGGGCCAGTCCGGACCTCGTCATTCCGCACCCGCAATTTCGCCGGCGCGGGTTCGTGCTCCAGCCGCTGGCCGCGATCGTGCCGGGCTGGCGCGATCCGCTCACCGGTCGCACGATCCGCCAGCTCGCCGCATTGGCCGTCCAGGGAGAGTAAGATGCCGTTGATCCTGTTGCCCTTCGCCCTCGCGGCGCTCCAGGCGGCCGAAGTGCCGCCGCCGCCGGCAAGCGCGGGAGTCTATCGCCTGCCTTATGCCGACGGCACGCAGCTCCGCGTGTTCGACGACACCCGCACCCATCGTCCCCGCGCGCGCATCGATCTCGTCGCCACCGGCCCGCGCAAGCCCTATCGCATCGTCGCCGCCGCGGCGGGAACGGTGATGGCGATCCAGGACGGCTATGCGGAGCGCCAGAGCGGCCGCGCGGCGAGCCAATGCCGCAACAATCATGTCTGGATCGCGCACCCCAATGGCGAGTGGACCGGCTATTCGCACCTGGCCAGGGGCTCGGTGAGCGGACTCGCCAACCTCAAGGTCGGCCAGAAGGTGCGCGCCGGGCAGCTGATCGGGATCGAGGGCGATGTCGGCTGCGCGATGCTCGATCATCTCCATTTCGAGGTCGCGTTGCCCGATCCCGCCAACCCGGTCGATGCCGGCGGCTTCCTCACCGGCAACGACGGCGGCAAGCGTAATCGCGAGCCTCGCTTCTGCGGCATTTCCGGAACGATCAACAAGGAAGAGGTGCACATCGCGAAACGCTGCGCCGGTTGACCGCGGGGGATCGCGCCCCTAGGTGCGTGCCACGCTTTGGGGCCCTTAGCTCAGTCGGTAGAGCAACTGACTTTTAATCAGTAGGTCGATGGTTCGAATCCATCAGGGCTCACCACTCCTTCAGGCCGGCACCAGCCCCGCCCGCCCCGCAGCGGCGAAATAGCCGCGCATGCCCGCCGCCGCCCGCTCGGTCAGCGTGATATGGGCGCGGCGCTTGTCGGTCGGGTCGGGATCGCGGCCGAACAGCTCGGCATCGTGCATCGTCCCGATCCAGCGCAGCGCGGTGGTCGGCGGCACCGCGGCGGCGATGCACAGGCTGGAGACCGACACGCGCCGCCCCTCGAGCCGCGCGGCATAGAGGTCGAGCAGCATGTCCCAGGCCGGATCGGCGAACAGCTCGGCCGCGAAGAACTGGTCGCGCAGCCGCCGTGCGCGGATCACGGCACGAACGGCGCGTGGATCGGCGTCGGGCGCTTCCATCGGCTCGCTGCGATAGCCGTTCGTGCGGTCGCGCACCGCGGGTTGCTCGGCGGTGAGCTGGCTCAGCACCTCGGCGAGCCGGGCGACCTCCTCGTTGAGCAGGCGCAGCCGTTCGGCCTCGCGCTCGCGGGTCGCATCGTGCAGCCGCGCGCTCACCGGCGCCAGCGCGCTGGTCACCGCCGCCGCCTGCTCCCCGGGGCCCGCGCCGCAGAGCAGCGCGGCACCGGTGCCGAGCAGGGGGGTGGCGATCGCATCGATCGTCTCCGGGTCGAGCAGCACGACGGTCCGGCAGCCGTGCTCCACGATCGGTCCGGCAAGCGATTCCGCCAGCTGCGCGGCAGCCGCCGGCGAGAGCCCGCCGGCATCGACGAGCAGCAGGTCGAGGCTGGCCTGCGCCGCGATCCGCGCCGCCGCGTGATCCGGGGTGACCAGCCCGAGCGTTCGGGCGCCTGCGGCCTCGACCAGCCGCTCGAGCGACGCCAGCCGTTCGGGCGTGCCCACGGCCAGCGCGCCCGGCGTGCCGGCCAGGTCGTTCAGGGAAGAGCGGGCGACCGTCTCAAGCATCCGAAACCTCCGCTTTGCAGTGCATTGCGGATGTTTCCCCGGTTTGCGCCAAGGACGTAAGCAAAAGTGCCTCCGTTCTCAATCCGTTTCGGAGGAGTTATCTCCGGAACGGATCAAGAACGCAAGCCCGATAAAGTATATGGGGCTCAGCCGAACACCTCTTCGGCGTCGTCGAACTCGTCCTCGACGAGCAGGCGTGCCGCGGCTGCGGCGCTGCCGCCGCTCAGCGCGACCCACACCGCCGCGACGACGGCGCCGCCGATCGACTGCAGGATCATCATCACGCTGAAGCTGCCCAGCCGCTCGGCCTGGCGCTCGGCGGCGAGCATGGTCGCATCGGGATTGCCCGCGGCGGCCACGATGTCGGCGAAATAGCTTCCCATCGAGAACATGCTGACGACCATGGTCAGGATGAAGCCGATCACGACCACGACCAGCGCCGCACCGAACAACGTCCAGAAATGCCCGCGGCTCAGCCGCCATGCCTCGCCGATCACGAACTCGCCGCGATGCAGCGTGAGCGGGAAGGCGAGCGAGAAGCGGATCACGAAGTAGATGGCCAGCCCGAACACGACCAGGCCGACCAGGAAGGAAAGCAGGACCGTCAGGCCGGGCGATTGGCTGCTCATCGCCACGCCCCCGACGAACAGGCCCAGCACCATGCTGGCGAGGAAGAGCAGGAGCGCGCTGGCGATGAGGAACAGGATCGAGAGGACGATCATGCGCAGCTCGTCCATCCCGACGCGCAGGAAGGCGAGGCCGCCCGCATCGGGGCGCAGCACCGAGCGCATCGCCGCCGTGTAGAGCACCACGCCAACCAGCGCGAGCACCAGGTTGAGCACCCAGATCGGTCCCATCGCCCCCATCACGGCGCCCGGATCCGCAGCCGTCGCGGGGTCCATCGCCGCGGTCATCATCGGCGCCGTCGTCAGCAGCATCGCGATATTGCCGGCGAGGTAGATGCCCGCCCAGACCGCCACCGCCGTGAAATGCTCGCGGAACACGCCAAAGGTCCCGTCCAGGATTCGTCCGACACTGATCATCGTCCAGCCCCCTATTTGGCTGGCCGTCCCGTCCGTCGGTCGAGGCTCTTCACGAGATCGTGAATGGGTTGATCCCCCGGATCAATCCAGCGACTTCACGATCTCCTCGACCATCTTCTTGGCATCGGCCAGCAGCATCATCGTGTTGTCCTGGTAGAAGACGTCGTTGTCCACCCCCGCATAGCCGACGCCGCCCATCGAGCGCTTGATGAACAGCACGGTCTTGGCCTTGTTCACGTCGAACACGGGCATGCCGTAGATCGGCGAGGACTTGTCGGTCTTGGCCGCCGGGTTCACCACGTCGTTGGCGCCTATGATGAAGGCGACGTCGGTCTGGCTGAACTCGGAGTTGATGTCCTCAAGCTCGAACACCTCGTCATAAGGCACATTGGCCTCGGCGAGCAGCACGTTCATGTGCCCGGGCATGCGGCCGGCGACCGGGTGGATCGCGTATTTGACGCGCACGCCATGCTCCTTGAGCTTGTCGGCCATCTCGCGCAGCACGTGCTGCGCCTGAGCGACCGCCATGCCGTAGCCGGGGACGATGATCACCTGCTCGGCCTGCTGCATGAGGAACGCCGCGTCCTCGGCCGAGCCGCGCTTCCACGGCCGGTCGATCGCCGCGGCCGCCGAGCCGCCGCCGCTGTCGCCGCCGAAGCCGCCCGCGATCACGCTGATGAAGCTGCGGTTCATCGCCCGGCACATGATGTAGGACAGGATCGCGCCCGAGCTGCCGACCAGCGCGCCGGTGATGATCATCGCGGTGTTGCCGAGCGTGAAGCCCATCGCCGCGGCCGCCCAGCCCGAATAGCTGTTGAGCATCGACACCACGACCGGCATGTCCGCCCCGCCGATCGGGATGATCAGCAGGAACCCGATCAGGAAGCTCAATGCGGTGACGGTCCAGAACACCCACGGGCTCTGGTCGGTCACGAAATAGCCGATCAGGCCGAGGATCGCGGCGAGCGTACCCAAGTTGATGACATGGCGCGCGGGCAGCAGGATCGGCTTGCCCGACATGTTGCCGTTGAGCTTGGCGAAGGCGATGACCGAGCCCGAGAAGGTGATCGCGCCGATCGCGATGCCGAGACCCATCTCGACCCGGCTGACCGCGAAGATCTCGCCCGCGGCATCGGCGATGTGGAATGCCTCCGGATTGAGGAACGCGGCCGCGGCCACGAGCACGGCGGCCAGGCCGACGAGGCTGTGGAACGCCGCGACGAGCTGCGGCATGTCGGTCATCGCGATTTTGCGCGCGATGACGAAGCCGACGATGCCGCCGACTGCGATCGCGGCGACGATCTCGGGCAGCGAGGCGATCTCATGAGTCACCAGCGTGGTGACGACGGCGATCAGCATGCCGGCCATGCCGAAGCGGTTGCCGCGGCGGCTGGTCGAGGGCGAGGACAGGCCGCGCAGCGCGATGATGAAGCACACGCCCGCGACGAGATAGGCGAGCGCGACCCATGGGTTCAGCGGAGCAAGCTCGTGCATCGGCTCAACCCTTCTTCTTGTACATGGCGAGCATGCGCTCGGTGACGGCGAACCCCCCGAAGATGTTCACGCTGGCAAGCGCGACCGCGATCAGCCCCAGCCATTTGGCGGTGTCGCTCCCTGCCGCGGCGGCGGCGATCAGCGCGCCGACGATGATCACCGAGGAGATCGCGTTGGTCACGGCCATCAGCGGCGTGTGCAGCGCCGGGGTGACCGACCACACGACATAATAGCCGACGAAGCACGCCAGCACGAAGATCGACAGGATCGAGATGAAGTCCATCAGTGCGCCCCTTGGCTTGTTCCGAATGCCCGCTCGGCAGCGGCGAGCTCGGCTTCATAGGTCTTGAAATTCGTTCTCACCCAGGCTGGGAGCGACGCATCGGGCCCGGCTTTCGCGCAGATCGTGATGACGGGGAACTCGGCCTCGAACGCAGATTTCTCGAGTCGTTGCTGAGCGGCGGCCTTCAGAGCCGCCACCCGCCGGCCGAAGCGTTCCCGGAACCGTCGTGTGATCCAGCGCTGCTGGTACCGATTGCAGATATAGCCGCCGTTCGCATGATATTCGGCATACCGATAGGATCGCCAAATCTCCGCGAGCCTTGCCGGCGACGCCTCCTGCGTGCCGCCGAGCGACAGCATGGAGGCGAGCGCTAGCGCAGCGCTCACCCGAGCAGCCTCTCGTTCACCACCTTGCCCTCGCGGGTCAGCCGGATCGCGTCGCCGATTTCTTCGTCCAGAACCGGTTTGCCCGCTTCCTTGTCCCAGAAGGCGGAGAGGAAGTTGTAGAGGTTGCGCGCGAACAGCGCCGAGGCGTCCGAGGCGAGGCGCGAGGGCACGTTCTTGTGCCCGACGATCCTGACCCCGTGCTTCTCGACCACCTCGCCCGCGACCGCGCCCTCGACATTGCCGCCAGCCTCGACCGCAAGGTCGACGATGACGCTGCCCGGCCGCATCGACGCGATCTGCGCGTCGCTGATCAGGCGCGGGGCGGGGCGCCCCGGGATCAGCGCGGTGGTGATGACGATGTCCTGCTTGGCGATGTGGCTGGAGACGAGCTCGGCCTGCGCCGCCTTGTACTCGTCGCTCATCTCGGTGGCGTAGCCGCCCGAGCCTTCGCCCTCGATCCCCGCGACGCTCTCGACGAAGATCGGCTTGGCGCCGAGCGAGAGGATCTGCTCCTTGGTCGCGGAGCGCACGTCGGTCGCAGAGACCTGCGCGCCGAGGCGCCGGGCGGTGGCGATCGCCTGGAGGCCGGCGACGCCGACGCCCATCACGAACACCTTGGCCGCCGAGACGGTGCCCGCCGCGGTCATCATCATCGGGAAGGCGCGGCCATATTCGCCCGCCGCGTCGAGCACCGCCTTGTAGCCGGCGAGGTTCGACTGCGAGGAAAGGATGTCCATCGACTGGGCGCGCGTGATGCGCGGCATGAACTCCATCGCCAGCGCCTCGATGTTCAGCGCGGCATAATGGTCCACGCGGGCGCGTTCGCCGAACGGGTTAAGGCCCGCCGCGAGCCACGCGCCCGGCTTGATGCCGCCGAGGCTCGCCGGATCGGGGCCCTGCACGCCGAGCACGATGTCGGCGTTCGCGAGTACTTCGGCACGCGAACCGACCGTCGCACCGACGGCGGAAAAGGCGTTGTCGTCGAGAGAAGCGGTGTCGCCCGCCCCGCTCTCGACCGCCACTTCGGCGCCGAGCGAGACGAATTTCTTGACCGTTTCCGGCGTCGCGGAAACGCGCCGCTCGCCGGCGGCGGTTTCCTTGAGAACCGCGATCTTCACCTCAGGAGGCGATCAGGAAAATCACGATCGCGGCGATGATGACGGTGACCAGCGTGCCGATCTTCATCATCCGCATGAAGCCGCCATAGGTGTTTTCATGTGCTTTCATGTCGCCGGACTGGGCCATGCGCAGCTTCCCCTCTAACGCGTTGTCGGCAGCCTCATTAGACGCGGCGTCTCTGCCCCTCAAGCCCCGCGGACTTTCGAACGCTTAAGCCGGTCTTTACCGACTGGGGTTATCCCAAGTGACCGATTTAGGGACACTGGGGACAAAAAGGATGACGCGCAACGGCCAGCGCCTCCTGATGCTGATCGACGACGAACCCGCGCAGCGGCGGCTGGTGGCGGCGATCGCCGCGCGCCGCGGCTGGCGGACGGTGTTCGCCGGCGACGGCGAGACCGCGCTGGCGACGCTCGGCACGCCCGACGGCATGGCGCTGGACGCGATCGTGCTCGATCACTGGGCGCCGGACTTCGATGCCGCGCGGCTGATCGCCGAGCTGCGCGCCAACCGCCCGATGCTGCCGATTCTGCTGCTCACCGCGAACGGCTCGGTCGCCGCCGCGGTCAGCGCGATGCGCGCCGGGGCGACCGATTTCCTGGTCAAGCCGCTCGCCGCCGAGCGCCTGCTCGCCGCGCTCGACACCGCGGTGGGCGCGAAGGTCGTGGGCGAGCTGCGCCCGCTGACCGAGAAAATGGGCGCACACCTCGCCTTCGACGAGATCGTCGGATCGGCGCCGCAGTTCCGCGCCGCACTCGCGATCGCAGCCAAGGCGGCGCGCGCGCGCGTGCCGGTGCTGATCGAGGGCGAGAGCGGGGTCGGCAAGGAAGTGGTGGCGGAGGCGATTCACGCCGCGAGCCCGCGCCACGCCAAGCCGGTGGTGCGGGTGAATTGCGGCGCGATTCCCGCCAACCTGGTCGAATCCGAGCTGTTCGGGCACGAGAAGGGCGCCTTCACCGGCGCGTTCGAGCGCAAGATCGGCCGCTTTCAGGAGGCCGATGGCGGCACCATCCTGCTCGACGAGATCGGCGAGATGCCGCTCGAGGCGCAGGTCAAATTGCTCCGCGTGCTGCAGTCGGGCGAAGTGCACCCGATCGGCGCGCGCCATGTCAGCGAGGTCGACGTCCGCGTGATCGCCGCGACCAACAAGACGCTGGCGACCGAGGTCGAGGAAGGGCGCTTCCGCGAGGACCTTTATTACCGCCTCAACGTCGTGCAGGTGACGATCCCGCCGCTGCGCGAGCGCGCCGGCGACATCGCCCCGCTCGCCCGCCACCTGCTCGCGCGGATCGCCGAGCAGCCGGGGCTGCGCCCGCTCGGCATCACCGACGACGCGATCGCGCTGCTCGCCAGCTATGACTGGCCGGGCAATGTCCGCCAGCTCCAGAACGCGCTGTTCCGCGCCGCGGTGCTGTGCGACGGCGACGCGCTGACCCGCGCCGACTTCCCGCAGATCGCGCAGCTTTCGGGCGGGCGTCCGGCGGGGGGCGCGGCGAATGGCGGGGCGGCGTCGGGCGCCGGGATCACGCTGTTCCGCGCCGATGGCAATCTGCGTGCGCTCGAGGAGATCGAGGCGGATGTGATCCGACTCGCCATCGGCCATTATCGCGGGCGGATGACCGAGGTCGCGCGGCGACTCGGCATCGGCCGCTCGACGCTCTACCGCAAGCTCGGCGAGCTCGGGATCGACCAGAACGCGGCTTAGGTTGTGGCGCGGCACCAGCCCGCTCCCCACCCGGCCATCCATCAAGGCCGGGTGGGGGAGCGGGCCGGCGCCGCCTCCTAGATCTCGTCGTCCATATGGCTCTGCCGCAGGCCCGGAAGCATGCGATGGAACACCACGTCTTCGTCGAAGAACTGGTGCTTGAGCGCCCCGCAGACATGCAGAACCACCAGCGCAACCGCGAGGATTGCGGCCGCCTCGTGCAGACCGCCGAGCTGGTCGCGCAGCTCGGGCGACTTGGCGACGGGCAGGTCGAACCACTGGATGAAGCCGTAGATCTCCCCCGTGCCACGGCCCGCTGACACCGTCGCCCAGCCGAGCAGCGGGATCGCCAGCAGCAGCACGTAGAAGGCGATATGTACGCTGCGCGAAAGAACGCGTTCCCAGCCCGGCATCCGCTCCGGGAAATGCGGCCAGGGATGGGTCAGCCGCCAGACGATACGCAGCAGCGTGAGCAGCAGCACGGTGATGCCGATCGACTTGTGCCACGGGAACAGCTCGCGATGGTCGCTCATCGCAAGGGCGATGAGGAGGTTCGCCACCACCAGCAACGCCACCGTCCAGTGGATCAGGATCGATACGTTCGAATAACGGTCATAGGCTTCGCGCATGGCTCCTCTCCCGACGACCTATGGTCGTCAAGCGCGCGAAACGGCCGATTGTTCCGGCGGCGGTACGCCTGATCTGGCGAAACCCGGGCGGCTTCCCATATACGCACGGCGATGCTTCGAATCCTGCTCGTGATCGCCGCGCTGGCGGCCCTGGCCTTCGTCGCCATCACGCTGTTCGCGGCCGGCGCGGCCGGGCTCGCGCTGTTCTTCGGCGCGCGCAAGCTGCGCCAGCGCATCGCCGGCGCCAGGCTCAAGCGGATGAGCCCCGCCGATCCGCTCGAGGGCGCCTGGGCCGCCGCCGCGGGCGAGGCCGACTGGGCGGTGAACCGGATCGCCGCGGCGCGCACCAGCTGCGCGCGGCTGATCGCGATCGCCGACGCCGAGCCGCTCGCCGCCGACGCGGTCGACTGGGCCAATGTCGTTCGCCGCCGCGTGCCCGACCTGGTCGCGGCATGCCTCGACGAATGCCGCGAGGCGACCGCGGCCGAGCGCCGCCGCAACCTCGAGGACCTGGTCGAGAGCCTCGAGAAGATCGGCGCCGAGGCCGAGCGCCGCCGCGACCGCTTCCGCGAGGCCCGGGTCAGCCCGTTCGCGGTGCAGCGCACCTATGTCGAGCAGCGCACCCGGCCCGATCCGCTGAGCTAGCGGCCGACCAGCGCCGCGTCGCGCAGGCCGCGCCACACTCTCAACGCCTGTACCGTTTCCGGCACGTCGTGGACGCGCAGCAGCTGCGCGCCGAGTTCGGCGCCCTTGAGCGCCAGCGCCAGCGAGCCGCCGAGCCGCTCGTCCGCCGGCGCCTCGTTCGACAGCGCGCCAACGATTCGCTTGCGGCTCGCGCCGAGGAGCAGCGGCACGCCGAGGCCGTGGAACAGCGCCAGGCCGTTGAGCAGCGCGAGGTTGTCGGCGAGCGACTTGCCGAAGCCGATGCCGGGATCGGCGAGGATGCGGCCGCGGTCGACGCCCGCCGCGACGACCGCCGCGATCCGCGCCTCCAGCCAGTCATAGACCTCGATCAGCGGGTCGGCATGGCCGCGCCCGCCGTCCGCGCCCTGCCTGGGATCGCCGGCATGCATCAGCACCACCGGGCACCCGGCGCGCACCACGACCTCGAGCGCGCGGTCGTCCCACAGCAGCGCCGAGACGTCGTTGACGATCTGCGCCCCCGCGGCGAGCGCCGCCTCCATCACCCCGGCCTTGCGCGTGTCGGCCGAGACCAGGGTGCCGCTGCGCGCCAGCCGCTCGATCACCGGCACGACGCGCCCGATCTCGTCGCCTTCCCACACTTCCTGCGCGCCCGGCCGGGTCGATTCGCCGCCGACATCGACCAGCGCGGCGCCCGCCGCGGCCATGCCCACCGCCGCGGCCGCCGCGGCCCCGACGTCGTCGAGATGCTTGCCGCCGTCGGAGAAGCTGTCGGGGGTCATGTTGAGGATGCCCATCACCTGCGGCTGGTCGAAGCGCAGCACGCGCCCGCCGAGCTGGAGCGCGGGGCGCGGGGCCGTGATCCGCGCCGCGATCGCCTGGAGCCGGTCGTCGGCGGGGAGATCGCCGACGGGGAGCGTGTACTGGAGCACGCGCTTGCCGTTCTCGACCGCGATCAGCTCATAGGCCGAGAACCAGGTCAGGCCGCCGGCCAGCCGCGCCACCTCGCCGCCGCGCTCGATCGGCGAATCGGCGAACTGGACCGGACGGAGATAGAGTCGGGCGTTGGTCGGGATCTGCACCGGATTTCTGGCCTTTCTGCGCCGCTTCCCGTCCCGTTTCCACCTTCGCGATCCGGCTACGCAAGCAGGAACAAGTTTAACCTAATTGGTTCGCTTAGGAAAGCGCTGCCGGTTTCCGGCGGATTTGCGCGCTTTTTGGGCAACGGCGGTGCGGGCCGGGGCTGTGCTCCGGCGCGGCGTGGCGGGGCAGATCGGGAAAGCGGTACGGAACATGTCGCGCACGATGTTGGCGATTGGCGGCGGGCGCGATTCCGTTCGGCCGAGGGGCGGCGGGGAGCATGTCCACGCCGCCGAGCGCGGTGTTGCCGCGCTACCCACCCTCAGCCCCTCCCTTTCAGGGAGGGGAGCCGCGGGCCCGACGGTCATAGGCTCAGGGCTGGGTCGCGAGGAGATAGGTCTGGCGCAGCGCGTCGATCGGCTTGAGCCCGTCCTCGGCCTCGTAATGCCAGAAGGTCCAGCCGTTGCACGAAGGCGCGCCCTGCAAGGTCGCGCCGACCTTGTGGATCGAGCCGGCGGTGCCGCAATCCGTAAGCAGCGAACCGTCGGCCTTCACCACCGCGCGCCAGCGGCGTTTGGTGTCGCTGAGCACCGCGCCGGCGGTGAGATAGCCGGTCTCGACCAGCGTGCCGAAGGCGACGCGCGGCGCCTGGCGCGGGGCCATCATCGTGGTGACCGCGCTCTCGTCGAGCGGCAGCGCCGCGGCGATGCGCTCCTGCGCCGCCTCGACATAGCCGCCCTCGCGCTCGATCCCGATCCAGTGGCGGCGCAGGCGCTTGGCCACCGCGCCGGTCGTGCCGGTGCCGAAGAAGGGGTCGAGGACGATGTCGCCCGGCTTGGTGCAGGCGAGCATCACGCGGTAGAGCAACGCCTCGGGCTTCTGGGTCGGGTGGACCTTGGTGCCGTTCTTCTTCAGGCGCTCCTGCCCGCCGCAGATCGGGAATTCCCAGTCCGAGCGCATCTGCAGCTCGTCGTTGAGCGTCTTCATGCTGCGGTAGTTGAAGGTGTATTTCGCCTTCTCGCCCATCGACGCCCAGATCAGCGTCTCGTGCGCGTTGGTGAAGCGCGTGCCCTTGAAATTGGGCATCGGGTTGGCCTTGCGCCAGATGATGTCGTTGAGGATCCAGAAGCCCAGGTCCTGGATCGCCGAGCCGACCTTGAAGATGTTGTGGTAGCTGCCGATCACCCAGATCGTGCCGTCGGGCTTCAAGATGCGGCGCGCCTCGGCCAGCCAGGCGCGGGTGAAGGCGTCATAGGCCGACAGCGAATCGAACTTGTCCCAGTCGTCGGTGACCGCATCGACGAAGCTGCCGTCGGGGCGGTTCAAGTCGCCGCCGAGCTGGAGATTGTACGGCGGGTCGGCGAAGATCATGTCGACCGAGGCCGCGGGCAGCGCGCGCATCGCCTCGATGCAGTCCTGCTGGATGATCGAATCGAGCGGGAGCACGTCGACCCAGCTGCGGGTCCGCACCTCCGCCCCCTCGCGCTGGCGCGCAATCTTCGGCGCGACCTTCTCGATGACCCCCATTAACTACTCCCGAACTCGTTGAGCGGGCGAAACGCCATGAAAGGACGGACTCCGTCAAGCGAACAATCGTTAACGGAAAGCCTTGGGATTCCGTTAACTTGGCGGAACATTTCGCGACCGGCCCAGATATTGAGTCCGCGACTTATCCACAGGCCCAAGGGGTGGGGTGTGGCGCGGCGGACTCATTTTGCAAGAATGAGGCGCGGGGATTTGTCATAAATTTACAGAGCTACAGCGGTGAGGCGTGGACGGCTGACGCATCAACCTCAGCGTTGCACGGATTTGCGGGCGGGGCGCATGTAAACATGAATAGATGCACCTCAACGAAGCGAGGTGACAATGACCTATCAAGACGAAATCGCCCGGGCGAATGCGCCCATCGCCGCGCAGAACAGCCGCTGGGACGGGATCGACGCCGAATCCGTGGCGCGGATGCGGCTGCAGAACCGCTTTCGCACCGGGCTCGACATCGCGCGCTATACGGCGGGCATCATGCGCCGCGACATGGCGGCGTACGATGCGGATCCCGCGGCCTACACCCAGTCGCTGGGCTGCTGGCACGGCTTTATCGGCCAGCAGAAGCTGATCGCGATCAAGAAGCATTTCGGCACGACCAAGGGCAAATATCTCTACCTCTCGGGCTGGATGATCGCGGCGCTGCGCTCCGACTTCGGGCCGCTGCCCGACCAGTCGATGCACGAGAAGACCAGCGTCCCGGCGCTGATCGAGGAGCTCTACACCTTCCTCAAGCAGGCCGATGCGCGCGAGCTCGGCATGATGTTCCGCGAGCTCGACGCGGCGCGCGACGCCGGCAACGAGGTCGAGGCGGCGCGCATCCAGAACGCGATCGACAATTACGAGACGCATGTCGTGCCGATCATCGCCGATATCGACGCGGGCTTCGGCAATGCCGAGGCGACCTACCTGCTGGCGAAGAAGATGATCGAGGCGGGCGCCTGCGCGCTGCAGATCGAGAACCAGGTCAGCGACGAGAAGCAGTGCGGGCACCAGGACGGCAAGGTCACGGTGCCGCACGAGGACTTCCTGGCGAAGGTGCGGGCGTGCCGCTACGCCTTTCTCGAGCTCGGGATCGACGACGGCGTCATCGTCACGCGCACCGATTCGCTCGGCGCGGGGCTGACCAAGCAGATCGCGTTCAGCAAGGAACCGGGCGACCTCGGCGACCAGTACAACGCGTTCCTCGACTGCGAGGAGGTGACCGATCCGTCGTCGCTGCGCGGCGACGTGGTGATCGAGCGCGACGGCAGGCTGATGCGGCCCAAGCGGCTGCCCTCCAACCTGTTCCAGTTCCGCGAGGGGACGGGAGCGGACCGCTGCGTGCTCGACTGCATCACCAGCCTGCAGCATGGCGCCGACCTGCTGTGGATCGAGACCGAGAAGCCGCATATCGAGCAGATCGCGGCGATGGTCGACCGCATCCGCGAGGTGATCCCGAACGCCAAGCTGGTCTACAACAACTCGCCGAGCTTCAACTGGACGCTCAACTTTCGCCAGCAGGTCTATGACCGGTGGAGCGAGGAAGGGCGCGACGTGTCGGGCTATGACCGCGCGAAGCTGATGAGCGTGGACTATGACGGCAGCGAGCTGGCGGCGGAGGCGGACGAGAAGATCCGCACCTTCCAGCGCGATGCGTCGGCGCGCGCCGGCATCTTCCACCACCTGATCACGCTGCCGACCTATCACACCGCGGCGCTGTCGACCGACAACCTCGCCCGCGAGTATTTCGGCGAGGCGGGGATGCTGGGTTACGTCAGGAACGTGCAGCGGCAGGAGATCCGGCAGGGCATTGCCTGCGTCAAGCACCAGAACATGTCGGGCAGCGACATCGGCGACGACCACAAGGAGTATTTCGCGGGCGAGGCCGCGCTCAAGGCGGGCGGGGTGCACAATACGATGAACCAGTTCGCGGCGTGATGCGCACGGCGGCGGCATAGCTGGCGCCGAGACGCAACACGCCCGGCCGGCGGCGCCGCAGGCGACCGACCCCCGGCCTTCGCCGGGGCAGGCTGCGGCTTTGCCGCGGCGCCCGGCCAAGACTTCCTGGGGAGGAAGGAAGGCCCGTCGTCACGCTCCGGCGTCGCGGCGGGCCTTTTTCCTTACGCCGTCGCCCCAGCTTTCGCCGGCGTGACGAATCAAGGTCCCTCGAACTCGATGCTGACCGAGGGGGCGCTACGCCTGGCCTCGCCGTGGAACACCGCCTCGACATTGTTGCCGGCGGGGTCGAGCAGGAAGGCGGCGTAATAGCCCGGGTGATAGGGGCGCTCGCCCGGCGCACCATTGTCGCGGCCGCCGGCGGCGAGGCCGGCCTGGTGGAAGGCATCGACCTGGGCGCGGTCGGCGGCCTGGAAGGCGAGGTGATGGCGGCCGGTGAGCTCGCCCAGCGCCGCCTCGCTGTCGGCGGTCGAGACGAACAGCTCGTCATACCAGAAGGCGCTGTCCATCTCGCCGCCGAGCGGGATGCCGAGCACGCCGAACACCGCGTCGTAGAAGCTGCGGCTGGCGTTGAGGTCGCGGACGACGAGCTGGATGTGGTCGATCAGGCGGCCGCGGTCGAGCTGCTGGGTTTCCATTGAGGCATCCTCCTATTCCGCAGCGGCAACCCCCGGGCCGAAATCGAGTTCCGCCTGCGCGACGCGCCAGAAGCTGCGGCGGTGGTGCGGCGTGGGGCCGTGGACGCGCAGCGCCTCCTGATGGACCTTCGCCGAATAGCCCTTGTTCGAGCGCCAGCCATATTCGGGATGAAGCGCGTCGAGCTCGTCCATCATGCAGTCGCGGCGGTGCTTGGCGACGATCGAGGCGGCGGCGATCGACAGGCACCGGGCGTCGCCGCCGACCACCGCCTGGCTCTGGTGATCCCAGTCGGGGCAGCGATTGCCGTCGACCAGCACGAAGGCGGGCGGAATGTCGAGCGCGGCGACCGCGCGGGTCATTGCCAGCATCGTCGCCCAGAAGATGTTGAGCGTGTCGATCTCCTCGACGCTCGCCACCCCGACGCCGACGCGCGCGCAGACGAGGATGCGGGCGCAGAGATCGGCGCGCCTGGCGGCGGTGAGCACCTTCGAATCGTCGATGCCGTCGGGGATGCACCTGGGATCGAGCACCACGGCGGCGGCGACCACCGGCCCGGCGAGCGGGCCCCGGCCCGCCTCGTCGACGCCCGCCACCGGCCCCTTGTGGAGGCGCTTGTAGCGGCGTTCATATTTGAGGTCGGGCACCCTACCCCTCCAGTTCGTCGAACGGCACGACGCCAAGCGCGTGGCCGATCGGGCCATGGCCTTGCCCGAGACCGGGGGCGCTGAGCAAGGCGATGCGGACGAAGCGGACCGCTTGCTCGAACGCTTCGGCGACGGACAGGCCCGCCCCGAGCCCGGCGGCGAGCGCGCTGGCGAAGGTGCAGCCGGTGCCGTGGGTGTCGTCGGTGTCGAAACGCTTGGCGATCAGCTGGGCGACGCGCTCGCCATTGGGGGCGAACAGCTGGTCGTGGATCTGCGGGCCCTCGGCGTGCCCGCCCTTCTCGGCGAGGTGGCAGCCATGCGCGAGCACCGCCTCGCGCCCGCCGAGCACCGCGAGCTCGTCGAGATTGGGGGTGACCACCGAGGCGAGGCCCATCAGCCGCTCGAACGCGGCGATCGTCGCGTCGTCGGCGAGCACCGAGCCGCTGGTCGCGACCATCACCGGATCGAACACGATCGGCACGTCGAGCGCCTCTAGCCGGCCGGCGACCGCCTGCGCGGTCTGCGCCGAGCCGATCATGCCGATCTTGACCGCATCGACCCCGATGTCGCTGACCACCGCGTCGATCTGCGCCAGCACCATCTCGACCGGGACCGGGTGGACCCCGGTCACGCCGAGCGTGTTCTGCGCGGTGATCGCGGTGATCGCGGTCATGGCGTGGCCGCCGAGCATGGTGACGGTCTTGATGTCCGCCTGGATGCCCGCGCCGCCGCCCGAGTCGGAGCCGGCGATGATCAGGATGCGGGGGATGCTCATCCCTTGAAGCGCCGCTCGATACCCGCGGGGTGGCGCTTCAGCGCTTCGCCCACGCGCGCGGGCCGGTCGAGCAGCTCGCCGCCGCAATTGGGGCAGACTTCGTCCATCGCGTCGGCGCAGTCGGCGCAGAAGGTGCATTCGAACGAGCAGATGAACGCGCCGCCCTGGTCGGCGGGGAGGTCGGTGCCGCAGCGCTCGCAGTCGGGGCGCATCTCGAGCATCAGGCCGCCGCCTTGCGCACGGCGTCGCAGATGCGGTCGACCACCGCCTCGATCTGGCCCATGTCCTCGCCCTCGGCCATCACGCGGATCACCGGCTCCGTGCCCGAGGCGCGGATGAGGACGCGGCCGGTGCCGTCGAGCTCGGTCTCGGCCGCCGCGATGACCGACTTGACCGCGTCGTTCTCGAGCGGCCTGCCGCCGGCGAAGCGGACATTCTTGAGAAGCTGGGGCAGCGGGTCGAAGCGGTGCAGCACCTCGCTCGCCGGGGCGCCCGATCGGACCAGCTCGGCGAGCACCTGGAGCGCGGCGACGAGGCCGTCGCCGGTGGTGGCATAATCCGAGAGGATGATGTGGCCCGACTGCTCGCCGCCGACATTATAGCCCGACGACCGCATCTTCTCGAGCACATAGCGGTCGCCGACCGCGGTGCGCACGAGCCCGAGGCCCTGGCTCGCGAGATGGCGCTCGAGGCCGAGGTTCGACATGACTGTGGCGACGAGCCCGCCGCCGCGCAGCCGGCCCTGACGCGCCCAGCCGCCCGCGATCGTCGCCATCAGCTGGTCGCCGTCGACGATCTCGCCATGCTCGTCGACCACGATCAGCCGGTCGGCGTCGCCGTCGAGCGCGATGCCGATATGCGCGCCCGCGGCGACCACGGTCTCGCACAAGGTGAGCGGGGCGGTCGAGCCGACCTGGTCGTTGATGTTCTTGCCATTAGGGGTGACGCCGATCGCGACGACCTCGGCGCCGAGCTCCCACAATGCCGAGGGCGCGACCTGGTAGGCGGCGCCGTTGGCGCAATCGACCACGACCTTGAGCCCGTCGAGCCGCAGATCCTCGGGAAAGGTCGACTTGGCGAAGTGGATGTAGCGGCCCTTGGCGTCGTCGATGCGCTTGGCGCGGCCGATATCGGCGGCGGGGGCGAGCGGGACCTCGCTGTCGATCAGCGCCTCGATCGCCAGCTCGTCGGCGTCGGACAGCTTGTAGCCGTCGGGGCCGAACAGCTTGATGCCGTTGTCGGCATAGGGATTGTGGCTGGCCGAGATCATCACGCCCATGTCGGCGCGCATCGAATGGGTGAGCATCGCGACCGCGGGCGTCGGCATCGGGCCGAACAGCACCACGTCCATGCCGACGCTGGTGAAGCCCGCGACCAGCGCATTCTCGATCATGTAGCCCGACAGGCGCGTGTCCTTGCCGATCACCACGCGGTGCTTGTGGTCGCCGCGGCGGAAGTGCGCGCCGGCCGCCATGCCGACCTGCATCGCCATCGCCGCGGTCATCGGCGCGATGTTGGTCTTGCCGCGAATTCCGTCGGTACCGAAATATTTTCTTGCCATATCCGTCCGCTTTGCGGCTTGTCGCTGAATCCTGCGGGGCGTGATAGCGCCGCTTTCGAACAAGGGCGAGTATGTCGCAACCCGCAACCAACATTCCGGCCAATCTGCCGCAACGCATCGCCGCACTCCTGCTCGGGCCGTCGAATCGCGCCCAGCCGGTGCGGATCCTCGTGGCGCTGATCGCCGCGCTGGTGATCGGGGTCGGCGCGGCGGCCTCGGCGCCCGAGCGCGCGCTCGCCGCGGCCGACTGGATCCAGCCGATCGGGACGATCTGGCTGCACGCGCTGCAGATGACGATCATCCCGCTGGTCGTCTCGCTGCTGATCACCGGCATCTCGGCGACGGCGGAGAAGGCCCGCGCGGGGCGGCTGGCGGGGCGGGCGTTCGTCACCTTCATCGTGCTGCTGTGGTTCTCCTCGGCAATCGGCGGGGCGCTGACGATCCTCTATCTCGACCTCTTCCCGCTCGCCTCGTCTTCCGCCCAGGCGCTGCAGGGCGCGCTGGCCGAGAAGACCCCCGAGATCGGCACGGTGCCGCCGTTCGTCGACTTCCTCGTCGCGATGGTGCCGTCGAACCCGGTGACCTCGGCCGCGAACGACGCGTTCCTGCCGCTGATCCTGTTCACCACGGTGTTCGCCTTCGCGCTCACCCGGCTGCCCGCCGAGCAGCGCGAGACGCTGACGCGCTTCTTCGAGGCGCTGGGCAACACCATGCTGGTGGTGATCAACTGGGTGCTGTGGCTGGGGCCGATCGGCGTCGCCGCGCTCGCCTATGTCGTGGGCGCGCGCGCCGGGACGGCGGCGTTCGGCGCGCTGCTCCACTATGTCGCGATCCTGTGCGGCGTGGGGCTGGTGATGTGGCTGCTCGCGGCGCCGTTCGCGGCGATCGCGGGACGGGTCTCGCCGATGCACTATATCCGCGCGGTGGCGCCGTCGCAGGCGGTCGCCTTCTCGACCCAGTCCTCGCTCGCCAGCCTGCCGGCGATGCTCAAGGCGACCGAGAAGCTCGGCGTGCCCGCGGCGCATTCGGGCGTGGCGCTGCCGATCGCGGTCGCGATCTTCCGCTGGACCGGGCCGGCGATGAACTTTGCCGTGGCGATCTATGTCGCGCATTTGCTCGGCATCGAGCTCGGGCCGAGCCAGCTCGCGGCGGGCTGGGTGGTGGCGGCGATCACGACGATGGGCGCGGTCGGGCTGCCGGGGACGATCAGCTTCGTGAGCTCGATCGCGCCGATCGCGACGGCGATGGGGGTGCCGATCCCGATGCTCGGGCTGCTGGTGGCGGTGGAGACGATCCCCGACATCTTCCGCACGCTCGGCAACGTCGCGATGGACGTCAGCGCGACGCGTGTGGTGAGCCTGCGCACCGGCGGCGAGGAGGGGCTGGACGACGAATCCGACCGGCTGCTGCGGGACGAGGGGTAGAAGAGAAGAAGGTCGTTTCACGCGGAGGCGCGGAGGCGCGAACGTGTTGCCCTGCCGCGTCAGCGGCATTCATTCTTCCGACTTCGCAACTTGCCGCGCCGTCGCGGAGATGCGGGCGCTTCGCGCCAAGCGTGACCTCTTCGCGCCTCCGCGCCTCCGCGTGAACCAATCCTTCCTATTTCATCAGCACCAGCTCTTCCGCCATCGACGGGTGCAGCGCGACCGTCTGGTCGAAATCGGCCTTGGTCAGCCCGGCCTTCACCGCGACCGCCGCCGCCTGGAGGATCTCCGGCGCGTCGGGGCCGATCATGTGCAGGCCGAGGACCTTCCCGGTGTCGGCGGTGCACACCATCTTGTAGAGCGCGCGCTCGTTGCGGTTCGCAAGCACGTTCTTCATCGCGCGGAAGTCCGAGGTGTAGACGCGCACCGAGCCGTATTTCTGCTTGGCCTGGCTCTCGGTGAGGCCGACCCCGGCCATCGGCGGGTGGCTGAACACGGCCGAGGGGATGCAGCCATAGTCGACAATGGTGGGCTTGCCGCCGAACACCGAGTCGGCGAACGCCTGTCCCTCGCGGATCGCGACCGGGGTGAGCTGGACGCGGTTGGTGACGTCGCCGACGGCATAGATCGATGCGACCGAGGACTGGTTGTCGGCGCCGACCACCACCGCGCCCTTGGCGTCGAGCTCGACTCCGGCCTCCTTGAGCCCGAGATTGTCGGTGTTGGGGATGCGACCGGTGGCGAACAACACGCAGTCGACTTCGAGATCCTCATGGTTGGTCATCGAGACGCGGAGGCTGCCGTCGGCCTGCTTCTCGATGCCGCGGAACTCGGCGTGGAAGCGGAAGTCGATCCCCTTGGTCATGCTGATCTGGAGGAGGCGGTCGCGGATCTGCTCGTCATAGCCGCGCAGGATCACGTCGGTGCGGTTGATCAGCGTGACCTTGGAGCCGAACTCGTTGAAGATGCCGGCGAACTCGTTGGCGATATAGCCGGCGCCGGCGATCAGCACGCGCCTGGGCAGCGCGTCGAGGTGGAACACCTCGTTCGAGGTGATGCCGTGCTCGTGCCCCGGGCAATGCGGGATCGCCGGGCGCGCGCCGGTTGCGATGAGGATCTTGCCGGCGCTGATCGTGCGGCCGCTCGCCAGCGTCACCTCGTTCGGGCCGGAGACGGTGGCGCGCTCGTGGATGATCTCGACGCCATGGCTGTCGAGCGTGCTGATATAGGCCTTGTTGAGCCGGTCGACCTCGGCGAGGACATTGTCGCGCAGCACGGTCCAGTCGAAGCCGCAATCGGGGACGTTCCAGCCGAAGCGGCGCGCGTCCTTGAGGTCCTCGGCGAAATGCGCGCCGTAGACGAGCAGCTTCTTGGGCACGCAGCCGCGAATCACGCAGGTGCCGCCGACGCGATATTCCTCGGCCACCGCCACCTTCGCGCCATGCGCCGCGGCGACTCGCGAGGCGCGCACGCCGCCCGAACCGGCGCCGATGACGAAGAGGTCGTAGTCATAATCGGCCATTCACTTGCTCCCGCTCATCGCGCCGGAGCCGCAGATAGGCGCGCGGCGTGAGGATGCCAACGGATCGGCAGCCGGGTTCAGAGGTTTAATCCATGTAAGGAGAGACCCGATGCACATCATCCTCGGGGGCACGGGCCATGTCGGCTCGGCGGTGGCGAGCGCGCTGCTCGCCGACGGCGAGCCGGTGACGATCGTCAGCCACGATCCGGGCAAGGCGGCGGCATGGGAGGCGAAGGGCGCGAAGGTGGCGATCGCCGACATCCTCGACGTGCCGGCGCTGACCGACCTGTTCTGCACCGGCACGCGCGCCTTCCTGCTCAACCCGCCCGCGGCGCCCAGCACCGACACCGACGCGCAGGAGCGGCGCACGGTGGAGGCGATCCTGACCGCGGCGGAGGGGTCGGGGCTGGAGAAGCTGGTGGCGGAGTCGACCTATGGCGCGCAGCCGGGCGACCGCTGCGGCGACCTCAACACGCTGTGGGAGCTGGAATGGGGGCTGGCCGAGCAGCCGATCCCCTATGCGGTCAACCGCGGGGCCTATTATTTCAGCAACTGGGCGGCGAACCTGGAGGAGGTGCGCGAGGAGGGCGTGCTGCGCACGATGTTCGATCCCGATTTCGAGCTGCCGATGGTCGCGCCGGCGGACCTGGGCAAGCATGCCGCGGCGCTGATGACCGACGATCGCACCGGCATCTTCTTCGTCGAGGGACCGCGGCGCTATACCCCGCAGGACGTCGCCAACGCCTTCGCCGCCGCGCTCGGCCGCAGCGTGCGGGTCGAGACCACGCCGCGCGAGCAATGGGTGCCCGCGTTCAAGGCGATCGGCTTCTCGAGCCCGGCGGCGGAGAGCTATGCGCGGATGACGCAGGCGACGGTGGACGGTCCGGAGTTCCCGGGTGACCCGGTGCGCGGGGTGGTGCGGCTGGAGGACTATATCTCCGCGCTGGTGATGCGCGAGGTGGAGGTGGCTTAGGGCGAGGTTCATCGAGAGCCGGACGAACCGCTAACGACGGGGTTGGAGGTGGATCCTTCACTCGACCGTCACCCTGAACTTGTTTCAGGGTCCATTTCTCCTGCCGCGACTCCGCTGCTCGTGGCGCGATGGATGCTGAAACAAGTTCAGCATGACGGGCTTTGGGGGATGGTGTTCCCCCGTCCAATGGCAGCCGTCCGAACCTGGCCGCCCCTCACCGCTTGCGCACGAACTCCGCGCGCAGCACCAAGCCCCTGATGCCGTCGTACTTGCAGTCGATCTCCTGCGGGTCGCCGGTGAGGCGGATCGACTTGATCAGGGTTCCGCGCTTGAGCGTCTGGCCCGCGCCCTTGACGGTCAGGTCCTTGATCAGCGTGACCTGATCGCCGTCGGCCAGAAGATTGCCGACCGAATCGCGAACCTCCACCACATCGTCAGATGGTGCCGCGGCCAGTTGCGAGGCGGGGACCCACTCCCCGCTCGCCTCGTCATAGACATAGTCGTCGCTGCTCATCAGGAATCCTTTGTTGGTGCAGCTGCGCTGAACGGGTTTCGGCACCAGCCCGCTCCCCCGCCCGGCCACCCACAGCGTATCCTGAAATGGGTGGCCGGGCGGGGGAGCGGGCTGGTGCCGCGCTTCGGCTATGCCGAAGCCACTAACCAAACGCCCGGCGGATGAGATCGGTGGTCGAGGGGTCGAAGTCCTGGCCGCCCTTGTCCGCCGCCTTGGCCATCTCCTTGCCCAGCTCGACGCCGAACTGGTCGAACGGGTTGATGCCGAGCAGCGCCGCGCTGACGAAGGTGCGCTGCTCGTAGAAGGCGATCAGCGCGCCGAGCGTGCGCGGGTCGAGCTCGTCGAGCAGGATCGTGGTCGAGGGGCGGTCGCCCGGATAGGCGCGCGCGGCGTCGTCATTGGCGCGCCCCGCCATCAGCGCGGCGCCCTGCGCGAAGGCATTGATGAGGAGCTGGCGGTGATGGTCCTCGGCCTGGCTGTCGCCGGGCTCGATCACCGCGACGAACTCGAGCGGGACCAGATGCGTGCCCTGGTGGAGCAGCTGGAACACCGCATGCTGCGCGTCGGTGCCGACCCCGCCCCAGGTGATCGGCGCGGTGGCGCGGCCGACGGGCTCGCCGGCGGCGGTGACGCCCTTGCCGTTCGATTCCATCTCGAGCTGCTGGAGATAGGAGGGGAGCAGGCGCAGCCGCTCGTCATAGGCGAACACACCGCGCGTCTCGCAGCCGCGGTTCTGGGTGTAATAGAGGTCGGCGAAGGCGGCGAGGACCGGAGCGTTGCTCCTGAGGTCGGTCAGGCGGAAATGGCGGTCCATCTCGGCCGCGCCGTCGAGCAGCGCCTCGAACGCGTCCCAGCCGAGTGCCAGTGCGGCGGGGAAGCCGATCGACGACCACAGCGAATAGCGCCCGCCGACGCTCTCGGCGAAGGGGAGGACTCGCGTCTCGTCGACGCCCCATTCGATCGCCTTGTCGGGCGCGGCGGTGAGCGCGATCACGCGGCCGTACGGGTCCTCGACGCCGTGCTCGCGCATCCAGTCGAGCGCGCTCTCGGCGTTGAGCAGGGTCTCGGTGGTGGTGAAGGTCTTGGACGCGACCGCGATCAGCGTCGCGTGCGGGTCGAAGCTCGCGATCGCCTCCTCGAGCGCGCTGCCGTCGACATTGGAGACGATCGCGACGTCGTAGCGCGCGCCGTCGCGGCCGAGCGCGTCGATCAGCAGCTCGGGGCCGAGCGCCGAGCCACCGATGCCGATGTGCAGGATGTGCGCGACGGGGCCCAGCGCCTCGGCCTCGATCGCGTCGATCAGGCCGCGCATGCGGGCGTGGAAGGCGGCGGCGCGCGCGACGCTGTCCTCGGCGCCCTCGCCGCGCTCGGCGGTATGTTCGGCGGCGCGGCCTTCGGTGACGTTGACCGTTTCGCCCGCGAACAGCGCGTCGCGCTTGGCGGCGAGGTCGGCGGACTTGGCCAGCGCGGCGAAGGCGTCGAGCGCGGCGGCGTCGAGATGGGTCTTGGAGAAGTCGAAATGGATGCCGGCGACGTCGGCGGTGAGCAGCGCCAGCCGTTCCGAGTCGGCGGCGAACAGCTGCTTGAGCGGGGTGCGGGGCAGGCTTTCGATCGCGGTCCAATCGGGGGTGGTCATCGCCTGTCTCCTGTGATCTGGGCGGCATGTAGCGTGCCGTTTCGGGCGCCGCCAGATGGGCTGGCGCCTTCCACCGCCTTGACGCTGCCACACAGCCCGCGCAGAGCAGGCGTCCATGGACGATACCGCCCCCGCCGATTCCGCTTCGGCCCCCGCCCAGACCCCCAAGCCGCGCTCGGAATGGCGCGATACGCTGAGCTTCCTGGTCAAGCTCGCGATCCTGGTGTTCGTGGTGCGCAGCTTCGTGTTCGCGCCGTTCAGCATCCCCTCCGGGTCGATGCTGCCGCGGCTGCTGGTCGGCGACTATCTGTTCATCACCAAGTGGAATTACGGCTATTCCAAGCACTCGCTGCCGTGGAGCCTGCCGCTGATCCCCGGCCGCATCTTCGCCGAGGATCCGACGCGCGGCGACGTGGTGGTGTTCAAGGCGCCGCCGAGCAACGACACCGACTGGATCAAGCGCGTGATCGGCCTGCCCGGCGATACGGTGCAGATGCGCGGCGGGCAGCTGATCCTCAACGGGCAGCCGATCCCCAAGCAGCGCATCGCCGACTTCGTGCTGCCGATCACGCCGAATTTCCCGGTCGAGGGGCTCGGCACCGGCGGCGGCTGCGACGCTGATTTCGTCGAGCAGGGGCCGAACGGCACGCAGGTCTGCCGCATCCCACGCTATCGCGAGACGCTGCCGGGCGGGAAGACCTATGAGGTGCTCGACGAGGGCACGACGATCGCCGACGACACCGACGTGTTCACCGTGCCCGCCGGCCATGTGTTCCTGATGGGCGACAACCGCGACGATTCGGCCGACAGCCGCTTCCCGCAGCCGCCCGAGGGCAACGGCATCCGCTTCGTGCCGATGGAGAATCTCCAGGGCAAGGCGGTGGTGAGCTTCTGGTCGACCGACGGCAGCGCGAGCTGGGTGCTGCCCTGGACCTGGTTCACCGCGGCGCGCTGGAACCGCATCGGGGAAGGTTTTTGAGCGAGGCGCTGGCCGACTGGCTGGCGCGGGTGCTGGGCGAGGCGCCGACGGCGCTGGCGGGTTACGAGCGCGCGCTGACGCATGGCAGCCAGGGCGCGGTCAATTACGAGCGGCTCGAGTTCCTGGGCGACCGGGTGCTGGGGCTGACCGTCGCCGAATGGCTGTACGAGCGCTTTCCCGACGAGCCCGAGGGCAAGCTGTCGCGCCGCTTCAATTCGCTGGTGACCGGGCCGGTGTGCGCGGAGGTGGCGCGCGAGATCGGCGTGGCGGCGCACCTCAAGCTCGGCAAGCAGGCGCGCGACGACGGCGCGGCGTCGAGCGACAATGTGCTGGGCGACGTGATGGAGGCGCTGATCGGCGCCTATTTCCTCGAGCGCGGGTTCGACTCGGCGAAGGCGCTGGTGCGGCGGCTGTGGGACAGCCGGATCGACGCGCAGGCCTCGGCGCCCAAGCATCCCAAGTCGGCGCTGCAGGAATGGGCCGCGGCGAACAACCGGCGCGCGCCCGAGTATGAGCTGCTCGACCGCTCGGGGCCGGGGCACGCGCCGCGCTTCAAGGTGCGGGCGGTGATCGGCAAGCTCGCCGAGGCCGAGGGCGAGGGCAGCTCGAAGCAGGAAGCCGAGACCGCGGCGGCGGCGGCGCTGCTGGCGAAGCTGGGCTAGGGGACGAGGCGGCGGCCGGGTTCCTCGCCGAACACCTGCTGCCAGCCGCTGCGCGTATCCATATATTCGCGAACCTGCGCGATGCGCCCGTCGGTGACCACGAACACGAAGCAATAGGGCAGGTCGTAGCCGCGGCCGTTGACCAGCGTCGCGCGCATCCGCTCCTCCACCACGACGAGATCGCCCGCCGCGGCCATGGTGCGGAAGTCGATTCCGACATCGGCGACGAACAGCCTGCCGAACTCGACCGCGATGAAGCGGGCGATCTCGTCCGCACCGCGCATGTGATGCGGAAAATCGAGCGCGATCGCGGTGGCGTTTCCCGGCGGGGCGATCCATTCGGCGTCCGGGGTGAAGCAGGCGGCGATCCGCGCCGCGTCGCGCGACGCGAACGCCGCCCATGCTGCCGTGACGACGGCGGTGTTGTCCATGCGCCTCTCCCTCGCTTCGGGGATCGGCTGGTAGCGGCTCCTCCCCCGCCGGGCGCTCCGGAAGTTGCGGTCAAGATGCCGCGCCGGTAGGGGCTGGCGATGAACATCGAACAACAACGCTGCGGCCTGGTCGCCGTGGTCGGCGCCCCCAATGCGGGCAAGTCGACGCTGGTGAACGCGCTGGTCGGGCAGAAGGTGGCGATCGTCAGCCCCAAGGCGCAGACCACGCGCGCACGGCTGATGGGGATCGCGATCGAGGGTGATGCGCAGCTGCTGCTGGTCGACACGCCGGGCATCTTCGATCCCGCGCGGCGGCTCGACCGGGCGATGGTCGCGGCGGCATGGGAAGGCTCCGAAGGTGCGGACCTGATCGCGCTGGTCGTGGACGGCAAGGGCGGGGTCGGGCCCAAGGTCCGCGCGGTCGCCGAGGGGCTCAAGGGCCGGCGCGAGAAGAAGCTGCTGGTACTCAACAAGGTCGACGTCGCGGACAAGCCGCGGCTGCTGGGGCACGCGGCGACGCTCAACGAGCTGGTCGAGTTCGACGACACCTATTTCGTCTCCGCGACCACCGGCGACGGGGTGGCCGAGCTGAAGGCGGCGCTGGCGGCGAAGATGCCGGCGGGGCCGTGGCATTTCCCGGAGGACCAGGTGTCGGACGCGACCGACCGCATGCTGGCGGCCGAGATCACGCGCGAGCAGCTCTACCACCTGCTCCATGCCGAGCTGCCCTATGCCACCGCGATCGAGACCGAGCAGTACAAGGAGCGCGAGGACGGATCGGTCGAGATCTATCAGCAGATCCTGGTCGGCCGCGAGAGCCAGCGCGCGATCGTGCTGGGCAAGGGCGGCGCGAAGATCAAGCAGATCGGGGCCAATGCCCGGGCCGAGCTGATCAAGCTGCTGGGGGTGAAGGTCCACCTGTATCTTCATGTGAAGGTGCGGCCGGACTGGGAGGAGGACCGCAGCCTCTATCGCGAGATCGGGCTCGACTGGGTCGACTAGGCCAGCAGCGAGTCAACCCATTCGGGCACCAGCGTGCCCGCCGGGCCGAGTCGCGATTGCGCGAACCAGGCGCTGCCTTCGGAGCGGTCGAGGTTGAGCTCGAGCGTGTCGGCGCCGTGGTAGCGTGCGGTGCGCACGAAGCCGGCGGCGGGATAGACCGCGCCCGAGGTGCCGATCGAGACGAACAGGTCGGCGCGCGCGATCGCGGCGTCGATTGCCTCCATCCGGTAGGGCATCTCGCCGAAGAAGACGATGTCGGGGCGAAGCGACGGCGCGCCGCAGGCGGCGCAGCGGGAGCGCGGCGGCAGGCTGCCGGCCCAGGGCGTCCGGGCATCGCATTCGGCGCAGAGCGACGAGTTGAGCTCGCCATGCATGTGGATCAGGCGCTTCGATCCGGCGCGCTCGTGCAGGTCGTCGACATTCTGGGTGACGAGCAGCAGCTCCCCCGGCCATTGCGCGTCGAGCCGCGCGAGCGCGCGGTGCGCGGCGTTGGGCTCGATGGTCGCCAGCTTGGCGCGGCGCTCGTCGTAGAAGCGGTGGACCAACTCCGGGTCGCGCACGAGCGCCTCGGGCGTGCAGACATCCTCGACGCGATGGCCCTCCCACAGGCCGCCCGGGCCGCGGAAGGTGGCGACGCCGCTTTCGGCCGAGACGCCCGCGCCGGTGAGCACGACGATGTTGCGGATGTCAGGCACTGGCGCTCCTTGGGCCGAACAGGATGATCGCGGTGCCGGCGAGCGCGACCGCGCCGCCGACCAGGTCCCAGCGGTCGGGCCGCGCGCCCTCGACCGCCCACAGCCACAATATCGCCGCGGTGATATAGACCCCGCCATAGGCGGCATAGGCGCGGCCGGCATGGCCGGTCTCGACCAGTGTGAGTGCCCAGGCGAACAGGACCAGCGAGGCGACGCCGGGGAGGGTCCACCAGATCGACTTGCCGAGCCGCAGCCACGCCCAGAAGGCGAAGCAGCCGGCGATCTCGGCAAGGGCGGCGAGGGCAAAGGCGGCGAGGGTCATACCCGCGCGCCATCGCGGAAGTTGACGAAGTTACGCGAAACGCGCGTCAAACTGTCGTCTTTGCCAGCTTCGTCAGGCGTCATGTGCGAGCGTCTGGGCGGCGTGGTGCGCATGCCGGAACGCAAGCAAATCAATTCCAACATTACAAGGCGCTAATCGTCCTCGTCCTCGTCCTCGTACCCCGCGAGCTCGAGCGCGCGGGCCTTGATCTGGCGCTCGCGGCACCAGTGCACCAGCGCGTCCTCGCGGCCGTGGGTGACCCAGACCTCGCGCGGGGCGATCTCGCGGATCGTGCGGGTGAGCTCGTCCCAGTCGGCATGGTCGGAGAGGATCAGGGGGAGCTCGACGTTGCGCTGGCGCGCGCGCTGGCGGACGCGCATCCAGCCGCTCGCCATCGCGGTGACCGGATCGGGCAGGCGGCGCGACCAGCGGTCGTTGAGCGCGCCGGGCGGGCACAGGATGATGCGGCCCTGCAGCTCCTTCTTCGCGACGCCGGTGGCGGGGCGCAGCTCGCCCAGGTCGACGCCGTGCTCGGCATAGAGGTCGCAGAGGCGCTGCAGCGCACCGTGGATGTAGATCGGGTCGTCGAAGCCCATGCCGCGCAATTCGGCGATCACGCGCTGCGCCTTGCCCAGCGCATAGGCGCCGACCAGGACGCAGCGCTCGGGCTCGGCGCGCAGCGCGGCGAGCAATTTGTCGATCTCGTCGCTGGTCTCGGGATGGCGGAAGACGGGGAGGGCGAAGGTCGCCTCGGTCACGAACACGTCGCATTTGACCGGGCGGAAGGGCGCGCAGGTTGGATCGGGGCGGCGCTTATAGTCGCCCGACACCACGATGCGTTCGTCCTTGTGATCGAGCACGATCTGCGCCGAGCCGAGGACGTGGCCCGCAGGGACGAAGCCGATCTCGACCTTTGATCCATTTGGGCCGTCGATCCTGGCCGTCTCGCCATAGGCGACCGGGCGGCCGGCCTGCGGGCCGTAGCGCGCCTCCATGATCGCCAGCGTCTCGGGGGTCGCCCAGACCTCGCCATGGCCGCCGCGCGCATGGTCGGCATGGCCGTGGGTGACGAAGGCGCGCGGCTTGGGCTGCGACGGATCGATCCAGATGTCCGCGGCGGGAACATGGATGCCTTCGGGGTGCGGCGTGATCCAGCTGCCGAGCGCCATGCAAGCAATATGGCCGGAACGGGCGAAGGTTCCAGCCGGATCGAAGCGCGGACGGCTTCGTTGATGCGGGGAGAGGTGACGAGATGACGTTCGATATGGCGAGCCTGCAGGGCGTGATGGTGATCATCGGCCCGATCGTCCTGGGCGCGGTGCTGCTCTGGGCAGTGCTGCACAATCGCACCAGCAAGCGCCAGAAGCAGCGCACCGAGGAAGCGACGCGACGCAACTATGATGCGCAGAATGCCGAGGACACGCTGCGCGAGCCGTGAGCCTGCGCTAAGACGCGGGCGTGGATAGCGGCGGACTCCCCCGGCAACTGAACGACTGGTTCGCGTCGCGCGGCTGGGCGCCGCGGCGGCATCAGCTCGACATGCTCGCGGCCGGGCGCGCGGGGCGGCATGCGCTGCTGGTCGCAGCGACCGGGGCGGGCAAGACACTGGCCGGGTTCCTGCCGACGCTGAGCGAGCTGATCGAGGACCCGGGCGAAGGGTTGCACACGCTCTACATCTCGCCGCTCAAGGCGCTGGCGGTGGACGTGCAGCGCAACCTGCTGACGCCGATCGAGGAGATGGGACTCGACATCCGGGTCGAGACGCGCACCGGCGACACCCCGCACGAGCGGAAAATGCGCCAGCGCGCGCGGCCGCCGCAGATCCTGCTGACCACGCCCGAGTCGCTGAGCCTGCTGCTGTCCTATGAGGACAGCTTCCTGATGTTCGCGGGCCTCAGGACGGTGGTGGTGGACGAGGTCCATGCCTTCGCCACCGGCAAGCGCGGCGACCTGCTGGCGCTGGCGCTGGCGCGGCTGCAGACGCTGGCGCCGGAGATGCGACGGGTGGCGCTGTCGGCGACGGTGGCCGATCCCGACGGCTATCGCGCCTGGCTCGCGCCGCATGGCGAGATCGACGCGGTCGAGCTGGTGACCGGCGAGAAGGGCGCCGATCCCGACATCGCGATCCTGCTGCCCGAGGGGCGCGTGCCGTGGTCGGGCCATTCGGGCGTCTATGCGATCCCGCAGGTGATGGCGGAGATCGAGACGCACAAGACCACGATCGTGTTCTGCAACACGCGCGGGCTGGCCGAGCTGGTGTTCCAGAATCTGTGGAAGGTGAACGAGCTCAAGCTGCCGATCGGGGTGCATCACGGCAGCCTCAGCCTCGAGGCACGGCGGCGGGCCGAACAGGCGATGGCCGACGGAAGGCTGCGCGCGCTGGTGGCGACCGCGAGCCTCGACCTCGGCGTCGACTGGGGCGATGTCGATTGCGTGATCCAGATGGGCGCGCCCAAGGGCAGCTCGCGCCTGCTGCAGCGGATCGGGCGCGCCAATCACCGGCTCGACGAGCCGAGCGAGGCGGTGCTCGTGCCGGGCAATCGCTTCGAATATCTCGAGGCGCGCGCGGCGCTGGACGCGGTCGAGGCGGGCGAGCTCGACCCCGACATCTTCCGCCCCGGCGCGCTCGACGTGCTGGCGCAGCATGTGATGGGGGTGGCGTGCGCCGCGCCGTTCGATGCTGCGGACTTGCTGCGCGAGGTGCAGGCCGCATTGCCCTATTCGGCGCTGACCGAAGAGACGTTCGAGCGCGTGCTGAACTTCATCGCCGATGGCGGCTATTCGCTGCGCGCCTATGACCGGTTCAAGCGGCTGACGCGCGACAGGGACGGGCTGTGGCGCGTGACCAAGCCGGCGTTCGTTGCGCAGCATCGGTTGAACGCGGGCATCATCGTCGAGGCGCCGATGCTCGAGGTGCGCTTCAGGAACGGACGGCGGCTGGGCAAGGTCGAGGAGGCGTTCGGGGCGACGCTCTCGCCCGGCGACACCTTCACCTTCGCCGGCATGGCGCTGGAGGTCGAGCGAGTCGAGCTGACCGACATCATCGTGCGCGCGACGGCGAAGAATGCGCGCTTCGTCTCGTACATGGGCGCGCGGCTGGCGATCACCTCGACGCTGGCCGAGCGCGTGCGGCGCTTCTTCGCGGATCCGGCGGCATGGGCGCGCTTCCCGGCGGACGTGCGCGAATGGCTGGAGGTGCAGGCCTATCGCTCGCGGCTGCCGGCGCCGGGCAAGCTGCTGGTCGAGACCTTTCCACACGAGGGGCGGCACCACATGGTCGTGTACAGCTTCGAGGGGTGGAACGCGCATCAGTCGCTCGGCATGCTGGTGACGCGGCGGATGGAGGCGCTGGGGCTCAAGCCGATCGGGTTCGTCGCGAACGACTATGCGCTGGCGGTGTACGGGCTGGAGAAGATCACCGATCCCGCGCCGCTCTTCTCGCCCGACATCCTCGAGCACGAGTTCGTCGACTGGGTGCAGGGCTCGGCGCTGCTCAAGCGGGCCTTTCGCGAGGTCGCGATCATCGGCGGGCTGGTCGAGCGCCAGCAGCCGGGCAAGAAGAAGACCGGGCGCCAGGTCACCTTCTCGACCGACCTGATCTACGACGTGCTGCGCAAATACGAGCCCGATCATTTGCTGATGCGCGCCGCCTGGGCCGATGCGCGGGCGCGGATGACCGATGTCGGGCGGCTCGCGCGGCTGCTCGACACCGCGGCGGACACGATCGAGCATGTCGACCTCGCCCGCGTCAGCCCGATGGCGGTGCCGGTGCTGATCATGATCGGGCGCGAGACGGTGGCGCAGGGCGCGGTCGAGGACGCGATGCTGATCGAGGCCGAGGCGCTGGCGGCGGAGGCGATGCGGCTCGACTAACGTCGGATTCTTGCCGCTCAACGGCAATTGCTGCGCAGCATGAACAGGCGTATCATGGCGCCGCCATGCAAGTTCGAGTGCTGACGCCCCTGCTCATCGCGCTCGCCGCTGCCCCTGCGGCGACCCAGGAGACTGCGGCGCCGCCCGCGGCAGGCGCGGCCGAGGATGGAACCGGTACGCTGGCGCTGGGCGATGTTTCCGATCGGATGACCGTGCCCGTCTCGATCAATGGCAGCACACCGCAACCCTTCATCATCGACACCGGCGCCGAGCGCTCCGTGATCTCGCGCCAGCTCGCCGGTAATTTGCGGCTCTTGCCGGGTCCGCAGATCACGCTGACGACGATGACCGGCAGCACCAAGGTGCCGACGGTGGTCGTCCCTTCGCTCAGCATGGGGCCGGTGCGCGACCAGCGGGCGTTCAATGCGCCGGCGCTGGAAGCCGCGCATATGGGCGCGCACGGCCTAGTCGGGATCGAGCAGCTGCGCACGCACATGGTGTCGATCGATTTCGACAAGGAACGCATGTCGGTGCGGCCGTCGCGCCGGGCAGGCGGAAGGCGCAGCTTCGTCCCGGTCGGCGCCGACGAGATCGTGATCACGGCGAAAAACCGGTTTGGCCAGCTGATCGTCACCGAAGCGAGCTTCGAAGGAGCGAAGGTCACCGTCGTGCTCGATACCGGATCGCAGATCAGCATCGGCAATATGGCGCTGCAGCGAAAGATGCGCCGGACGCGGCTCAAGGGCCCGATCGTGATGACGAGCGTGACCGGCGACAAGATGACGGTGAACTATCACATCGCCAATCGCGTGCAGCTTGGCGGCGTTTCGCTCGGCAGCGTCCCCGTGGCATTCGCGGACATTCCGCCGTTCGAGCATTTCGGCCTGTCCAAGGAGCCCGCGCTGATGCTGGGGATGGACGCGCTGCGCGCCTTCCGCCGGGTCGAGATCGACTTTCCGGACCGCAAGGTGCGATTCCTGATGCCGCGCCAGCGTGCGGTTGCGACGCGGCTCGGTTGACCTCCGCGCCGCGCGCGGCGATAGCGGCTTCATGGTTCCCTTTTCGTTCGCAGGTCAGGAATTATGTGCGCTGCCCGAGGGTGCGCTGTACTGGCCCGCGCGACGCGCGCTGATCGTCGCCGACCTGCATTTCGAGAAGGCGAGCTGGTTCGCGCTTAAGGGCCAGATGCTGCCCCCCTATGATTCGATGGCGACCCTCGCGGCGCTGACAGCGCTGGCCGGGCGGACGCAGGCGCGCGAGCTGTGGTGCCTGGGCGACAGCTTCCACGATTCGGAAGGATGCGAGCGGTTGCCCGGCGCGGCGCGCGACGCGCTGACGGCGCTGACCGGCTCGCTGCGCTGGGTGTGGATCACCGGCAACCACGATGCCGGGCTGATCGACCATTGCGGCGGCGAGATCGTCGAGGAGGCCGAGATCGACGGGCTGCTGCTGCGCCACGAGGCCGAGCCCGGCGAACTGCGGCCCGAGCTGTCGGGCCATTTCCATCCCAAGCTGCGCGTGCGCCTGCGCGGGCGGCAGGTCGCGCGGCGCTGCTTCGTCGCGACCGGGACCAAGCTGATCCTCCCCGCGTTCGGCGCGCTGACCGGCGGGCTCGACGCGCACCACCCGGAGATCGTCCGCGCGGTCGGCCGCGGGGCCGAAGCGCTGGTCGCGCTGGAGGATCGGCTGCTGCGCTTCCCGATCGCGGCCTAGGCGCCTAGCGCCGCTCCGACTTGCCCGCGCAGCTGGCCGGACCGGGCCCCGCGATCCTGCAGGCGGCGTTGCCCTCGACGCGCACCGCGCCGGTGCCGAGCACCGAGAGCGAGGCGGTGAAGCGCGCGGTGAAGCTGCCGTCGCCCGCGCTCTGCGAATGGACGGTGAGGTCGTTGACGGCGACGCCCGCGGCGTCGATCGAGCCGGCGCCGTAGTTCATGAAGCGGGCATTGCGCGCGGTGCCGCCGCCGAGCCTGATCAGGCCGGTGCCGGTCAGCGTGGTGACGAGCTGGTCGGCGGCGAGCCGGGCGACGCTCAGCGATCCCGCGCCGTTGACGCCGAGCTCGACGCGCTGGCCCTCGATCCGGTCGATGTCGAGCTTACCGCCGCCATTGATGTTGGCGCTGCGCAGCCGCGGCACCGCCACGGTGACGGCGGCCAGCGCCGCGTCGCCGCGCCAGCCCTCGGAAGTCTGGATATTGCGCGAGACCACGAGCACGCCGCCCTGGTTCCGCACGCTCACGCCCTCGACGGCGCGGCGGTCGCCGCTGACCGTGGCGGCGGGCGGCCCTTCGACGACATGCACCGCGAACGGCCCGTCGACGCGGATGCGGTCGAAGCCGGTGAGCAGGACGCGGCGCTCCTCGGGCGCCGGAGCGCTTCCGGCGGCAAGGAGGGCGAGCGGGATCAGCAGGACGCGCATGGGCTGAGGCATCGCATCGATGCCCCGCCCTGCGCAAGCCAGGACGATCAGCCGTCCCCCAACCCGCGTAGGGGGATCAGCGGCAATGCGCCTCGCCCGAGCCCATCTTGCTGACCGAGCATTTGGCGCCGCCGGTCAGATCGACATTGCCCGAGCCGACGATCGAGATGTCCGCCTCGCCGGTGATCTGTGCGCGGATGTTGCCCGATCCGGCGATCGAGAAGTCGCCGCGCGCTGCGCGTATCGCGGGCACGTCGATGTCGCCCGATCCGGCGATCGAGGCGTCGATCTCGCTCGCCTCGCCCGCCGCGATGCGCAGGTCGCCGGAGCCGGCGACCGACAGGTCGGCCTTGCCGCCGCGCAGCTGCGCGATGCTGAGATTGCCCGAGCCCGCGATCGAGCCGCCGAAATCGCCCTCGGCGCGGTCGACGGTCATGTTGCCCGAGCCGGCGACGTCGGCATTGACCAGCCGCGGCATGGTCACGGTGACCTTGGCGCCCTTGCCGCCGCCCCATTTCCAGTCGCCCTCCTTGCGCCCGACGCGCAGCGTGTTGCCGTCCTTGCGGATCTCGAGCCGGTCGAGCAGGGCGCTGTCGCCCTCCGCGGTGACGGCGAAGGCGGGGCCGGTCCTGACCTCGACATCGTCGGCGCCGCGCAGCGACACGCCGGTGAAATCGGCGACCTGGAAGCTGCGCGTGCCGCCCGATCCGCTCGGCTGGACGACGTCGCCGCTCATCCCGTTGGCGAAGTTGCATGCAGTGAGCGGCAGGATCGCGGCGGTGATGGCAAGAACGAGTTTCATCACGACTCTCCTATGTGTATTGTATGTCTAATACACTTGGAGGGGCGTAGAGGCAAACAAAAAGGGCGGCCGTCGCCGGCCGCCCCTTTCGCATCGGCGCATCGTCGGCCTCCGGGCCGGGTTCAGGCGGGCGCCTTGTCCTTGTTGTAGATCGCCGCGGCCTTGCGCAGGATCTCGAGGATCTTCTCGAGCGCGGCCTTCTCGTCGATCTCCTCCATCGCGGCGAGCTCGCGCGCGAGGCGCGACGCGGCGGCTTCGAAGATCTGGCGTTCCGAATAGCTCTGCTCGGGCTGATCGTCGGCGCGGAACAAGTCGCGCACCACCTCGGCGATCGACACGAGGTCGCCCGAGTTGATCTTCGCCTCATATTCCTGCGCGCGGCGCGACCACATGGTGCGCTTGACCTTGGGCTTGCCCTTGAGCGTGTCGAGCGCTTCCTTGAGCGTCTTGTCGCTCGACAGCTTGCGCATGCCCACGCTCTCCGCCTTGTTGGTCGGAACGCGCAGCGTCATCTTCTCTTTCTCGAAGCGGAGCACGTACAGCTCGAGCTGCATGCCCGCGATTTCCTGTTTCTGGAGCTCGATCACACGGCCCACGCCGTGCTTGGGGTAAACGACATAATCGCCGACATCGAAGGACAGCGCCTTGGCAGCCATGTGGGGGAAGCCTTTCTAATCACCATGGCCCCTTTGGGATTGCGTCAGCCGCCCGGTGCGTATACCGGGGCGAAGACGCCGATCGGGGCAAATCAACAACGGTCTCCAGTACCGAAACGCGAATCCTCGCGTCCGACGCGCTGTTTAACACAGATGAAATAAAATTACCACCCCGGAATCCGCCGGATTCGGGATGCTGCGTCGCGGCAGATAACGTTGTCGATTGTTGTTCAGCCGTGCTGAACCGCAGCCGGTCGCCAGACCGGCTCAAACAAATGCCAATCAGTCGCCCGAACCGGGCTCGGGCGAGAAATATTTGTCGTACTTGCCTTCCTCGCCCTTGTGCGCGTCGGCGTCTTCGGGAGTTTGGCCGGCGTTGCGCGTGACGTTGGGCCATTGCGCGGAGAAGGTGTTGTTGAGCTCGAGCCACTGTTCGAGGCCGCTCTCGGTGTCGGGCAGGATCGCCTCGGCCGGGCATTCGGGCTCGCACACGCCGCAGTCGATGCACTCGTTGGGGTTGATGACGAGCATGTTCTCGCCCTCGTAGAAACAGTCGACCGGACAGACCTCGACGCAATCCATATACTTGCAGCGAATGCAGGCATCGGTGACGACATAGGTCATGGCGGTTACGGCCCCTGAAGCGCCCGTCGGGCGGTGAACTCCATTCCTGCTATGCCCGCGCTCCGGGCGCGTCAATCAAGAGACGCTTTCTGCGATACGTTCTCAGCGTTTGTGCGCCTGGCGGCGCAGCGGGCCGATACCGCCTCGAAATACGCTCTTTCGCGCATTTTCAAACCACTCTCAGATTTCAGGCGTTTCCGTGGGCGCGGCCGGGCCGGGCAACAATTCCTGGTAGAGCGCCGCCGCTTCGGGCGCCGGGCCGCGGCGGCGGGGTAGCGCCTCGACGCGCAACACGCGCACGCGACCGCGCAGCGGGAAGGCGATCACCGAGCCGATGCGGACCTGTGCCGAGGAGCGCTCGATCCGCCGTCCGTCGAGGCGCAGCGTGCCCGCCTCGGCCATGTCCTGCGCGGCGCCCCGCGTCTTCACCAGCCGCGCGAACCACAGGAAGCGGTCGAGGCGCATTGCCGCGCCGGGATCACTCATCGACGAGCTCCGCGAGCCGGGCGAAGGCGCGGCCCATCGAGGTGTCGCGCGGCGGCGCCTTGGGCTTGGCGAGCGGGGTCAGCCCCTTCCACACCCAGCGCTGCGGCTCGCTTTTGGGGGTGCGCACGCTCTGGAAGCCGATCTGCACCATCAGCCGGGCGAGCGTGTCGGTGGTGAGGCCCATCGAGGTGGCGAGCGCGGGATCGGGGGTGAAGGGGGTGCGGCCCTTGCGCGCGTCGTGCGCGGCGCGGGCGATGCGCTCGGCGAGGTCGATGCGCACCGCCTGCGTGCCGAACGGACGGAAGCCGTGCTCGAGATCGGCCCCGGGCGCGGCGCGGGGGAGAGCGGTGGCGCCCTCGGGCGGGGCGCCGTCGAGGCCGAGCAGCGCGCGGCGGGCGGCGGCGGGGCGCGGCTTGAGCAGCGCGGGCGCGAAGATGTCGAGCGTACCGATCGTCACGCCGGCCTTGCGCAGCCGCTTGCGGTCGTTCGGGTCGAGCGCCTCGACCAGCGCGCCGGCGGCGCGACGCGGGAGCAGTCCGCCCGCCTCGACCAGCAGTCCGGCGAGCGCACGCACGCGGCCGCCCGCGGCGGCGTCACGGCTCAGCGCATCGAGCGTGGCGAGGTCGGGGAGGTCGGCGGCGATGCGGTCGGCGAACCAGCGCTCGATCCGCGCCTGCACAGCGGCACGGACGCGCGCGTCGAGCACGTCGAGCGCGCGGTCGAGCCGGATGCGCGGGCGGACCGGGTTGCCGGCGGGTTCGAGCGTGGCGACGGGCACGGCGCGCCACGTCACGGTCGCCGTCGCGAGCGCGAGTTCCTCGTCCGAGGCCACCATCAGCGCGTCGCCGCGGCGGCGCAGCTCGCCCGCCAGCCCCTTCTCGGCCGCCGCCAGCAGCATGCGCTTGTCGGCGGCGCGCGCGTCGGGCTCGACCACGAAGCGGAAGCCGTTGAGGTGGCCGAGGACATGCTCCTCGACGCTGACCTCGCCCTCCGGCCCGACCACGACGGGGAGGTGCGAGGCGCCCGCGCCGATCTGGCGCAGCAGCACGGTGGTGCGCTTGTCGACGAAGCGCTGCGTCAGGCTGGCGTGGAGCGCGTCGGAGAGCTTCTCCTCGAGCGACTGGGTGCGTTCGGCCCAGAGCGCGGGGTCGGCGAGCCAGTCGGCGCGCTGCGCGATATAGGCCCAGCTGCGCGCGGCGGCGATGCGGCCGGCGATCGTCTCGACATCGCCGTCCATGCGGTCGAGCCGAGCGATCTCGTCGGCGAACCACTGGTGCGGGATGTGGCCGGTGCCTTCGCTCAGGTGCCGGAACACGCGCGCGACGAAGCGGGCGTGCGGGTCGGCGCCGAGCTTGCGGAAATCGGGCAGGCCGCACGCGGCCCAGAGCCGGCCGACCGCGTTGGAGGAACGCACGCGATCGCGCACCCAATCCTCGCCCGCGAGCCGCTTGAGCACGGCGAGATCGACCGCCTCGGGCGCGGCGCGCAGCACGGGGGAGTCGGGCTTGCGCTCGAGGCTGGCGATCAGCGCGTCGAGGCTGGCGAGATCGGGCTCGCCCTCGCGCCAGAACAGGTGATCGAGCGGCGGGACGGCGTGGTCCTCGATCGCCTGGATCTCCTCGGGCAGGAAGGCGCCCGGCCCTTCTTCGACCAGGGCGCCGAAGGTGCCGTCGCGCTGGTGGCGCCCGGCGCGGCCGGCGATCTGCGACATCTCGGCGATGGTCAGGCGGCGCTGGCGCCGGCCGTCGAACTTCGACAGCGACGCGAAGGCGACATGACCGACATCGAGGTTGAGGCCCATGCCGATCGCGTCGGTGGCGACGAGATAGTCGACCTCGCCCGACTGGAACATCGCGACCTGGGCGTTGCGGGTGCGCGGGGACAGCGCGCCCATCACCACCGCCGCGCCCCCGCGCAGGCGGCGCAGCGCCTCGGCCACGGCGTACACTTCCTCGGCCGAGAAGGCGACGATCGCCGAGCGCTTGGGCAGGCGCGAGAGCTTCTTGGCGCCGGCGTAGCGCAGGGTCGAGAAGCGCGGGCGCGAGACGATCTCGGCTTCGGGCACCAGTTTGCGCAGCACCGGACGCAGCGAATCCGAGCCGAGGATCATCGTCTCGTCGCGGCCGCGGGCGCGCAGGATGCGGTCGGTGAAGACATGGCCGCGCTCGGGATCGGCGCCGAGCTGGCCCTCGTCGATCGCGACGAAGCCGACTTCTCGATTGGCGGGCATGGATTCCGCGGTGCACAGGAACCAGCGCGCGCCCGGCGGGACGATGCGCTCCTCGCCGGTGACCAGCGCGACTTCCTTCGCCCCCTTCACCGCGACCACCCGGTCATAGACCTCGCGCGCGAGCAGCCGCAGCGGGAAGCCGATCATCCCGCTCGAATGGCCCATCAGCCGCTCGATCGCGAGATGCGTCTTGCCGGTGTTGGTGGGCCCGAGCACCGCGGTGACCGGGCTGTTGGCGAAGCGGCTCATTACACCGTCCAAGATCGGGCGGCGGCGCCGACCGCGCAAGTGCCTGTGTTACTTGTTCCCGCGATGAAACACGGGGCGGCACGACCTGTCCCCGCCGCCGCACGACTCGCCGCAACTACCCATAATGGTCAGCCTGCTTAATTTGACTTTAGGGACTTGGTTCCACAACCATTCTTCCGGTGCCGGGGGTCGGCGCACGGTAATTGTTGGGGGGCAGCGCACCTTGTTCCTGCGCGGCGATCATGGGCTTGAGCAAGCGGGCGGCACCAACGCACGCTCGTTCGGCCGCGCGCTCGTCATCCGCAAGCCGACCATCGCCGACAAGTTGCGCGAGCGCTTTCCCGATCTCGACCTGGTTCCCGACCTCGGGTCGCGGATCGGCAGCGGCGAATGGTTCCGCGGCGCTGCGACCTGCGCCGGCCTGTGCGCGGCGGTGGTGCTGCTCGCGCCCGGCTTCGAACGGCCGATCTATGCCAGCGTGCCCGGCGCGCTGACCGGCACCGACGCCGATATCGCGCGCGCGCAGGCGATCGCGCCGCTCGCCGCCGGATCGACCACGGGCACCAGGCTCGGCGCGACCAACCTCGTCGCCAACCTCACCGACACGCCCGAACGCCCGATCCTGCAGCATACGGTGACCCTGGGCAGCGGCGGCGCGTTGCAGACCGCGCTGATGCGCTCGGGCGTCGGCAAGGGCGACGCGGCGCGCGCCGCCGACCTGGTCGCGGAGGCGGTGGCGCTCGGCGACCTCAAGTCGGGCACGCAGCTCGACCTGACGCTCGGCCGCCGCACCGACAAGTCGCAGCCGCGCCCGCTCGAGAAGCTGGCGTTCCGCGCGCGCTTCGACCTCAGCCTCGAGCTGGTGCGCAGCGGTTCCGCGCTCGCGCTCAACGAGATCCCGATCGCGATCGACCACACCCCGCTGCGCGTGCGCGGGCGGGTCGGCGACAGCCTCTATCGCTCGGCGCGCGCCGCGGGCGTGCCCGCCAAGGCGGTCGAGGCCTATATCCGCTCGATCGCGACGCGCGTGCCGATCGGCCGGGTCGGCGCCGACAGCGAGTTCGACATCATCGTCGAGCAGGCCAAGGCGGCGACCGGCGAAGTGCAGATGGGCAATCTCCTCTATGCCGGGCTCAACGGCGAAGCGGGCAAGCTCCAGCTGGTGCGCTGGGAAGAGGATGGCCGCACCACCTGGTATGACGGCAAGGGCACGGGCGAGCGCAAGGGCCAGATGGCGATGCCCGCCTCGGGCCGGATCAGCTCGGGCTTCGGCCTGCGCCGGCATCCGGTGCTCGGCTTCTCGCGCATGCACAAGGGGCTCGACATCGCCGCGGGCTATGGCTCGCCGATCCGCGCGGCGAACGACGGCACGGTCGCCTTTGCCGGGCGCAATGGCGGCTATGGCAATTTCGTGCGGCTGAACCACAGCGCGGGCATGGGTACCGGCTATGGCCATATGAGCCGGATCGCGGTGAGCAGCGGCCAGCGCGTCACGCGCGGCCAGGTGATCGGCTATGTCGGCTCGACCGGCATCTCGACCGGGCCGCACCTCCATTACGAGCTCTATCGCAACGGCGTCGCGATCAATCCGCGTTCGGTGTCCTTCTCGGTCGTCCAGTCGCTGAGCGGCGGCGACTTGCGCGAGTTCAAGGCCAAGCTCGCGCGGCTGCTCGCGGTGCCGGTGGGCGGTACGCGGGTGAAGCAGGCCGAGCGCGAGGAGTGATCGATCGCCGCACGCTGATCGGCGGGCTGGCGGCAGTGGCGGCGACTCCCGCTCTGGCGCACGGCCGGGCGGAGATCTGGACCTTCGACAATCTGAAGCGGATCGGCGGGCGCGACGTGCGCGTCGAGGGTGCGCCGCGCGTGATCCGCTCGCCGCTCGGCCGTGCGGTCGCGTTCGACGGCGTGCGCGACGTGCTGTTCGTCGACGCGCATCCGCTGGCCGGGGCCGCGCGCTTCACCTTCGAGGCGCTGTTCCGGCCCGATGGCGGCGCGTTCGAGCAGCGCTGGTTCCATTTGGAGAGTGGCGGCGAAGGCACCGATCCGACGGCGAAGACCGGATCGCGCATGCTGTTCGAGATCCGCGTCGAGGGGGGCGAATGGCATCTCGACACGTTCGTGCTCGGCCCGGGCTATCGGCAGCCCCTGATCGTCCCGGAGAAGCGCTTCCCGGTCGGGCGTTGGTATCATGTCGCGCAAAGCTATGACGGGTCGATCTACCGTGCCTATGTGAACGGCGCGCTGCAGGCCGAGGCGCCGCTCGCCTTCACGCCGCAGGCGCCGGGCCGCGCCTCGATCGGGATGCGGATGAACCGGGTCAGCCCGTTCCGCGGCGCCGTGCGACAGGCGGCGTTCGCTCGCGAAGCGCTTGCGCCCGGCCGGTTCGTTTTGCCGATCCCGCGCTGACGCGGGCGGGATCAGCGTCCCTGGGCGCGCCAGCGGCGAATGGTGCGTTCGAGGCTCGAATCCTCGCCGCCGCTATGCTTCCACAGCTCGGAGAAGACCGGATCGCTCGACGCCGGGCGCTTGGCCTCCTCGAGCGAATCGAACGCGACGCGCACCGGCGTCGCCACGCCCTCGCCGACCATGATGCACTCGCGGTTGCGCAGCGCCGGGATCGAGTCGAGGAAGCCGCGCGCGCCCTCGGGCATCGCCGCGCGCACGAACGCCTGGTCGCGATCGTTGTTGAGGCGCATCGCGATGATCGTGCCGCACTGCGACAGCACGCCCTCGGCAAGGTCCGACGGGCGCTGCGTGATCAGGCCGAGCGACACGCCGTATTTGCGGCCTTCCTTGGCGATGCGGCTGAGGATGCGGCCGACCGAGGAGCCGTCGGCGTTGCGCTCGTTGGGGACATAGCGGTGCGCTTCCTCGCACACCAGCAGGATCGGGCGCTGCGATTCGCCGCGCGACCAGATCGCATAGTCGAACACCATCCGGCTCAGAACCGCGACCACGACCGAGGTGATCTCGCTCGGCACGCCCGACACGTCGATGATCGAGATCGGCTTGCCGTCGCCGGGCAGGCGGAAGATGCGGCTGATGAAGTTCGCCATCGTGTCCGCCACCAGCATGCCGGAGAACATGAAGGCATAGCGGGGATCGGCCTTGATCTCGTCGATCTTGCCCTTGAGGCGCAGATAGGGAGCGGTATCGGTCGCCTTGTCCATCTTGCCCATCTCGTTCTGGATGGTCGTGGTGAGATCGGACAGGAGATAGGGGATCGGCGCGTCGACGGTGAGCTTGCCGAACTCGGCGGCGAGCCGGTTCTTCTGCTTGGCCATCAGGATGCACTTGGCGAGGATGTCGGCGTCGATCTGGCGGTCCGACCCTTCGGTGGTGACGAAGACCTCGCAATGTTCCTCGAAGTTCATCAGCCAATAGGGCATGGCGAGGTTCGACACGTCGAACAGCGCGCCATTGGTCTGGAACGCCGCCGAATATTCGCCATGCGGGTCGATCATCACGATGTGGCCGCGCGGCGCGAGGTCGCAGATGCGGTGCAGGATCAGCGCGGCGCTGGTCGACTTGCCGGTGCCGGTCGAGCCGAGCAGCGCGAAATGCTTGCCGAGCATCGCGTCGACATAGAGCGCGGCGCGGATGTCCTTGGTCGGATAGACGTTGCCGACCTCGATATGCGGGCGGTCGTCGGCGGCGTAGATCTGCTTCAGATCCGCGGTCGAGACCGGGAACACCGCGGTGCCCGGCGCGGGGTAGCGCGTGACGCCGCGGCGGAAGCCGTAGAGCTTGCCGGTCAGCTTCTCCTCGACGCCTTCGCCGAGGAAGTCGACCTGGGCGAGGATGCGGCCGCTCGCATCGTCGGCGCGGAGCGCGCGGACGTTCGCCACCAGCCAGGTGGCACCGGCGCGGATCTTGACCTGGCTGCCGACCGTGCCGGCATTGGCTACCGCGGGATCGGCGCTGCCCGAGAGCGATTCGAGCGCGACCGGATCGAGCACGACCTCGCTCGACGCGCCGCCGATCGCGAACACCGAGCCGATGCCGGTCAACGCCCTGGGGGCAGCCGGCAGCGCCGCATCGGAGGCGGGACGGATATGATCAAAATGCTGTCCGCCCAGATCCTCGGTCGTCAAGGCACGTTGCTCCCCGGTTCAAACCGGACCGATATGGAGCATTCAAAGTAAAGATTGGGTTCGCGTGCTTGCGTTTTGTGGCCGGCGCCGCGCCCAATGCAATCGTCAGAATCTCCTCCAGATCGCACCCGCCGCCCAGCCGAAAAAGACCGAGAGCAGCACCGCCGCCATGCCGTAGAGCACCGAGGAGCGTTCGGCGGCGCGCGCGATCCAGCGCTCGAAGCCCGATTTGCGGATGTCGATGTCGCGAACGGCGGCGGCGAGGACGCGGCCGTCGCGGATCAGGAAGGTCTCGGCGGTGAAGCGGCCGACGGGGACGCGGGCGGGGATGTTGACGCGGCCGCGATAGAGCACGCCGTCGGAGATCTCGACCGTGCCCGGCGCCTCGTAGTAGAGGCCGGTGCGCTTCTTGAGGTCGACCAGGCCGGAATCGAACCGCGCCTGCACCGCGGGCACCGCGCCCGAGGCGGGCGAGAGCTGGAGGCTGTCGAGGCCGAGCTCGTAGATCGCCCGCGTCCGTGCGTCGACGATGTCGCGGATCGGGCGCGACGAGGCGATGGCGTAGAAGGACGGCGCCGAGCGGTAGCGGGTGCGATCGGCGTTGACCCAGATGCCGGCGATCTTCTGCTTCTCGCGCACGAGCACCGATTCGGTCGGCCCCTTGACGACGACGACGATGTCGGCGGGCGGCTCGCCCGCTTCCGGGGCGCGTCCGCGGTCGTCGACGATCGCGCCGAACAGCAGCAGGTCGGCGCCGGTGAAGCTGTAGGCGATCTCGATCTCGCGCTGCGACACGTCGGGTACCAGCACCGGCCCGGCCTGGCCGAGCAGCAGCGGCGCGGCGAGCGCGAGAAGGAGCGGGCCGGCGCGGCGTTTCAGCGAAGCCGAAACAGATGCGAGCTCTCCCCTCATCCCGGCTGCACCGTGTAGATCTCGTCCGGGCGCCAGGCGAGGCCGAGCAGCATGCGCAGCGCCACCAGCAGCACCATCAGCGCGAGGGCGAGGCGGAGATATTCGGGCTTGGCGCGCGCGGCGAAGCGGGTGCCGAGCTGCGCGCCGACCACCGAACCGAGCAGGAGCAGCACGGCGAGGACGATGTCGACCGCCTTGGTCGTCACCGAATGCACCATCGTCGCGGCGGCGCTGACGAACAGGATCTGGAACAGCGAGGTGCCGACGACGACCTGGGTCGGCATGCCGAGCAGATAGAGCATCGCCGGGATCAGGATGAACCCGCCGCCGACGCCGAGCAGCATCGTCAGGATGCCGGTAGCGAAGCCGAGCAGCAGCGGCGCGAGCGGCGAGATGTAGAGGCCCGAGCGGTAGAAGCGCCAGCGCAGCGGCAGCGCCGCGACCATCGGGTGGTGGCGCCGCCGCTTCGCGCGGGGGGGCTCGCCGGTGCGCGACGCGCGGATCGCGCCGAGCGATTCGGAGAGCATGAGCCAGCCGATCGAGCCGAGCATCAGCACGTAGAGCACCGCGATCACGGTATCGATCTGGCCGCTCGCCTGGAGCAGCCGGAACAGGACCGCGCCCGCGCCCGACCCGAGCACCCCGCCCGCGATCAGCACCAGGCCCATATGCAGATCGACGCCCTGGCGCCGCAGATGCGCGAACACGCCCGACACGCTCGCCCCGGTCACCTGGCTCGCGGCGGAGGCGGCGGCGACGGTGGGCGGGATGCCATAGACGATCAGCAGCGGCGTGGTGAGGAACCCGCCGCCGACCCCGAACATGCCCGAGAGCAGCCCGACGCCCAGCCCCAGCATCACGATAACGATCGCGTTGACCGAGAGATTGGCGATGGGAAGGTAGAGATCCATGGGCACCCCTGCGTAGCCGCTCATCGGGGCATGCGGAAGGCAGGCGCGCAGGAAAGTGGTTAGAAGTCGGCGCCGAGGCTGAGCGCGGGCCCCGAGCCGGGCCGGGCATCGCCGGCGACGCGCTCGCGCCAGTCGATCGCGACGCGGATGGCGTTGTCGCCGACGGGCACGGTGGCGATCGCGCTCGGGCCGATATCGAGCCGTGCGGCCTCGCGTTGCGCCGCGCCCCAGGCGCCGGCGCCGACATCGAACCTGGCGTTGCCGGCGCGGGCGATCTCGCGCGTGACGCGCAATGCGCCGTCGGCGAACGGATCGATCCGCTTGCGCGCCACCGCACCTGCCTGGCCATAGGCTTCGAGCTTGAAATCGAGCGGCAGCGGCACGCCATGGACACCCGCCACGACACCGAGCGCGGGACCGCCCGGCACGCCGTCGAGGCCCGCGCGATATTCGGCGACGACGCGCACGGGCGCCGCGGTCGGCTGCCAGTCGACGCCGACGGCCGCTTCCTTGCCGCGTCCCGCGAGCGGCGCGGTCAGGCGCGCGAACAATGCGATGCGCCCGCTTCCCGGATGATAGGCGATGCGCAGGCCTGCCTGGTCGCCGCCGAGCATCGCGCCGCCCGATGCCGCGCCGCGGCGCGTGACGAACCAGGCGCTCGCCGACCAGCGCGAGGGCTGGGCGGGCTCGGGCAGCATCGAGGGCGGCGCCGGGTGCCGGGGGAGCGTTCCCGGCGCGATGCCGAGCGCTTCCTCCCGGCCGAACGCGACCAGGCCGAGCGTGGCGAGGTTGATCCGCGCGGGATCGCCGCGTGCCACGATGGATTCGCCCGCGAGACGCGCTGGCGCGGCGGGCGGGCGCCTCGCGGCCGGAAGCGCGCGGACCGCGGGCCGAACGGGCTCCGCTTTCGGCGCCGTCGCGGCGGCGGCGGGGCGGAGGGGAAAGGCGGCCTCGATCGCCTCGGGCAGCGACGCGCCCTCGGGCCAGAGCATGACCGTGCGCGCGCTCGCCCAGCCAAAGGCGACCAGCGCGACGAAGCGCAGCGGCCGGCCTCGCCCGTTCATGCCGGGGTGCTTTCCTCGGCTTCGGGGAAATGATGCGCGGTCTTGTCCCACACGGGGCGCTGGCCGCGCAGCGTGGGGAGGTAGATGGCGATCGCCCGCCGCGCCGCGAGCAGCGCGACGAGATTGGCGACGAAGAGGCGCGGGATCGACAGCATCGCTTCGACCGGGCCGAACGCATGGCCGGTGAACAGCGCGCGCATCGCGACGCGCCAGCCGAGCAGCGCGCCGTTCGCCAGGAGCATCCAGCGCACCGCCCCCTCGGGCACGGGCAGCGGCGATCCGGCGGCGAGATGGATGGCGAGCGACGCGCCCCAGGCGATCAGCGCGACATAGGCGATCGCCAGCACCGGGATCGCCAGCGTCGCGCGCCGGTCGCGCATGCGCATCCAATGCTCGCCGAGCGAGCCCTTGCGCGCCCAGCCGGTGCGGTCCCAGCCGGCGAGCGCGATGCCGGTCATCCAGCGTGCCTTCTGCCGCACCGCCGCGGGCAGCGCCGAGGGGAAATAGCCGCGCACCGCGACGAGCCGGCCGTCGACGTCGTAGCTGCGCGCGAGCTTGGTCCGGCCGCCCATCGCCGCGACGGTGAGGCCGAGCTCATAATCCTCGGTCAGGCTCGATTCGTCGAACGGGAGCCCGCCGCGCGCGTCGGCGATGCGGCCGAGCAGCGCGCGGTCGATCGCGCAGCCGACCCCGGCGAAGGGCAGCGCGGCGCCCAGCGCCTCGCGCACGCCGAGGTTCTTGGCGTGCGCTTCGGCGAACTCGTCGAGATAGTGGCCGGCGATCAGCGGCGAACGCGGATCGGGCAGCGGCAGGACCGGGATCTGCACCGCCTGGTGATCGGCGAGCCAGGCGGCGATCACGCCGAGCTCGTCGCGGTGAACCACGTCCTCGGCATCGTGCAGCACGACCGCGCGCACGCGCCCCTCGACCGCCTCGTCGCGCAGCAGCGCGCGCCACACGGCGTTGAGGCAATCGGCCTTGGTGGTGCCGCCGGGCCGATCGTTGATCACGATGCGGACCCGCGCATCCTCGGCGGCGACCGCGCCGGCCGCGGCGAGCGTCGCGGGATCGTTGGGATAGACGCCGACATAGAGCCGGTAATCGGCATAATCGTAGCGCGCGAGCGCGGCGCGCAGCATCTGGCCGATCACCGCGGACTCGTCCCAGGCGGGGATGAACACTGCGAGGCGGCCGCCGTCGCGGGCGGGCGCGCGGCGCGGCGCGGGCCTCAGCCATCTGGCGGTGCTGGACCAGAAATAGACCAGGTCGACGGCGAGGTCGTCGACCCCGCCGATGAGAAAGCCGATCGCCGCGAACAGCATCGCCTCGCGCGCGACGGCGTCGACACCCAGGATGACCGCCTCGATGCCCAACGGCATTCCCCCCGATTCGGATCAGCGATTGTCCGATTCGGAGCGAAGGCGATCAAGTGCTTGTTGTGACTCGCGAAAATATAAAAACGCCGGCATCCCAAGGGGATGCCGGCGCTTGTTATCGGTCATCTAGTCCGAAACGGATCAGCCGTCGTAGTCGGCGCCCAGATTCTGGTTGCGCGGCGGCGCGGCGGCGGTGAGGCGCAGCGCCTCGGCCGACGCGGCGAGCGAGCCGACCTCGTCGGGCGCTTCCTCGTCGTCGATCTGCACGCGCTGCAGGCTGCCGACCAGCGATTCCTCGAGATTGTCCGGACGGACGGTCTCTTCGGCGATCTCGCGCAGCGCGACGACCGGGTTCTTGTCGCGGTCGCGCTCGAGCGTGAGCTCGGCGCCGCCCGAGATCTGCCGCGCACGCTGTGCGGCGAGCAGCACCAGATCGAATCGGTTGGAGACCTTGTCGACGCAATCCTCGACTGTGACGCGCGCCATGAAACGCTTCCTTCGGGCAGGGAATACAGGAAAGGGCGCCATCTAGGGTCGCCCCCGGCAAGAGTCAAGAAAATCGGGGGCTGGCGATGCGCGCGCGCTTGGTGCAATCCGGGCGCGATGCAGCAGGCCGACCCGAACCGACCCGCAATCGCGCAAGGCTTGCCGCCCGAACCCCCGCCGCAGCCGGTATTCGCGGTCGAGGGCAACCGGCTGACCCTGCTCGACACCGGCCCCCGGCGCCTGGAGGCGCTGATCGCGCTGATCGAGGGCGCGCAGGTCTCGCTGCGGCTGCTCTACTATATCTATACCGACGACGCGGTGGGCGAGCGGGTGCGCGACGCGATGACCGCGGCGGTGGCACGCGGGGTGGAGGTGACGCTGATCGTCGACGGGCTCGGCAGCGACCCCGTCTATGACAAGGACTTCTTCGCGCCGCTGCGCGAGGCGGGGGGCAATGTCTGCTTCTTCGTGCCGCGGCTCGGCCGCCGCTATCTGCTGCGCAACCACCAGAAGGTCGCGCTGGCCGATGCCGAGACGGCCGCCGCGCGCGCGATCATCGGCGGGTTCAACATCCAGGACGATTATTTCGGCGCGCCGGGGAGCGACGGATGGCGCGACCTCGGCCTGCTGGTCGAGGGCCCCGCGGCGGCGCGGCTGAGCGGCTATTTCGACGCGCTGTGGCGCTGGGCGAAGCGGCCCCGCGCGCCGCTGCGCGTGCTGCGCAAGGCGCTCGCCGACTGGAGCGAGCCCGAGGGCCGGCTGCGCTGGCTGATGGGCGGGCCGACGCGGCGGCTGTCCCCCTGGGCGCGCGCGGTGCGGCGCGACCTCAAGCATGCGCGGCGAATCGACATCCTCGCCGCCTATTTCTTCCCGAGCCCGGCGATGCTGCTGCGCCTCGGCCGCGCGGCGCGGCGCGGCGGGAGCGTGCGGATCGTGCTCCCCTCGATCACCGACAATGCGCTGACGATCTGGGCGGCGCGCTTCACCTATCGCGGGCTGTTGCGGCGCGGCGTGCGGATCTTCGAGTATCTGCCGACCAAGCTGCACACCAAGCTGTTCGTGATCGACGACGCGGTGCAGATCGGATCGGCCAATTTCGACATGCGCAGCCTGTTCCTCAATCTCGAGGTGATGCTGCGCATCGAGGACCGCGCCTTCGCCGCGCATGTCGGCGCCTATGTCGATGCCGAGGTGGCGCGGTCGCTCGAGGTGACGCCCGAGCTGCATCGTGCACGCACCGGTCCGTGGACGCGGCTCAAGCAGGCGGCGGTGTATCTGGTGGTGGGCGTGCTCGACTATCGCGTGACGCGGCTGCTCAATTTCGGGCCGCGGGACTGACCCCGGACGCGCGCGCCCGGGGCCGATCGAGTCACTTCACCTCGGCGAGCGCCTTCGCGGTCTTGGCGAGCACCTCGGGGGTGAGCTTGTCGGCGGCATAGCCGGACAGCTGGTTGAGGCTCATGCCCTTGAACATCTCGTAGGATTCATGGGTCGTGATGCCGGGCAGATTGGCCTCGAGCGCGGCCTTGGCCTTGGCGTCGGCGACGATGTCCTGGATCGGCGTGTCGAGGTTGAACTTGGCGGCGGCTGCTGCTGCCGGAGCGGCGGGCGCCGGGGCCGGCGCCGTCTGCGCCGCGGCAACGGGGGCGAGCGTGACGGCCGCGAGCGCGGCGAACAGGGCAGTCTTCATCTAGGCAATCCCTCCCAACGGCACGCGCGAATCGCGGCCGGCCCACGGGGCGGCACGGAACCTAGCGCGCCGTTGCGGCCGGCGCGAGAGGGCCCATGGTGACGATCCAGAAATCGGGCGGCGCGCCGAAGCGCAACGGCAGCACGCTGGTGCCGATCCCGCCCGAGACGATCGTGGTGCGGCCCGGCTCGCGGATCATGCCGCAGGCGTAGCGCTCGCCATGGCGCGAGGCGGTGGCGAGATAGCCGACCAGCGGCAGGACGATCTGGCCGCAATGCGTATGCCCTGCCAGCACCAGGCCGAAGCGCGGCGGCAATAGCGGCGCGATGTCGGGGCTGTGGCTCAGCACCACGGTCGGGCCGGGCAATGCCGCGGCGGCGCGAGCCAGCGCTTCGACGTCGGCATTGCCGGTATGGATGTCGTCGGCGCCGGCGATGATGAGCGGGCCTGCGCGCACCGCCTGGTTGGCGAGGACGCGAATGCCCGCGGCGGTCACCGCGCGCCGCATCGCCGAGCCGTCGCGCCAGTGATCGTGGTTGCCGAGCACGGCATGGACGCCGAGCGGCGCCTTCAGCCCCTTGAGCGAGGCGGCGATCTCGGCTTCCGAATAGAGGCGGGTGCTGAGCGCGCGGTCGCCGCTGAAATCGCCCGCGATCAGGATCAGGTCGGGCTTCTGCGCGGTCACCTGGGCGGCGATGCGCGCCATGCGCTCGGGGCTGAGGTCGGGACCCTGGACGTGGATGTCGGCGAGCAATGCGACGCGGACCGGCGGCGCGGCGGCGGGCCAGCTTTCGAACCCGACATTGGCGCGGCGCACGAGGGGATCGGCGGTGGCGTTGCGGTAGCCGATGAGCGGAATCGCCAGCGCGAGCAGCAGCAGGACGGCGAGCACGCGCTTCATGGCGCCCCGTCTAGGGTGTGTACCCAATACCGGCAATGGTCGTGATCGCCGCTTCCCACGGCGACCCCTTCGGGGCGGGCGTCTTTTGGCGCACAGCGGCGTCGCTCGTCAGTCACGATGGAAACCCATCGCTCCTTCCTCGCTCCTGCCTGTGCACCAAAATCCGCTCCGTCACGGCCGTTGCCGGTATTGGGTACACACCCTGGCGGAACCGTTGCGGCTGCGCCATGTTCAGCCGTCATGCGCGCTTTCGCCGACCTGCTCGACCGGCTGATCTATACGCGCTCGCGCAACGCAAAGCTGCGGCTGATCGGCGCGTATCTCAAGGCGACACCCGATCCCGATCGCGGCTGGGCCATGGCGGCACTGACCGGCGACCTCGACCTGCCCGCGGTCAAGCCGGCGATCATCCGCGCGCTGGTGAGCGAGCGCGTCGATCCGGTGCTGTTCAGCCTGAGCCGCGATTTCGTGGGTGATACCGCGGAGACGGTGGCGCTGATCTGGCCCGAGCCTGCGGTGCCCCCGCCTGTCGGCGAACCGCTGACGGTGAGCGCGGTGGTCGACCGGCTCGGCAGCCTGTCGCGCTCCGACGCCCCCGCCGCGCTCGGCGCGATGCTCGACCGGCTCGAGGCCGACGAGCGCTATGCCCTGCTCAAGCTCGCGACGGGGGCGTTGCGGGTGGGTGTGTCGGCACGGCTCGCCAAGACCGCGCTGGCCGAGGCGTTCGGACTCGACGTCGATGCGGTGGAGGAGGTGTGGCACGGACTTCAGCCGCCCTATGCGCCGCTGTTCGACTGGGCCGAGGGGCGCGGCGCGCAGCCGACCGCGGCCGACGTGCCGGTGTTCCGTCCGTTCATGCTCGCGCACCCGCTGGAGGAGACTGAGGTCGATCTCGCCGACTATGCGGCCGAGTGGAAATGGGACGGAATCCGCGTCCAGCTGGTCCATGTCGCGGGCGAGACCCGGCTCTACAGCCGCGCGGGCGACGACATCACCGGGAGCTTCCCCGAGGTCGCGGCGGCGTTCGCGACGCCGGGCGTGCTTGACGGCGAGCTGCTGGTGAAGGGCGAGGCGCAGGGCGGAGAAGGCGGCGCGGCGAGCTTCAACGCGCTGCAGCAGCGGCTCGGGCGCAAGCAGGTGCCGGCCAAGATGCTGGCGGACTATCCGGCGTTCGTGCGGCTCTACGACATCTTGTTCGACGGGGTCGAGGATTTGCGCGAGCTCGGCTGGGGCGAGCGGCGGAAGCGGCTGGAGGCGTTCGCGGCGCGGCTCGATCCCGAGCGGTTCGACGTCTCGGCGCTGATCGAGGCGGCGGATTTCGCGGCGCTGGAGGAACTGCGCGCGGGGGCACGCGACGCGGCGATCGAGGGGGTGATGCTCAAGCGGCGCGATTCGCCCTATGTCACGGGGCGGCGCGTGGGCCTATGGTACAAATGGAAGCGCGACCCGCTCAACGCCGACTGCGTGCTGATGTACGCCCAGCGCGGGTCGGGCAAGCGCTCGTCCTTCTATTCGGACTATACGTTCGGCGCGTGGACCGAAGGCGGCGAGCTGCTGCCGGTGGGCAAGGCCTATTTCGGCTTCACCGACGAGGAATTGAAATGGCTCGACCGTTTCGTGCGCAACCACACGGTGGCGCGGTTCGGGCCGGTGCGCGAGGTCGAGAAGACGCTGGTGCTGGAGGTCGCGTTCGATTCGATCCACGCCTCCAAGCGCCACAAGTCGGGCCTGGCGATGCGCTTCCCGCGGATCAGCCGCATCCGCACCGACAAGCCCGCGGCCGAAGCCGACACGATCGCCGGGTTGGAGCGGCTCGTCACCTGACCAGTGCTCCTGCGAAAGCAGGAGCCCGGAGCCAAGAACGCTGCCTTTGCCACCCTGGGCTCCTGCCGTCGCAGGAGCACGGAATAGGCGGATCGACATTCAACATTCCTCCCCCGGAGGGGGAGGAATAAGGACGCTCAATCTTGAATGCCGATTGGCCCTAGTTCTTCGGGACGTTCGCCTCCAGCTCGTCGAGCCACGGCTTGGCGCTGCCGTCCGACGGGGCGCGCCAGTCGCCGCGCGGCGACAGCGCGCCCGCGGAGGAGACCTTGGGCCCGTTGGGGATCGCGCTGCGCTTGAACTGGCTGGTCACGAAGAAGCGGAACAGGAATTTCTCGAGCCAGTGGCGGATCGTCGCGAGGTCGTACTGCGCGCGCGCCTCGGCCGGGATGCCGAGCGGCCATTCGCCTGCCGCGGCGTCCTTCCACGCATGCCAGGCGAGGAAGGCGATCTTGGACGGCGCGAGGCCGTGGCGCACGGTATAATGGAGGAAGAAGTCGTTGAGGCCATAGGGCCCGACCTTGTCCTCGGTGCTCTGCAGCGCGCCGTCGGCGCCGGCGGGAACCAGCTCGGGCGAGATTTCCTGCGCGAGGATCGCTTCCAGGACCTTGTCGGTGTCGGCGTCGAACTGGCCGGTCGCGACGCACCAGCGGATCAGATACTGGATCAGCGTCTTGGGCACCCCGGCGTTGACGGCATAATGCGACATATGGTCGCCGACGCCATAGGTGCACCAGCCGAGCGCCAGCTCGCTGAGGTCGCCGGTGCCCACGACGAAGCCGCCGCGCTGGTTGGCGAGGCGGAAGAGATAGTCGGTGCGCAGCCCGGCCTGCACATTCTCGAAGGTGATGTCGTAGACCGGCTCGCCGGCCGCATAGGGATGCCCCATGTCGGTCAGGAGCTGACGCGCGGCGGGGCGGATGTCGATCTCCTCGCCGGTGACGCCGAGCGCCTTCATCAGCGCCCAGGCATTGCCCTTGGTCCCCTCGCCGGTCGCGAAACCGGGCATGGTGAAGCCGAGGATGTTGGCGCGGGGCAGGCCGATGCGGTCCATCGCCTTGGCCGCGACGATCAGCGCATGGGTGGAATCGAGCCCGCCCGAGATGCCGATGACGAGCTTCTGCGAACCGGTCGCCGAGATGCGCTTGCGCAGCCCCTCGACCTGGATGTTGAAGGCTTCGTAGCAATCCTCGTCGAGCTTTTCGGGCGTGTTGGGGACGAAGGGATAGCGGCGGATCCGGCGATGAAGGCCGGTATCGTCGAAGCCCGGCTCGTGGCGGAAGCCGATGCGGCGGAACTCGGTCTCGGGATGGCCGTGCGCCGCCGCGGTGTCGTTGAAGGTGCCGAAGCGCATCCGCTCCTGGCGGATCCGCGCGACGTCGATGTCGGCGGTGACGATCTCGGGCTCGAGGTCGAAGCGGCCCGAGGCGGCGAGCAGGTCGCCAAGCTCGTAGATCAGGCTCTGCCCGTCCCAGGCGAGGTCGGTGGTGCTCTCGCCCGGCCCGGCGGCGGAGAAGACATAGGCGCCGACGCCGCGCTCCGACTGCGCCGCGCACAGCATCGCGCGCTGGCGCGCCTTGCCGACCACGACGTTGGAGGCGGAGAGGTTGCACAGGATCGTCGCGCCGGCGAGCGCGCCATAGGTGGAGGGCGGGATCGGCGCCCAGAAATCCTCGCAGATCTCGGCGTGGAAGACGAAATCGGGCATGTCTTCCGCGGCGAAGATCAGGTCGGTGCCGAACGGCGCGGTCTGCCCCGCCAGCTCGATCTCGCCCGACAGGCCCGCTCCCGAGGCGAACCAGCGCTTCTCGTAATATTCGCGATAATTGGGAAAATAGCTCTTTGGGACGACGCCGAGCACGTTTCCGCGCGCGATCACCACCGCGCAGTTATATAGCCGCCCGTTGCGCTCGAGCGCGGCGCCGGCGACCAGCACGGGCTTGAGCTTGGTGCTCGCGGCGATGAGGTCGGCGACGCCCTGCCGCGTCGCGCGCAGCACCGCGTCCTGGAAGTGCAGGTCGTCGATCGCATAGCCGGTGATGCCGAGCTCGGTGAACACGAGCAGGTCCGCGCCGGCCGCATCACCCTGTTTCGCCAGCTCGATATGCGAGGCGGTGTTGGCGGCGATGTCGCCAGCGCTGGCAAGCGGGGTGCAGGCGCCGACGCGCACCATTCCATGAGCATGGATCGAATAGAAACGGTGCTTCGCCATCAGCGGATTGCCTCCCCGAGCATCTCCAACGCGACCGCCATGCATTCGATCCGGGTCGGTCCGCGTCCGATATCGCCGAAATGCTTCTCGCGATGCGCGGTTTCGCGCCCCTTGCGTGCGCAGGCGAAGTGGACCAGGCCCGGTTCGTCGCCGGGTCCGCCGGGTCCGGCGAAACCGGTGATCGACAATGCGATGTCGGCATGGCTGCCCTCCAGCGCGCCCTCGGCCATCGCCACCGCCACCTCGCGGCTCACCGCGCCGCAGCGTTCGACGAAGTCGCGCGCGAGGCCGAGGAGCTCGCACTTGGCCTCGATCGAATAGGTGACGAAGCCGCGCTCGAAGGTCGAGCTCACGCCTTCGACATCGGTGAGCAGCGAGGCGAGCATGCCGCCGGTGCAGCTTTCCGCGGTGGCGAGGCTGAGCTTTTTCGCGCAGGCGGCTTCGAGCACGTCGCGCGCGGCGCGGTCCACGTCGTCGGGCAGGACCGGGGAAAGGGTTTCGGTCATCGCCCGGCCTTAGCCGCAACCGGGCGGGCGCGCCACTAACCCGGATCAGGCGCTCTTTTCGGCGTAGATCATGCGGCCTTCGCCGAGCAGCGTGAACACCTTGTCCAGCTCCCGCTCACCCACCGCGAAACAGCCCTGGCTGCGGCCGAGCTTGCCGTGCTTGGCGATCATGTCGGCGTTCGAATACCAGGCGGCGTGGATCACGATCGCGCGGTCGAGTGCGTTGTTGTTGGTCGGATCGAGGCCGATCAGCCGCTGCGACAGCTGGTGCTGGCCGACATAATAGTTGGACGCGAGGAACGCGCCCTCGCAGGTCGCTTCCGAATTCACCTCGTTCGAGAAGCGCTGGAGCATGCCGGTATGCTCGGGATCCGAGCCGATGCCGTGCGCGACGAGCATCGAGCGCGTGGCGCCATTGTGCAGGTCGACGAGATGGAAGCGCAGCCGCGAGGAAGGCAGCGAGAAATCCGCGATCGCGATCCGGTCCTGCTGTCGGATACGGCTGCCATGGCGCTGGAGCGCGGCCATCGCGCGCTGGAACAGCTCGGGCCGGATGCCGCGCGGGGCGACGACCGCCGTGCGCGCCGGCTGGACCACGGGAGTCGCGACCGGCGGCGGGGTGGGGACGGGAACCGGCGGAGCCGGAACCGCTGCGGTCGAGACGGTGCGCGCGGCACAGCCGGCAAGCAGCCCGGTACCCGCGACCGCAGCCGCCGACTTCAAAAACGCGCGGCGCGAGGCCACGGCTTCCATCATCTCACTCATGCGCTCTCTGCGCCCCGACAAAAACTCGCTCTCTCCTAGGAATATAGCAAATGATCGTCGCGATTCGCCTGAACATGTTCCCGCTTTGACACCACTTCACCCCGCCTGCGGCCCGGTTTGTCGTGGTTCGCCGGCCCGGAACAGGACCGTGCCGTTCACGGATTCAGCTTTGAATCGGTGCACCTGCATGGCACGAATTCGATGAATCGCCATTAACCATGGGCGAGTCGAGGCGGAGAATCACCTAGTGCGGGCAGGGTATCGGACGGTGCTGGCGGGCGGGCTTGGGCTCGCGCTCGCCGCCGCGATACCCGCCGCCGCGCAACAGGTTCGCGCCGCCGGAACCGACGAGGTGCTGCTGCGCAACGGGCAATGGGCCTGGCTGGAGGAAGCGGCGTATCAGAAGGCCGGCGGGCCGGGCGCGATCTCGATCCTGATCAGCCTGCCGGGTCAGATCGCCTATATCTATCGCGACGGCGTGCTGATCGCCGCGTCCACGGTATCGACCGGCAAGCGCGGCAAGTCGACCCCGCCGGGCGACTTCACCATCCTGCAGAAGCGGGTGTTCCACCGCTCCAACCTCTACAGCAACGCGCCGATGCCGTTCATGCAGCGGCTGACCTGGACCGGGATCGCGCTGCATGCCGGGCATCTGCCGGGCTATCCCGCGTCGCACGGCTGCATCCGCTTCCCGCGCGAGTTCGCGCGGCGGCTGTTCGAGATCACCGAGCTCGGCACATCGGTGTCGGTGGTGGACTATGAGATCGTCGATCCGCGCGTGCGGCGCGGGGTGCCGCGGCTGGTGCCCGAACAGATCGCCAAGGTGCCCGACCCGCCCTTCCTGCGCGCCGATCTCGCGGCGTTCCGCATCGCCGGGTTCGACGTCGTCACCGCGAGCAACGACGTGATCATCCGCGCGGTGGAGATGCGCGACGTGGTGAGCGACGGCGGCGTCCCCTATGCCCCGCTGAAGCCGGTGGCGCAGAAGCCGCGGCAGCGCCGGCGCTAGTCCGTAGCGGGCGTCGGTCCCGCATAGTTCACCGGCGCGACCGCCCAGGCAAATGGGCGCAGCGGGCCTCCGAGCGCGGCGACCAAAGCGTCCTCGATGCGACGGCGGCTTTCCGCGGCGATGGCCTTGCGGCCCGGGAAATCGCGCGGGTCGAAGGGATCGAGGAAGGTGATGCGCAGCGCGAAGCTGTGCCTGCGCGCGAGCACGCGGCGCGCATTGTTGATCCCGCTCTCCTCGCCGATCCAGCCGATCTCCTCCCCGACCTCGCCATAATAGAGGAGCACGGGCTGGACCATCACGCCCGGTGGGGGCGGCTCGAGCACGCGCAGCATCGGCGTCTTGAACGGCAGCAGCGACTTGCCGTCGGTGGTGGTGCCTTCGGGGAAGACCGTGATCGCCCAGTTCTCGGCAAGCGCGTCGCGCAGCTCGTTGATCTGCTCGGCGACGCCCATGCGGTTCTCGCGCTTGACGTAGACGGTGCGATTGAGGCTTGCAAGCCAGCCGACCACCGGCGCCGTGCCGATCTCCGCCTTGGCGACGAACGCGGTCCCGCTGGCGCCGCCGAGCGCGAGGATGTCGATCCAGGAGAGGTGGTTGGAGACGTAGAAGACATCGCGGCGCAGCGGCGTGCCGATCACCTCGACGCGCGCGCCCGCGATCCGCCCCGCACGGCGCAGGAACCAGCGCGGCCAGGGCGAAGGCAGCCGCAACAGCCGCCACAGATAGTGCATCGGCACATGCGTGAGCACCGCGAGCAGCAGCAGCCCGACGCGACGCCAGAAGCGAAAGGATTCGGACGGGGTCAGCTCGGTCGTGAGACCCTTTGCGGCGTCGAGGCGCCTCGGATCTCCGCCGGCCCTCAAAGGCTCAGCGCTGCCTGTCGAAGCCCCGGCCAACAGGCCTGCGTCCTCATTTCGCGAGGCTTCGGCCAACAGGCCTACGCCTTGCGGTCGAGCGCGACGCCGTAGAGTTCCATGCGGTGATCGACGAGGCGGAAGCCCAGGCGCTCGGCGATCTGCTTCTGGAGCAGCTCGAGCTCGGGATCGACGAACTCGATCACCTTGCCCGTCTCGACGTCGATCAGATGGTCGTGATGCGCCTCGGGCGCGGGCTCGTAGCGCGCGCGGCCGTCGCCGAAATCGTGGCGGTCGAGAATCCCCGCCTCCTCGAACAGCCGGACGGTGCGGTAGACCGTCGCGATCGAGATGCCGGGATCGATCGCCGAGGCGCGGGCATAGACCTTCTCGACATCGGGATGGTCCTCCGCTTCGGAGAGGACGCGGGCGATCACCTTGCGCTGCTCGGTGATGCGGAGACCCTTTTCATGGCAAAGGGCTTCGAGATCGATCTTGCGGGCCATGGCGGTGATGTAGCGCTTATGACCGCCACGGAAAAGGGGACCGGAGAAACAGCAAACGCCGGCCGGACCCATGGCCCGGCCGGCGTTCGCTGGATGCGGCGCCAGCTGCCGCTACCCGGTACACTCGCTGGGTGGCCGGGTGGGGAGCGGGCTGGCGCCAAAAACCTCAGCGCTTGCGGCGCTTGGTGCCGAGGCCGATCTTCTTGGCCAGGCTGCGACGTTGCTCGGCATAGTTGGGCGCGACCATCGGATAGTCGGCGGGCAGGTTCCACTTGGCGCGATACTGTTCCGGCGTCATCTGATAGTGCGTCATCAGGTGCCGCTTCAGCATCTTGAGCTTCTTCCCGTCCTCGAGGCAGACGATATAGTCCGGCTTGATCGACGAACGGATCGACACCGCCGGTTCCTGCTTCTTGACTTCCGGCTCGGCTGCCTTGGTACCCAGGCCCGCAAGCGCGCCATGGACATTGGCGATCAGCAACGGAAGGTCGGAAACGGCGACGCTATTGTTGCTGACATGTGCGGCAACAATATCGGCGGTTAGCGTGACCAGCGTTTCCTGCATGTCGTTCTGGGCGTCCATTGTGATCCTTTCGAACTGGTGCCGCGGCAGCAAGGTTACACACCGCGCGACAGCCTATCGATCCGAAGCGGAACAATTGCAAGTCCAGTACGAATGCTGTTCGTCGATTCAGTCGATCTTGCGCGAAAAGGTGTGGGCATCGAACAGTTTGCCCTCTTTTCCGCGATAGTATTCGCGCCGTTCACCGATCTTGTCGAAACCTTCGGCGCGATAGAGGCGGACCGCGTCGTTGTTGGCGCGCACCTCAAGATGCAGCACCGCCGCGCCGCGCTCGCGCGAATCGGCGACGATCGAACGCAGCAGCGCGGTGCCGATGCCGCGGCGGCGCATCGCGGGGCGGATGGCGAGCAGCAGCAGCTCGGCTTCGTCGACCGCCGCCCGGGCGAGGGCGAAGCCGGCGGGTTGCGCGCCGCTCCACGCGATGCTGAACCACACGCCCGGCAATGCGATCATCCCCATGCACTGGCTGGGGGTCCAGGCTTCGCCGAAGCGTGGGTCGAACGCCTCGGCCATGATCGCGTTGATCACCGGCAGATCGGCTGGGCGGCCATGGACGATCTCGACCAGTTGCGGCGCGGTGCTCATGACGCGAGCGGCTTGGCGTCCGGCGCACGGCCATAGATGGGCCGGGCCGGGAGCGTGGTGAAGCCGGGCGGAAGCAGCGCGGCGTCGGCTGCCCGGGGCAGCGCCTCGCGCAGGTCGAGCCCGGGGGCGAGCGCGGCGACGTGACGAACGCCGTTGCCGATCGCCGGGCGGCCGCCGAGCGCGGCCAGCGCCGCGTCGGGTCGGCGCGAGGCAAAGGGGCCGGTTTCGGCCAGCGGTCGGGTAAAGGCCTGCATGAAGACCTCACCATGTCCGCCTTCGAGGACGACGGCAAGCGCATCGAGCGCCGGATCGGCGGCGAGTGCGGCGGCGGCGACCAATGGCAACGACGAGAAGCCCGCCACCTCGGCGCTCCAGCCGAGCGCGAGCCCGCGCGCAGCGGCGATGCCGACGCGGATGCCGGTGAAGCTGCCGGGCCCGCAATCGACGAGGATGCGGCCGGCGCGGCCGCCATCGGGCAGCTCGGCGATCATCGGGACCAGCCGCTCGGCATGGCCTCGGCCGACGTCCTCGTGACGCGCTGCCACCACCACGCCGTCGCGGATCAGCGCGACCGAGCAGGCGGCGGTGGCGGTCTCGATGACAAGCGTGAGCGGGATGGTCGTGTCAGGCAATCTTGTTGAACTGCTCGAAGACCGGGCGCGGGCTGCGGCCGAAGATGCTCGCGGGGTCGCCGCGGCCGATCGTGGCGATGAAATTGGTATGGACCGAAGGCTGATCGGCGAAGAAGGCGCGGTCGGTCGCCGCGAAGTCGATCCCCGACATCGGGCCGGTGTCGAAGCCGAGCGCGCGCGCGGCGATCAGCAGATAGGCGCCCTGCAGCGATCCGTTGCGCAGCGCGTGGATCTTGCGCGCGTCGGGGTCGGGAAACCAGCTCCTGGCGTCGGTGTGGGGGAACAGCCAGGGCAGCTGCTCGTGATAATCATAGTCCATGCCGATCACCACCGCGGCGGGCGCCTTGCGGATCTTGGGCGGATTGGCGCCGGTCGCGCAGTCGGCGAGCTTGTCCTTGGCTTCTTGCGACAGGCACCAGACGAAACGCGCGGGCTGCATGTTGGCCGAGGTCGGCCCCATCTTGAGCAGCTCGTAGATCGCGCGGATATCCGCCTCGGTCACCTCGCCCGGCAGATAGCCGTTGTAAGTGCGGGCGGTGCGGAAGATCGTGTCGAGGCCCGCCTCGTCGAGCGGCGTGCCCATCAGACGGCGCGCACTTCGGTGACCTCGGGCACATAATATTTGAGCAGCTGCTCGATCCCGTTCTTGAGCGTCGCGGTCGAGGAAGGGCAGCCCGAGCAGGCGCCCTGCATCTGGAGATAGACCTTCCCCTTGTCGAAGCCGCGATAGACGATGTCGCCGCCGTCATTGGCGACCGCGGGGCGCACGCGCGTCTCGATCAGCTCCTTGATCTGCGCGACGATGTCCGCATCCTCGGGATTGTCGGCGAGGGCCTCCTCGGGCGGAACCGAGAAACCCGCGGCGGTGCCCGGGCGGAACAGCGGCATGCTGGCGCTGAAATGGTCGAGCAGGATCGCGAGCACATCGGGCTTGAGCCCGGTCCACTCGACCCCGGGCGCGGCGGTGACCGAGATGAAGTCGCGGCCGAAGAACACGCCGGTGACGTCGCCGAGGTTGAACAGCGCTTCGGCGAGCGGCGAGGCCTCGGCCTCTTCCGGGGTCGCGAAATCGCGCGTGCCGGCATCCATCACGGTGCGGCCGGGCAGGAACTTCAGGGTCGCCGGGTTGGGCGTGGCTTCGGTCTCGATCAGCATGGGGTTCATTTGGCCCCGAACCCCCGCCGCATCAAGCAAGGAAGCGGAAACGCTTTGTTCGCCGTGGACAAGCACAGACACGGCCGCTTTCCTTTTGCGTCGAGGAAGAGTAAGGCACCGCGTCTTTTTCCGTACCGTTCCCAAGAGGTTTGTTTGGCCAAGGAAGAACTGCTTGAAATGCGCGGCCGCGTGGTGGAGCTGCTCCCCAACGCGATGTTCCGCGTCCGGCTCGAGAATGATCACGAGATTCTCGGTCACACCGCCGGCAAGATGCGCAAGAACCGCATCCGCGTCCTGGTGGGCGACGAAGTCCTCGTCGAACTGACGCCCTACGACCTGACCAAGGGCCGCATCACCTATCGCTTCAAATAAGGCCGGGCCGGTGCGGCTCGTACTTGCCTCGACATCGCCGCGCCGCCGCGACCTGCTCGCGCGGATCGGCGTGATGCCCGACCGGGTGGTGGGTCCCCATATCGACGAGAATCCGCTCAAGGGCGAGCTGCCGCGCGTGTACGCGGTACGGCTCGCCGAAGCGAAGGCGCGCGCGGTGGCGCGGGCGGAGGACGAGATCGTCGTCGCAGGCGACACCACCATCGCGCTCGGCCGCCGCATCCTGCCCCCGGCCGAGACCGAAGCGGTGCAGCGCGAACTGCTCGCCGCGTTGTCGGGCCGCCGCCACCATTGCCTGTCCGCCGTCTGCGTGATCGGGCTCGATGGCCGTGCGCGCGTGCGCCTCGCCGACACGATCGTGGCGTTCAAGCGGCTGAGCGCGGCGGAGATCGACCGCTATGTCGCGTGCGGCGAGGGGCTGGGCAAGGCCGGCGGCTACGCCATCCAGGGCCGCGCCGAGGCGTTCGTGCGCTTCCTGTCGGGCACGCATTCGGGGGTGGTCGGGCTGCCGCTGTTCGACACGCGCGCGCTGCTGGAGAGCGCTGGATACCCCTTGTCGTGAGGTCGGCCCTTGGCTGAGTGGCTCTACGAGGCCGGGATCGGCGAGAACCGCGCGGCTTTGGTCGCGCGCGGCGTGATCTGGAAGGCGGCGATCGAGCTGCCGGGCCTTCGCGCCGGCACGGTCGCGCGCGCGCGCCTGATCGACCGCATCACCGGCAAGGTCGCGCTCGACACCGGCGAGGAGGCGCTCTGCGACCCGCTGCCGCCCGGCATCACGCAGGGCGCGAGCTTCACCGTGCGGATCGTGCGCGAGCCGATCGCCGAGAAAGGCCGCGCCAAGCTGCCCAAGGCCGTGCCGGCCGATGCGCCGCCGATGCCGGGCCCCGACCTGCTCACCCGGATCAAGGCGACCGATCTGCCGGTGCGCCAGCTGCGCGCGCACGAGCCCGACCTGCTCGAGGACGCCGGATGGTCCGAGCTGCTCGAGGAGGCCGCGACCGGCGAGATCGGTTTTGCGGGTGGCGCGCTGCGGATGGCGGTGACGCCCGCGATGACCTTGTTCGACGTCGATGGCCCGGCGCCGCTGGGCGTGCTCTCGATCAGCGCGGCGCATGCGGTCGCGCAGGCGATGGAGCGGATGGAGATCACCGGTTCGGTCGGCATCGACTTCCCGACGCTCGCCAACAAGGCCGAGCGCAATGCCGTCGCCGAAGCGATCGACGCTGCGCTGCCGCAGCCGTTCGAGCGGACGTCGATGAACGGCTTCGGCTTTCTCCAGATCGTGCGGCGGCGGACGCGCATGTCGCTGCCCGAGCTGCTCGCGGCGGATCCCGCGGGCGCGGCGCTGCGTGCCGAGCTGCGGCGGCTCGAACGCCTTCCCCCGCCCGCGCCCGATACCCATATACTGCCTGCCGTCCTGTTGCGGCGTCTGGAGCGCGAGCCCGGATGGCTTGCCGAGCTGCACCGCCGCACCGGCGGGCGCACCGAGTTTGTGGAGCAGATGTGAAACGCGACGATTGCCCGATCTGCGGCAACACCCCCGATCCGGCGTTCAAGCCCTTCTGCAGCCGCGGCTGCAAGGATCGCGATCTGCTGCAATGGCTGGGCGAGGGCTATCGCCTGCCTGGCGCGGCGATCGATCCCGATGATGTGGAAGGCGCACAAAGCGGGCTGGACAGGGGCGAACCCCGCGACTAAGAGCGCGCCTTCCCGTTACGTGCCCGGGTAGCTCAGTTGGTAGAGCATGCGACTGAAAATCGCAGTGTCGGCGGTTCGACTCCGTCCCCGGGCACCATTTCCCCGAGATCGGCGATAACGCGCTAGACCGGAACGAAACTGTTGCTCGTCCGGTCCTTGCGCACGCTGCCGGCGGGGAAGACGGTGCCGTTCATCGCGATCCACACGCCGGGGCCCGGCGCGATCTGGACCGTGGCGAAGGCCATGCCGAGGTTGAAGGCGGCGTCGCTCTCGGCGAAGCGCGCCGGGGCGAGCGCGCCAAGCAGCGCGATACGCTTGTCCGGGATGCCGGTCAGCGCCGCGGCGGTCTGCGTCATCGTGTCGGTGCCGTGGGTGATGATGATGCGCTGCTCGGGCGCGGTGTGCGCGGCCTCGGCGATCGCGGCGCGGTCTTCGTCGGTGAGTTCGAGACTGTCCTTGCGCATCAGTTCGACGATGCGCACGTCGCATGCGGCGCGCGCCACGGCGAGCAGCCGCGAGACCACGCTGTCGCCGATCTGATACTCGCTCAGCGCGTCGAAATAGAGCTTGTCGATCGTGCCGCCGGTGGTGAGGACGAGAATGTCTGCCATGCGGCGCCTATAGCCGCGGCGCGCGACACGGCAAAGACGCACCCGCTGACTCGCCCCGGAAGCTGCTCGCCGCCACCGGCATCATACCAATTTACATAAGTGGTATAATCAGCCCTTGAAGAGTTCATGCCAGTTGATTAGTCCAATCGGCAGAACAGAATCATGGGAGCGGCGGATGCGGGTGGGCGGATCATTGGCCTTTGCCATGTTGATGATGGCAGCACCGGCCTTCGCCGCCGACCATCTGGTGCGCGACCAGGACGCCTATTCAGCCGCGGTCAGGAAGGCCGCGCCGGGCGACCGCATCGTCCTGGCCGACGGCGAATGGCGCGACTTCCAGATCGTGTTCACCGGTACCGGCGCTGCGGACAAGCCGATCACGCTGACCGCGCAGACCCCGGGCAAGGTGGTGATCGCGGGCAAATCCAACCTGCGCATCGGCGGCAAGCATCTGGTGGTGTCGAACCTCGTCTTCCGCGACGGCTTCTCGCCCACCAAGGAGCTGATCGCGCTGCGCCGCGATTCGAAGACGGTCGCGAGCGACACGCGGCTGACCGGCATCGTGGTCGACAATTTCACCAACCCCGACCGCCGCGCCGAGGACATCTGGGTCGCGATCTATGGCGCGGACAACCGCGTCGACCATTCATGGTTCGCGGGCAAGGGCAATGCCGGGGTGACGCTCGCGGTGATCCGGCCCAAGGGTCAGCCGCAGGAGAACCGCGCACGAATCGACCATAATTATTTCGGTCCGCGCCCGCCGCTCGGCTCGAACGGCGGCGAGACGATCCGCATCGGCACGAGCGATGAATCGCTCAGCGATTCGAAGACGGTGATCGAGCGCAACTGGTTCGAGAAATGCGACGGCGAGGTCGAAATCGTCTCGATCAAGTCGGGCGGCAACGTCATCCGCGGCAACATGATCGTCGAGTCGCAGGGTGCGATCGTGCTGCGCCATGGCAACGGCAACCTGGTCGAGCGCAACGTCTTCCTCGGCAAGGGCAAGCCGAGCACCGGCGGGATCCGGGTGATCAATCGCGACCAAGTGGTGCGCGATAATTATCTGGAGGGGGTCACCGGCACCTCGTTTCTGAGCGCGATCGCGGTGATGAACGGCGTGCCGAACTCGGTGATCAACCGCTATCATCAGGTCGCCAATGCGCGGATCGAGCGTAATTCGATCATCGAGGCGGCGCGAATCACCTTCGGCGCCGGTGCCGACGCCGAGCGCAGCGCGCCGCCGGTGAGCAGCCGGTTCGAGCGCAACCTGATCGTCAATGCCGACGGCAAGGACATCGTGCGCAACGAAGGCGATGTCTCGGGCATCGCGATGGCGGGCAATGTGCGCGGGGCGGTGAAGCTCGAGCGCGCCGCCAACGGTCTGCTCTATCCGGTCGATGCGGCGGTGGACGCGGGCGCGCCGCGCGACCTGGTGCCGCTCAAGCGCGAGGAAGCAGGTCCCGCCTGGTATCCCAAGGACGTGCCCGCGGTCGCCGCCGGGCGGCAAATCGACGCGCCGGCGCAGGCCGACGCGCTGGCGAAGGCGGTGGCTGCGGCCGCGCCGGGCGACACGATCCGCGTGGCGGCGGGGGTGCACCGCGTGCTGGGTCCCGTCGCCATCGCACACCCGCTGACGATCACCGGCCCGCGCGAGGCGGTGATCGAGAGCCTGGGCGTGACGCTGTTCCAGCTGTTCCCCGGCGGGAGCCTGACGCTGCGCGGCGTGACGCTGTCCGGCGCCGAGGCGACCGGCACCGCGCGCAACGCGCTGGTGCGCGCGCCGCAGGCGGTGAGCGCGTACAACTATCGCGTCGCGCTCGAGAACGTCGCGGTGCAGGACCTCAACGCGCCGAACTTCGACGTCTATGCGGCGACGCCGGGCACCTTTGCCGAGAAGGTCGAGATCCGCGGGTCGAGCTTCGCCAAGGTGAGCGGCGCGGTGGTCGCGGCGGCGGCGGAGACCGGGAGCAAGGGGCTCTACAGCGCCGAGCAGATCGAGATCACCGACAACAGCTTCGCCGAAGTCGCGACGGTCGCCGATGTCGCGCGGCTCGGGACCGACGAGAGCACCTTCGGCCCGCGCTTCGTGATGACGAACAATGCGGTCGCGCGCCGCGGCAAGGTGCGGCTGTCCGGCGTGCAGTCGATCGAGATCGTGCGCAACCGCTTCGCCGAAGCGGACGGGATCGAGATCGCCAACAGCGTGGGCGCGCCGGTGGTGCGGATCACCGACAACCGCTTCGCCGCGACGCCCGAGCCCAAGGTGACCAAGCTCTACCCGCAGGGCGCGCCCGATGTCGTGGTGGCGGGCAACGTCGTGGTGGGGCGCCCGTGATGCGCCTGGCCCTTGCCGCAGCGCTGCTGGCGACAGCGACGCCCGTCTTCGCGCAGGACGCGACCGCACCGGTGCTCGCCAGCACCGAGGCCTATCGCGCGATGGCAGCCGAGGGCGCCCGCGCGCCGCTGTTCGCGCGCGAGCTCGAGAACGCGCGCAGGGCGGTCGCGGCGGGGATGCGCGCCGGGATCGACGTGCCGGTGCCGAAGGATCGCGGCGGCGGGCCGACGCACGAGCGGCACAAGGACAATTACAAGCTGATCCAGCTGGCTGGGACGCTCTACCGGGTGACCGGCGACAAGCGCTACGCCGACTATGTCCGCGACATGCTGCTGGCGTACGCGAAGCTCTATCCGGGGCTGGGCAGGCATCCGGCGGCGGCGAACCAGGTGCCGGGGCGGCTGTTCTGGCAGAGCCTCAACGACAGCGTGTGGCTGGTGCACGCGATCCAGGGTTACGACGCGGTGCGTGGCGATCTCACGCCCGCCGAGCGCAAGACGATCGACGATCAGGTGTTCCGCCGCATGGCCGCGTTCCTGACCGGCGAGCCCAACACCTTCGACCGCATCCACAATCATTCGACCTGGGCCAATGCCGGGGTCGGCATGACCGGCTATGTGCTGCGCGACAGGACTTTGGTGGAACAGGCGCTCAAGGGTAGCGACCGCAGCGGCAAGGTCGGCTTCCTGCGCCAGCTCGACCTGCTCTTCTCGCCCGACGGCTATTATGCCGAGGGGCCTTATTACCAGCGCTATGCGCTCCAGCCCTTCATGGTGTTCGCGCAGGCGATCCAGGACAACGAGCCCGAGCGGAAGATCTTCGAATATCGCGACGGGATCGTGCTCAAGGCGATCCGCACCGCGGTGCAGACGACCTATTCGGGCTATTTCTTCCCGATCAACGACGCGATGCCCGACAAGAGCCTCAGGACCGAGGAGCTCTATCAGGGGGTGGCGATCGGCTATGCCGCGAGCGGCGACGCCGGACTGCTCGGGATCGCGCAATGGCAAGGCAAGGTCGCGCTGTCGCCGCAGGGCTTTGCGGTCGCGCGCGACATCGCGGCGGGCAAGGCCAAGCCGTTTGCCTTCGCCTCGACGCTGCTGCGCGACGGGCCCGAGGGCAAGGACGGGGCGCTCGCGATCCTGCGCTCGGGGCCTGAGGAGACGGCGCAGGTCGTCGTCGCCAAGAACACCGCGCAGGGCATGGGCCATGGCCATTTCGACAAGCTCAATTGGCTGCTCTACGACAATGGCAATGCGATCGTGACCGACTATGGCGCGGCGCGCTTCCTCAACATCGAGGCCAAGGACGGCGGGCGCTATCTGCCCGAGAATGACAGCTGGGCGCAGCAGACCATCGCGCACAATACGCTGGTGGTGGACGAGACCAGCCATTTTGGCGCCAAGCTCAAGCCCGCCGAGGCGGTGGCGCCGGTGCAGCTCGCGTTCAAGGGCGAGGGGCCGGCGCGCTGGTCGATCGGCGAGATGGCCGGGGCCTATCCCGGCGTCACCTTCCGCCGCGCGCTGGTGCAACTCGATATGGGGGCGAAAGCCTCGCCGCTGGTGCTCGACCTGCTCACCGTCAAGAACGCCGGCAAGGCGACCTACGACCTGCCGCTGCACTTTGCCGGGCACATCATCGACACCGATTTGAAGCTCGCATCGAACGTGACTGCGCGGCCGGCGCTGGGCAAGGCCAATGGCTATCAGCATCTGTGGGTCGATGCGACCTCGCCGCTCGCCAATGGACAGGGGCGGGTGACCTGGATCACCGGTGGGCGCTTCTACACCTATCGCATGGCGACCGCGGGGGCGCAGGCGATCCTTGCCGAGAGCGGCGCCAACGATCCGCGCTTCAACCTGCGGCGCGAGCCAGTGGTGATCCAGCGGATCGAGGGTGCGGGTGACGCCGTGTTCCTGAGCCTGGTCGAGCCGCACGGCCGCTACGACGCCGCGACCGAGACGACGACCAACAGCCGCAGCGCGGTGACGGGCTTGTCGATGACCGAGGCGGGCGGCGCGCGGGTTGCGACGATTTCGCTCACGGGCGGGCGGCACATCCTCGTTGCGATCGCGACGGACACCAATGCGGACGAGGCGCACAGCGTCACCGTGAACGGGCGCAAGCTCGAATGGCGCGGACCGGTCGGCCGGTTCGACGGAGAGGCAGGCAAATGAAATCGGGTTTCCGCTGGTGGATCATCGGGCTGATCGCGATCGCGACCGTGATCAACTATATCGACCGCAACGCGCTCGCGGTGATGTGGCCCGAGGTCGCCAAGGACATCGGCGCCGACAAGGAAGACTATGCGCTGCTGGTGACCATCTTCATGGTCTTCTACGCGCTCGGCCAGTCGCTGTTCGGCAAGATCTTCGACGTGGTCGGCACGCGGATGGGCTTCGCCATCTCGATCATCGTGTGGTCGCTGTCGATCGCCGCGCACAGCTTCGTGCGCTCGATGGCGATGCTCGGCGTGCTGCGCGGTACGCTGGGGATCAGCGAGGCGGGCAACTGGCCCGGCGCGGCCAAGGCCAATGCCACCTGGTTCCCGCGTTCCGAGCGTGCCTTCGCCCAAGGCATCTTCAACGCCGGCGCGTCGCTGGGCGCGATCGTCTCGGCACCTTTGGTTGCGGTGCTGTTCGGGGTGGTCGGCTGGCGCACCACCTTCCTGATCGTCGGCATCCTCGGCTTCCTGTGGCTGCTGCCGTGGCTGTGGGTCTACAAGTCCGATCCCGACGCGCACCCCTGGCTGAGCAAGGCCGAGCGCGAGCATATCCTCGGTGCCAACGAGCGCGTCGGTACGGACGCCAAGCCGCATGGCTATGCGCCGTCGATGGGCCAGTTGCTTCGCCACAAACAGGCTTGGGCGGTGATGGCCGGGCGCTTCTTCCTCGATCCGATCTGGTGGCTGTTCGTGTCGTGGCTGCCGATCTACTTGAACGAGAGCTTCGGCTTCGACGTCAAGCAGATCGGCATGTTCGCCTGGGTGCCGTTCGTCGGTGCGATGGCGGGCTCGCTTTCGGGCGGGTGGCTGTCGGGCAGACTGATCCAGCGCGGCTGGAGCGCGGACAAGGCGCGCAAGACCGCGATCACGCTGGGCTGCGTGATCATGCTGCCGGCTTTGCTGCTCACCGCGACCGCCTCGACACCGCTTTATGCGGTGCTGCTGATCGCGGCGATCCTGTTCGGCTTCCAGGTGGCGATCAACAATATCCAGACCTTGCCGAGCGACTGGTTCGGCGGCGGCGCGGTCGGCTCGCTCGCCGGGATCAGCGGCACGGCCGCGGTCGCGGGCACGCTGATCACCACCTGGCTGGTGCCGGCGATGACCGAGACCAGCTTCGCGCCGATCTTCATCCTGGGCGCGGCGCTGGTGCCGCTCTCGCTGCTTTCCATCTGGCTCGGCGGCCGGATCGAACCCGTTCAACCCAACACCAAGAACTAAGGGGCTTACATGCGTTTCAAGGACAAGGTTGCCATCGTCACCGGCGGCGGACGCGACATCGGCAAGTCGATCTCGCTGCGGCTCGCGAGCGAGGGCGCGAAGGTCGTCGTCAACTATCGCAGCGACGAGGCGGCGGCCAAGGCGACGCTCGACGAAATCGAGACGGCGGGCGGCACCGGCCTGCTCGCGCGCGCAGACGTGACCAAGGCGGACGAGGCGGAATGGCTGGTCAAGGCCGCGACCGAGGCGTTCGGGGGCAAGATCGACGTGCTGGTCAACTGCGCCGGGGGCATGGTGGCGCGCAAGACGCTCGCCGAGATGGACGAAGCGTTCTTCGACACGGTGATGGACCTGAACCTCAAGTCCGCCTTCCTCGTCACCAAGGCGGCGCTGCCGCACCTCGAACAGGGCGCGGCGATCGTCAACATCGCCTCGCAGGCCGGGCGCGACGGCGGCGGGCCGGGCGCGAGCGTCTATGCCGCGTCCAAGGGCGCGATGATGACGATCACGCGCAGCTGGGCGAAGGAGTTGGGACCGCAGGGAATCCGCGTCAACGCGCTGTGCCCCGGCCTGATCGGCACCTCGTTCCACGACATCTTCTCCAAGCCCGAGGGTCGCGCCGCGACCGCCGGCAACACCCCGCTGCGCCGCGAGGGGCATCCGGACGAGGTCGCGGCGGCGGTCGCCTTCCTCGCCTCGGGCGACGCCTCGTTCCTCACGGGGACGAATGTCGACATCAACGGCGGACTCGCTTTCTCGTGAGCCGGCTCGCGCTCGCCGCCGCTGCACTGGCGCTCGTGCCGGCGGCTCATGCCCAGCAGGCCCGCGAGCGCACCGACGCGCCGCCGATCGAACCCTACAAGATCGTGCTGGTCGGGGATTCGACCATGGCGGTCGGCAGCGGCTGGGCGTCGATGTTCTGCGCGCGGCACGTCAAGTCGTCGACCGCGTGCCTCAACCTCGGGCGCGGCGGGCGTTCGACGCGCAGCTACCGCCAGGAGGGCTCGTGGCCGGTCGCGCTCGCGGAGGCCAAGGTGCCGGGGTACAAGGCGACCTATGTGCTGATCCAGTTCGGCCATAACGACCAGTCGAGCGCGCCCGAGCGCTGGACCGAGCAGGGCACCGAGTTTCCGGCGAACCTGACCAGGATGGTCGAGGAGGTGCGCGCGGCAGGGGCGGTGCCGGTACTGGTGACCCCGCTGGCGCGGCGCCAGTTCAAGGACGGCAAGCTCGACAACACGCTGGAGAGCTGGGCCGAGCAGGTGCGAAAGGTCGCGACGGCGACCAGCACCCCGCTGGTCGACCTCAACCGGCGCAGTGCGGCGGTGGTGCAGAAGCTCGGGCCCGAGGAGTCGATGGTGCTCGCCCAGGCCGAGCCGACCGCCGAGGAACGCGCGGCGGCCAGGACCGGGACGACGCTCAGGCCGCGTCCGGCAGAAGAGGCGCGGCTCCCGCCCGTGCCGATCAAGCCCGGTGGGCCGCGCGGCCAGCATACACTCAAGTTCGACTACACCCATCTCGGCGAGACCGGCGCGGGGGTGTTCGCGAAGTTGGTGGCCGACGACCTCGCACGCGCCGTGCCCGCGCTGGCTTCGCAGCTGGTCCCGTAACTGGTAGGACCAATTTACGGGTAGAGGCATAAGAGATCGGTTGACAATTATAGGTCAACCGGCAAACAGTGAATTGAAAGATTGGACTCAGGGAGAGGGTGAATGGGTAAGCCGGCAACCGCCGAGCGCTCGGCGCGCATGCGCGCATGGCTGATGGGAAGCGCGGCGCTGTCGCTGCTCGCCGCGGCGCAGGCGACCGCGCAGGAGCAGACGCCGCCCGAGCCCGCCCCGGCCGAAGAGGAAGAGGTCGTCATCTCGGGCATCCGCGAGACCCTGCGGACCTCGATCGACGTCAAGAAGCGCGAGACCGCGATCGTCGACGCGCTGTCGACCGACGAGATCGGCGACCTGCCCGCGCTGTCGGTCGGCGAGGCGATCCAGACGATCACCGGCGCGACCACGCACCGCGAGAAGGGCGGCGCCTCGGAAATCGCGCTGCGCGGCCTCGGGCCGTTCCTGAGCAACGCGACCTTCAACGGGCGCGACGCGACCAACGGATCGGGCGATCGCTCGGTCAACTTCAACCAGTTCCCCTCGGAGCTGATCAACAACATCAAGATCTACAAGACGCAGCAGGCCGACCTGGTCGAGGGCGGGGTCGCCGGCACGATCGACATCGGCACGCTGCGCCCGCTCGATTTCGGCAAGATGCGCGTGCAGGGCGAGATCAAGGCGAACTACAGCCCGTACCAGGACAAGGTGATCGGATCCTCGGCCTGGGGCTGGCGCGGGACGCTGTCTTATGTCGACCAATATGAGCTGGGCGGGCTGGGCGAGCTCGGCATCGCGATCGGCGTGCAGCGCAACAGCACCAACAACCCCGAAGAGACCGTCGCGGGCAGCTCGACCTGGACCGCATGCAACGCGACGGTCATCGCAGCGGGCAACTGCACCCCGATCACGGCGGCGCAGGCGAATGCGGGCACGCCCTATTTTCTGGCCCCCAACTCGATGGCCTGGCGCCAGATCAGCGAGACCGACCAGCGCGACGCGGTGTTCGGCGCGATCCAGTGGAAATTCTCGGACCGGGTCGAGCTCAACATCGACGGGCAATATTCGGATCGCACCTTCGTCGAGAACCGGCGCGACCTCAACATCTCGGAGATGCGCAACGGGCTGACCAACGTCGTCTACGACGAGAATGGCGTCATCCAGAAGATGAACGGCCTGAGTGCGATCGAATCGACCGCGTCGAATCTGGCGCGGTCCGAGGAGTATCTGGGGGGCGGCGCCAATCTGCGCTGGCAGGCGAGCGACCGGCTGACGCTGGCGCTCGACGGCTCCTACTCGCGCACGATCCGCACCGAGATCGAGCGCCAGGTACGACTGCGCACCGATCCGTTCGACATGAACGGCAATCGCAACTTCTTCTCCACCGCACCCTTCGCGTCGAGCAACATGCGCGTGCCCTATACCTATGAGGTGAAGTCGGGGAATTACGCGCCGACGATCACCTTTGACCCGCGCTTCGATCCGAACAACCACGCGCTGTTCTGGGATGATGCCCGCCCGCGCCGCGACGAGAGCGAGCGGCGCAACGAAATCTGGGGCGTGCGGCTCGACGCCGACTACAAGCTCGACGGGTTCATCAGCAACATCGCGATCGGCGGGCGCTGGGCCGAGCAGACCTTCCGCGACTTTGACGTGCGCAACGAGATCACCGTCAATCCGCCGGGGCCGCCGGGCGCGGGCCGCGAGGATGCGCGGATCAACCTGCTGTGCCGCACGCAGTTCCCGCAGACCGGCTTTCTGGAGCAGGCGCGCGGCAACACGATCACCAGCTGGGCGACCTTCGATCCGCTCTGCCTGATGCGCGAATATACCGGGTCGGAGGATCCGGGCCGCCCCGCCGAAATGCGTTCGTCCGCCAATCGCGACGTGACCGAGCAGACACTGGCCGGCTATGTCATGGCCGAATATGCCGGCGATCTCGGCGCCATGCCGGTGCGCGGCAATTTCGGCGTTCGCGTGGTCAACACCAAGGTGACCTCGATCGGGCTGCGCAGCGCGTTCGACGTGGTCCCCGCGCCCGGCGGTGCGGTGAGGCTGCAGCCGACGGGCGACTTCGAGACGGTGACGCTGAAGGGCGAGACGACGCGCGTCCTGCCCAGCATCAACGCGATCTTCGAGCTTCAGCCGAACCGGCTGCTGCTGCGCGCCGCCGCCTATCGCGCGATGTCGCGTCCGGCGCCGAGCGCGCTGGGGGCAGGCCGCTCGTTCACCCTCGACACCAGCGGCACCACGATCGAGGACGCGATCGCGGAGATCCGCGCCAATGGCAGCCCGGCGCTCAAGCCGCTGATGTCGTGGAATGGCGACCTTGCGCTCGAATATTATCCCAATCGGGATTCGCTGTTCTCGGCGACGCTCTATTTCAAGGAGTTCAGCGGCGGCTTCATGCTGGTGCAGAATGACGAGCAGTTCACGATCGGCGGGCAGCAGGTGACCGTACCGGTGATCCAGACCGCCAACAGCCCGGACAAGAGCCAGCTATGGGGCGTCGAGATCACGCTCGCCAACCGCTTCTCGTGGCTGCCCAAGCCGCTCGACGGGTTCGGCGGCAAGCTCAGCTACAATTATGCCGACACCAATTTCGAGAATGAGGATCTTCTGCTCGGCGAGATCTTCAATCCCGCGACGGGGGTGACGACCCCGCGGATCGTGCCGCCCGCCGGCCTTTCCGGCTTCTCGAAGCATGTCGTCTCGGCCCAGCTCTACTACCAGCTCGGCGGCTTCTCGATCCAGGGCATCTACAACTACCGTTCGAACTATTATCAGGACTTCGTCGGCGGCAATACGCAGCTGCGTTACGTGCGCGACAACGAGACGTTCGACCTGCGCGCCTCTTACGACGTCAACCGCAACCTCTCGCTGCGGTTCGAGGCGACCAACATCCTCGACGCGCCCAAGATCACCGACATGCCGGTACAGGGCAGCATCCGCCAATATCACTATTACGGCCCGCGCTACTTCATCGGCGCGCGGGTCCGGCTCTAGTCCCGGTTCGGCGGTGCCGACACCGCGCCGACCCGCGTCCCTTCCGTCGGTCCGCCCCTCCTCTCCGCGGGCGGGCGGAGGGGCGCGCGGGCCGTTCGCATGTGCTTGCGCTTTGGCGCGCAGGCAATAAGGATCGGGCGATGCGAATTGGTGAGGACCGCCGTGGTTGACCGGCTATACCAGAGCATTGCCGATCAGATCACCGCGCTGATCGACGAGGGGGTGTTTCCGCCCGGATCACGCCTGCCCGGGGAGCGCGAGCTGGCCGAGCGGTTCAACGTCAGCCGCGTGACGATCCGCGAGGCGGAGATCGCGCTGCAGGCGATCGGCCGCATCCGCATCAAGACCGGCTCGGGCGTCTATGTCACCGACGGCCAGGCCGCGCGCGCCGACGAGGCGCCGGCGGTGAGCGCGTTCGAGCTGACCGAAGCGCGATCGCTGTTCGAATCGGAGGCGGCGGCGCTCGCGGCCTCGACGATCACGCCCGAGACGCTGGAACGGCTCGACGAACTGCTCGAGATCATGGGTAGAGACGATGGCGAGGACGACAAGTCGACCGAGGCGGACCAGGAATTCCACCTGCTGATCGCCTCCGCCTCGGGCAACCAGGCGATCATCCATGTGATCAAGTCGCTCTGGCGGATGCGCACCGAGGTGCCCGAGGTGCGCACCACCTATGCCAGCGTCTGCCAGCATGACGGCCGCACTCGCCAGCAGGAGCACGCCGCGATCGTCGATGCCTTGCGCGCAGGCGATCCCGGCGCGGCGCGCGTGGCGATGCGCCAGCATTTCAACCGGCTGCTCGAAGCGATGCTCGACGCGACCGAGGAGCGCGCGATCCTCGAGCTGCGGCGCAAGGCGGCGGAGAGCCGCGAACGCTTCCTGATGAGCGCGCGGTTACGCTGAGATCTGGGCTGAAAACGCAATGACCCGCGCGTTGACGCCCGGATGTGGTAGCGCTACCAGTATTTTGGCCCGCACGGGTTGAAAATTCATATGATGATTGTACCTAGGCGGCACCTTCCCGGCGCCGATCGGCCGGCCACGGCAATCGATGGAGACGAGCGATGGAACTGACGGGCGGACTCTTCATCGGCGGCGAGCGTCGTCAGTCGGACGAGCGCTTCCACGCCTATGATCCGGCAGCGGGTGCCGAAATCGACGATGCGGGCTTTGCCGGCGCGAGCGAGCAGGACGTCGCCGACGCCTGCGCCGCGGCCGAGGCTGCGTTCCTGCCCTATTCGACCAAGCCGCTCGAGGCGCGTGCGCGCTTCCTTGAGACGATCGCCGACGAGATCGAGGCGCTGGGCGACGCGCTGGTCGAGCGCGCCAGCCGCGAATCGGGCCTGCCCGCCGCGCGCATCACCGGCGAGCGCGGGCGCACCGCCAACCAGCTGCGCCTGTTCGCCAAGGAAGTGCGCGACGGCGGTTGGCAGAAATTGCGCATCGACCACGCCGATCCCGCGCGCACCCCGCCCAAGCCCGACCTGCGCCTGCGCATGATCCCGATCGGCCCGGTCGCGGTGTTCGGCGCCTCTAACTTCCCGCTGGCCTTCTCCACCGCCGGCGGCGACACCGCCTCGGCGCTCGCCGCGGGCTGCCCGGTGGTGATGAAGGGGCATCGCGCGCATCCCGGCACCGCCGAGCTGATCGCCACCGCGATTGCGCGCGCGGTCGAGAAGTGCGCCATGCCGGCGGGCGTGTTCAGCCTGGTCAACGGCACCTCGCGCCGCGTTGGCGAGGCGCTGGTCGCCGATCCGCGCATCCAGGCGGTGGGCTTCACCGGCTCGCGCGGCGGCGGCGAGGCGCTGATGCGGATCGCGGCGGCGCGCCCGCGTCCGATCCCGGTCTATGCCGAGATGTCGGCGATCAATCCGGTGATCCTGATGCCCGAAGCGCTCAAGGTGCGCGGCACCGCGCTGGCCGAGGCGTTCGTCGCCAGCCTGGCGATGGGCGCGGGGCAGTTCTGCACCAATCCGGGCCTGGTCATGGGCGTGGACGGCCCCGAACTCGACGCGTTCGTCGCGCGGGCGGGCGAGGTGCTGTCCGGCCAAGCGGCGCAGGTGATGCTGACCGAGGGGATCTGGGAAGCGTTCGAAAGCGGCAAGGCCAAGCTCGCCGGCAGCTCCTATGTCACCAAGCTCGCCGAGGGCGCGGAGCCCGAGGGGCCGAACCGCGGCCGCGCGGCGCTGTTCAGCGTGGCGGGCAAGGATTTCCTCGCCGACCCGGTGCATCTGCACGAAGTGTTCGGCGTGTCGTCGGTCGTGGTGCGCTGCGCGAGCCTGGGCGAGCTCAAGGCCGTGCTCGGCGAGCTCGAAGGCCAGCTCACCGCGACGCTCCAGGTCGACGAAGGCGACTATGACGCGGCGCGTGCGCTGCTCCCGGTGCTCGAGCGCACGGTCGGCCGCGTGATCGCCAATGGCTGGCCCACGGGCGTCGAGGTGACGCATGCGATGGTGCATGGCGGACCCTATCCGGCGACGTCGGATCCGCGCAGCACCTCGGTGGGCACGCTCGCGATCGATCGTTTCCTGCGCCCGGTGAGCTATCAGGACCTGCCCGCGGCATTGCTGCCCGATGCGCTGCGCGAGGGGGGGCAGGCGGGCGTGCCCGCGCGAATCGACGGTGCCTGGACGCTCTGATGCGCGTCCTGTCTTGCGGGCGCGAAGCGTGCGTGATAGCGCTATCATCAATATCTGACCGCGTCTCGTTACGGCGGCGAAGGGAGAGAATGTGAGCCAAGGCTTCGATATCGCGGCGCTCCCCGCCGACCATGGCCAAGCGGTGCTGGTGGGCCGGGTGATGCTGGCCGACGGGCCGGTGCCGGTCATCGTCCGCGAGGGGCGCGTGTTCGACGTGTCGGCGGCGGCGCAAACCACGGCGGACTTGTTCGACCTCGCCGAACCGGCGGGCGTCGAGGGCAGCTATCTGTGCGATGTGGCAGACCTGACCGTGGGCGGCGATGCCCACGCGCTGCTCGCGCCGATCGACCTGCAATGCGTCAAGGCGTGCGGTGTCACCTTCGCGGTCTCGGCGATCGAGCGGGTGATCGAGGAGCGCGCGCGGGGCGATGCGAGCGCGGCGGCGGCGATCCGCGCCGAGCTGGAGGACAAGATCGGCGGCGGCATCCGCGCGGTCGTGCCGGGCAGCGACGAGGCGGCGCGGCTCAAGGCGGCGCTGATCGAGGCCGGCATGTGGTCGCAATATCTGGAGGTCGCGATCGGCCCCGATGCGGAAGTGTTCACCAAAGCACCGGTGCTCTCCTCAGTGGGCTGGGGCGCCGAGGTCGGCATCCGTTCGGATTCGATCTGGAACAACCCCGAGCCCGAAGTGGTGGTGATCGTCAACGCCGCGGGCAAGGCGGTCGGCGCGACATTGGGCAACGACGTCAACCTGCGCGATTTCGAGGGGCGCAGCGCGCTGCTGCTCGGCAAGGCCAAGGACAATAATGCGGCGTGCGCGATCGGGCCGTTCGTGCGGCTGTTCGATGACGGCTTCACCATCGACGACGTGCGCAATGCCGAGCTCGACCTGGTGATCGAGGGGCCGGAGGGCTACCGGCTCGACGGGCACAGCTCGATGAACCAGATCAGCCGCGATCCGCTCGAGCTGGTGCGCCAGACGCTGTCCGAACATCAATATCCCGACGGCTTCGCGCTGTTCCTCGGCACGCTGTTCGCACCGGTGCAGGATCGTGACGAGCCCGGCCGCGGCTTCACCCACAAGATCGGTGACACCGTTAGCATCCACTCGCCCAAGCTCGGCACGCTGGCCAACCGCGTCACCACCTCCAAGGACGCCGCGCCCTGGACCTTCGGCATCCGCGACCTCTACCGCAGCCTTGCGGCGCGGCGCGTGGCGGAGCCGGCCTGAATGGGCGCGCACGCTCCCGCGATCGAGGCGTCACGGCACGCGCTCTACCCGAGCCTCGCCAGCAAGCGGGTGCTGGTCACCGGCGGCGGGTCGGGGATCGGCGCCGGGATCGTCGAGGGTTTCGCACGGCAGGGCGCCGACGTCACCTTCTTCGATATCGCAGAAACCGATTCCAGGCTGCTGGTCGAACGACTGGCGGAGGGCGGACACAAGGCGTGTTTCGAGCGCGTCGACTTGACCGACGTGGCGACGCTGCAGGCGGTGATCGCGCGGCTGATCGAGCGTTCGGGCGGGTTCGACATTCTCGTCAACAACGCCGCCAATGACGACCGCCACTCGATCGACCAGATCACCGAGGCCTATTGGGACGAGCGCCTGAGCGTCAACCTCAAGCACATGTTCTTCTGCGCGCAGGCGGTGGTGCCGGCGATGCGCGCCAAGGGCGGCGGCGCGATCGTCAATCTGGGCTCGATCTCATGGCATCTCGGGCTCAACGACCTCGTCCTCTACCAGACGTGCAAGGCCGCGATCGAGGGGCTGACGCGCAGCCTGGCGCGAGATCTCGGCCGTGACGGCATCCGTGCGACCTGCGTGATCCCGGGCAATGTGCGCACCCCGCGCCAGCTGCAATGGTACACGCCCGAGGGCGAAGCGGAGATCGTCGCGGCGCAATGTCTTGACGGACGGCTCGCGCCGGAGGATGTCGCGGCGATGGTGCTGTTCCTTGCCTCCGATGACGCCCGCCTGGTGACCGGGCACAGCTATTTCGTCGACGCGGGCTGGCGCTGATGGGCGTCGTCCAGGTCGACACGCTGCGCGGCGTGTGGGGCCTCGGCGCGCCCTTGCTCGAAGGACCGGTCTGGGTACAGCGCGACGCGGCCTTGTGGTTCGTCGACATCAAGGGCCGGAACGTCCACCGCTTCGATCCGGCGAGCGGCGACAAGAAGAGCTGGGATGCGCCGGGTCAGGTCGGCTTCGTGCTGCCGGCGGTCGGCGGCGGCTTCGTCGCGGGGCTGCAACAGGGGCTGTTCCGCTTCGACGAGCGTGACGGCAGCTTCAGCGAGCTCGCGCGGCCCGAGCCCGATCAACCCGGCAACCGGCTCAACGACGCAACCGTCGACCCTGCCGGACGGCTGTGGTTCGGCAGCATGGACGATGGCGAGATCGCGAAGAGCGGGGCGATCTATCGCCTTGCCGCGGACCGCAGCTGTATCGCCTCGACGCCGCTCTGCTCGATCACCAACGGTCCAGCGGTCAGCCCCGACGGGCGGACGCTCTATCATGTCGACACGCTGCACGGGCTGATCCACGCCTGCGCGATCGCCGAGGACGGGTCGCTCAGCGATTGCCGCGAATTCGTGCGTATTCCCTCGACCGAGGGCTATCCCGACGGCCCGACGGTGGACGCCGAAGGGTGCATCTGGGTCGGCATGTATGGCGGCTGGAGCGCCAAGCGTTTCGCGCCGAGCGGCGAGCTCCTCGAGACCGTGCGCTTTCCGGTGAGCGCGATCACCAAATTGGCGTTCGGGGGGCCGGACTTGAAGACGGTCTATGCGACCACCGCGAACAAGCATCTGAGCGCCGAGGAGCGCGAACGCGAGCCGCAGGCGGGCGACCTGTTCGCGTTCGAGGTGTCGGTGCCGGGCGTGCCGGGACATGAGGTCGCGGTCGGGCTGTGAAGCTCGAGGCGCATGGCTGGACGCTCGAATTGCTGCCCGCGCTGGGCGGCGCGGTCGGGGCGCTGCGGCATGACGGCCATGACGTGCTGCGGCCCGCGCCCGAAGGCACCGCCGACGCGCTCGCAACCGGCTGCTTCCCGCTGGTGCCCTATGCCAACCGCATCGCGCATGGGCGGTTCGAGTTTGACGGCCGGGCATACCGGCTCCCGCTCAACTTCGGAGACCATCCGCATAGCCTGCACGGGCTAGGGTGGAAGGCGGAATGGACCGTCGTCGAAACAGGCAAGGACCATGCGACGCTCGCCCACGCGCACGATGGCAGCGCGGGCTGGCCGTGGCCCTATCGGGCGGAGCAGCGCTTCGTGCTGGCGCCGGGGCAGATGTGGATCGAGCTCTCCCTGACCAACGCGGCCGATGCGCCAATGCCCGCGGGGATCGGCCTGCATCCCTATTTCCCCTGCGACGCGGAGACCCATCTGACCTTCACGGCCGAGCGTGTGTGGCTTGCGGACCAAACGATGCTGCCGACCGAATCGGCGCCGGCCGATGCGTTGGGCGACTGGTCGGCGACCGCGCCCGTCGCCGGCACGGTGCTGATCGACAATGCTTATGACGGCTGGGACGGATCGGCAGGGATCGGGCAGGGTTGGGGCAGATTCGCGATGCGCGGGGAGGGTGCGCGCGTGCTGCACCTCTATCGTCCGCCCGCCGCAGACTTCTTCTGCATCGAGCCGGTCAGTCACCCGCCCGACGCGGTCAATCGCGGCGGCATGGACGTGCTCGCGCCGGGCGCGACGCTGGCGCTGGCGATGACGCTCAGCGTCTGACGCGGCGATGCAAGGGCCTCAGCCCTGCATCTCCTCGAGCTCCTTGCCCTTGGTCTCCTGGATGAACTTGCGGACCAGGAAGATGCTGATCACCGCCGCGACAGTGTAGATCGCATAAGTGCCGGTGAGGCCCAGCGCGTCCTTGTCCGCCATCGCCGGGAAGCTCTGCACCACGAGATAGTTCGCGCCCCATTGCGCCAGCCCCGCCACCGCCAGCGCGGAGCCCCGCATCTGGTTCGGGAACATCTCGCCGAGCATCACCCACATCACCGGGCCCCAGCTGAAGTTGAAGAAGATGACATAGAGGTTGGCCGCGACCAGCGCGATGTATCCGGCGATCTCGCCCAGCACGAGGTTGCCCGCCGCGTCCTGGCCGGCGCCGCTGAAAGCCCAGGTCATCGCACCCAGCGTGACCGCCATGCCGACCGAGCCGATGATCAGCAGCGGCTTGCGGCCGATCCGGTCGATCGTCAGCAGCGCCGCGAACACCGCCGCGATCGAGACGAGACCCGAGATGATGTTGCGCTCGAGCGCCACCGACTCCGACACGCCGGCGAGTTTCCACAACGTCTCGCCATAATAGAAGATGATGTTGATGCCGACGAACTGCTGGAAGGTGGCGATCATGATGCCGGCCCAGACGATCGGGCGGAACACGATGCCCGGCGCGGCCACGTCGCGGAAGCTCGGGCGGTGATCGGCCGAGAAGCTGGCGCGGATCTCGCCGATCTTGCGCTCGGCCTCCTCAGCGCCGAACAGGCTCGTCAGCACCTTGCGCGCCGCATCCTCGCGGCCCTGGCTGACGAGATAGCGCGGACTTTCGGGGATGAGGAACAGCGCCGCCAGGAACACCACCGCGGGCACCGCCTGGGCGAGGTACATCCAGCGCCAGGCATGAAGCCCGGCGAGCTCGCCGAGCGAACCGCCGGCATTCTGCGCGACGAAGTAATTGACCACGAACGCGGCGGTGAGGCCGGTGATGATCATCACCTGCTGCACCGTGGTCAGCCGGCCGCGGACCTGCGCCGGCGCCACTTCGGAGATGTAGAGCGGCGAAAGCACGCTCGCCGCGCCGACCGCCATGCCGCCGGCGAAGCGCGCGGCGACGAACAGCGCATGGATGCCGGTGAAGCCCTGGATCAGCGCGCCGGCGACGAACAGCACGGCGGCGAGGATCATCACGGTGCGGCGCCCGATGACGTCGGCGAGGCGGCCGGCGAAGAACGCGCCAACCGCGCAGCCGATCAGCAGCGAGCCAACCGTGAAGCCGAGCCAGGCGGAGTTGAGCTTGAACTCCTCGGTCAAGCCCGCCTGCGTGCCGTTCACGGCGCCGCTGTCATAGCCGAACAGCAAGCCGCCGATCGTCGCGACCGCGACGATGGCGATGATCAGCCCCATATTGGCGCGGCTGGCGACTGCCTCGTTCATCCGTCCCTCTCCCCGTGCGGCCAAAGTGGCGGCATTCTTGTTAGCGGTAACTTTATGCCGTCGTTCGAGCCGGCTTGGCAAGCCTTCTCTTCGCTTTCCGCCTAGCGGCGGCGCGGTCCCGCCGACTCGCGAACGATGAGCTCATAGGGCAGCACTTCCTCTTCGGAGGCGTCCTGCTGGCCGGGCCGTTCGCGCACGCGGCGCAGCAGCATGGTGATCGCGGCCTCCGCCATGTCGGCGATCGGCTGGCGGATCGTGGTGAGGGCGGGCCAGATGCTGGTGGCGATCGCGGTGTCGTCGAACCCGACGATGCTGATGTCGCCGGGGACCTGGAGCCCGCGGCGATGCGCGACGCCGACCGCGGCGGCGGCCATGTCGTCGTTGGAGGCGAAGATCGCGGTCGGCAGGTTCGGGCCGGCCAGAATCTTCTCGGCCGCGTCGAGGCCCGAGCGATAGGTGAACAGGCCCTGCTCGATCGCGGCATGGGCGGGATCGATCCCCGCCTCCTCCAGCGCCGCGACGAAGCCGCGCCTCCGCTCGGCGCTCGCCACCTGGTTATGGTGGCCGATGATGAATGCGATATCGCGATGGCCGAGCTCGATCAGGTGGCGCGTCATCGCTCGCGCGGCTTCGAAATCGTCGATCCGCACGTTGAGCGTCCCTGCCTCGCGCGATCCCATCGCGATCGCCGCCCAGGGGATGTCGGCTTCGGCCAGCGCGGCGCGCACCGTCTGCGATTCGGAGAGCGGCGGAGGCAGCACCACGCCGCGCACCTCGGCATCGATCAGCTGGCGGATCGCCTCGGCCTGCGCCGCCTCCCCCTCGCCCTCGCAGGACTCGAGCACCAGGTGCGAGCCGGCGCGCCGCGCCGTCTCGAGCGCGCCGATCAGGAACTGGCTGAGATAGCCCGCGGACGGGTTGGCGTAGAGCAATCCGATCTGCGCGGCGCCGCCGGCGGCGAGCGAGCGGGCGGCGGCGTTGGGGCGGTAGTTGAGCTTCTCGACCGCGGCGAGAACGGCCTTGCGCGTATCCTCGCGCACGTTGGTGCCGCCATTCATCACGCGCGATACGGTCATCGCCGAGACCCCCGCGGCGCGCGCCACATCCTGTACGGTCACGCTGCCAAGAGTTCTGCGCGTCGATCGGCTCATCCGTGTCTCCTCGGCCCGGGATATGAGCGGGGACGCGGCATTGCAATCGCGCGCGCACGTCAGGGCAGCGATTGCTGATCCTCATTGTCCGAGCCGTGCGGCTGGGCATGGCCGTGCGTGCGCAGATAGCGATGGTCGATATCGTCGATGATCGCATCGGCCTCGCGGCCGGCGTGGAGCTTGATCAGCGCGTCGATCTTGGCCTCCATGCGGTCGTCATTCTCCTTCGACGCGGGCGAGCCGACATAGAGGAAATAGGCGAGGCCGACGACCTGCCAGAGCAGCTGGAGGAATTCGGACTGCCAGTTCTCGAACGTGTCGCGGCCCATCTCGACGAGATAGCCGGACAATTCCGGCTGCCTGCCGTGCTCGGCGGCTTCGTCGGCAAAGGCGTACCAGCCGAAGATCCAGTGCCCGGCGATCGAGATCAGGAAGAAGGCGATCGTGATCCAGGCATAAGCGTATTTCTTTCCGATGCTCATCTCCACCTCCGTTCGGGTTAGATGCTTCGAAAAAGCCGAATGCGGCACGCCGGTTCCGCGCCGCGCAGTTCGATTAATCCAAGTTAGCGAGGCACTTGTTTTCTTGGCACCTGCGGAACCGCGAACCCGCGTCGTGCTTTCCAGCCGCATCGCAACGCAGGAGGTTACGTCATGGCGGAGCAGGAATTCACCGACGCGATCGCGCTGCTCAAGGCCGATCACCGCAAGGTCGAGGCGCTGTTCGAACAATATGAGAAGACGAGCGGATCCGCGGCGAAGTCGAAGATCGCGCAGCAGATCTGCGTCGAGCTCAAGATCCACACGATGATCGAGGAGGAACTTTTCTACCCCGCCTTCCGCGGCAAGATCGAGGATGACACGCTCGACGAGGCCTATGTCGAACATGACGGCGCCAAAGTGCTGGTCAACGACATCGCCACGGGTAGCCCGGAGGACGATTTCTACGACGCCAAGGTCATGGTGCTCTCGGAGGAGATCAAGCACCATGTGCACGAGGAGGAGATGCCGTCCGAAGGCATGTTCGCCCAGTGCCGCAAGACCGATGTCGACCTGGTCGAGCTGCGCGACGCGATGCTCGCCCGCAAGCAGGAGCTGATGACGCAGGCCGAGACGGCGGGGCTGCCCCCGGCCAAGCCGCGCGCCGTGAACCTCCAGCCCGCCTGAACGGGAGGCGCCGATGCCCCGCGCGGCGCTCTCGCTCGCGCCGCAGGACGTGATCAGCCCCGCCGAGACCGAGGCGGGGCTGAAGCGGCTGGTCTATGAGGCGGGCTATTCGAGCGCGACCGCGGCGCTGACCAGCGGCGTGATCCTCACTGCCTTCGCGCTGCATCTCGGCGCGTCCAACCTGCTCGTCGGCGTGCTGGCGAGTGCCCCCTTTCTCGGTCAGCTGCTCCAGGCGCCGGCGGTGCTGCTGGTCGAGCGGCTGCGCCGGCGCAAGGCGATCGCGGTGCTCACCAGCGCGATCGGGCGATCGATGCTGGTGCTGATGGCGCTGGCGGTGTTCCTGCCCGCCGGCGCGGCGATCGCGCTGGTCGTGCTGGGTCAATTCGTGCTGTGCGGCTTGGGCGCGATCGGCGGCTGCGCGTGGAACGCATGGATTCGCGATCTCGCGCCGCAGGACCGGCTGGGCACGGTGTTCGCCCGCCGCACCATCTATACAACCTCGATCAGCCTCGTCGCCGGCCTCGCCGCCGCGATCCTGCTCGACCGCACGACGGAGGGCTCGGATGCGCGCGACTGGGCGTTCGCGGGCCTCTATGTGGTAGGCTGCGTCGCCGGGCTGCTGAGCGCAGTGATCGTCGCGCGCATGCCCGAGCCGCGCATGCCGCCGCGCGACGGCGAGCCGCTCGGCCTGGTCGCGCTGCTGCGCACGCCGTTCGCCGACACGAACTTCCGCCGGCTCGTGCTGTTCCTGTCGAGCTGGCAGTTCGCGGTGAACCTCGCCACGCCCTTCTTCACCGTGTTCATCGTCCGCCAGCTCGGCTTCGACATGACCTTCGTGATGATGCTGAGCGTGGTCAGCCAGCTCGCCAACCTGCTCGCGGTGCGCTCCTGGGGGACGCTGAGCGACCGCTTCGCGCACAAGTCGGTGCTGGCGGTGGCGGCGCCGACCTATATCCTGTGCATCCTGGCGATGATCGGCGCGTCGCAGCTCGGCAACAGCCAGGCCGGCATGCTCTATCTCGTCGCGATCCACGCGCTGATGGGGGCGGCGGTGGCGGGGGTGACGCTCGCCACCACCAACATCGCCTTGAAGCTCAGCCCCAGGGGCGAGGCCGCCGCCTATGTCGCGACCAGCGCGCTCACCAGCTCGGCCGCGGCCGGAATCGCGCCGATCCTGGGCGGGCTGTTCGCCGACTTCTTCGCGGCGCGCCGGTTCGAGCTGCTGCTGCGCTGGACCAGCCCCAACGGCGTGGTGCTGCTCTCGCCGATCGAGCTGTCGCACTGGGACTTCTATTTCCTGATCGCCGGGCTGCTGGGGCTCTACGCGCTGCACCGCCTGTCGCTGGTGCGCGAGGAGGGCGAGATCGAGCCGCGCGAGATGGTGCAGCAGCTGTGGGGCGAAACACGACGCGTCGCACGAAACCTCGGCACCGTGGCGGGGCTGCGCGCGTTGACCGAGTTGCCGGGCTCATTGGCGCGCGAGGCGCGCGTGCGGGTGCGCTGGCTGCGGCGGCAGCGGACGATTCCAGGCTGAAATTTGAGGTAGATGACCATGACAAAGACCGCGACCCGAACCCGCCGCACCGCAACCGAAAGCCAGCTTCCGGTCAGCCCTGAAGTACTGATGCTGCGCGAGGAGCTGCGCACCGGCTCGATGAAGCGGATCGCCACGCTTGAGCTGCGCGATCTCGCGATCGAAGTCGCGGCGGGCAGCAACGCGCTGTGGGCGCTGGTGCGGCGCGAGGGGCGGGGCGGAGTCGCGCTGCGCGTCGCGCAGGCGCCGGCGGGCTGCGGCGAGGTGCGCAAGGTCGCGGCGCAGGACGGTGAGGCACTGCGGATCGAAATGGTGAACCTAATTGGCGCGCAGACCTTGGTGCTTCGCCTGCACAAGGACGAACTACCGGTGCTGCGCGCGACCACCACGATCGTCCCGGCGCAAGACCTGCTGATCCCGTTCCTGCCGCGCGATCTCTACCCGCTCGACAAGGACGACGACCCCACCGCCGCGGAGGGCACGGTGGAGGCCGCGCAACGCGGACTCAACAGCGGAGTCTGCTATTTCCGTCTGAACGAGCCCGAATTCGGCAGCGCGCTCTATTTCCAGAACTTCACCACGCTCAACAAACGGTTCGAACTCACCGGAACCACCCCCGACGGTGCGGTCGGCGGCGAATGGCCCGAGCTCGGCTACCTCCCGCCGACGCCGCCCGAAAGCCCGCAGCCGCCGCTCAAGCCGCTGCCGGCGGGCGAGGAGGTGACCGTCTACGATGCGCTGCTCGCGGTACATGACGATGCCGATGGCGACGAGACCGCGATGGCGCAGCGCTATCTCTCGCTGCTCGCCGCGATCTATCGGCGGATCGAGCGGCCCGAACCCGATTTCCATGACTGGGTCGCGCGCGCCGAGCGCTCGCTGCGCGATCTCGACAAGGCGCCCGAGGCGACGATCCGCCATTATGGCTTTCGCTACCTCCACCCCTATACCGCCGCCGAATATCCGGACTCGATGGTGCAGCTTTCGGTGCTCTCGGCGCTGCGCGACTATGAGGCATGGGCGGGGAAGGAGGTCCCGCTTCAGGCCGAGCTCGGCAAGGGGCTGCGCAAATTCTACGATCCCAAGCTCAAGACGCTGCGCCGCTATCTGCCCAATGTCGGGGACGACAAGGACGCCGATGCGGTCGACAGCTGGTATCTCTACCATCCGCTGCTGAGCCTCGGGCGGCTCGCGCTCGACGGCGACAAGCGCGCCGAGCGGCTGTTTCGCGATTCGATCGATTACGGGATCAAGGCGGCGCACCATTTCGACTATAAATGGCCGATCCAGTACAAGGTCACCGACTTCTCGGTGATCACCGAATCGCGCAACGAGGGCGGGCTCGGCCAGACCGATGTCGGCGGCATCTATGCCTATGTCATGCTGCAGGCGTTCGAGCTGACCGACGACAAGCGCTTCCTCGACGAGGCGCGCGCGGCGATCCGCGCGCTCAAGGGGATGCGGTTCGAGCTCAACTACCAGGCGAACCTCACCGCCTGGGGCGCGGCGGCATGCATGCGGCTGTGGCGGATCGACGACGACCCCGCCTTTCTCGCCCAATCCTATGTCTTCCTCGCGAGCTTCTTCCACAATGTCGCGCTGTGGGAGTCCGAGCTCGGGCACGCGAAGCATTATCGCAACTTCATGGGCGTCACGGCGCTCCACGACGCGCCCTACATGGCAATGTACGAATGCTTCGACAGCTTCGCGGCGTTCGAGCGCTATCTCAAGGAGGGCGGCCCCGATCTCGACGCGGGCGTGCGCATGCTGGTCAGCGAATATTGCCGCTACGCGCTCGACCGCGCCTGGTTCTACTATCCCGACGCGCTCCCGCCCGAGGCAATCGCCGACAAACAGCGCGAGAAGAACGGGCATGTCGACCGCAACCTCTCCTTCCCGGTCGAGGATCTCTATGTCGACGGGCAGGAGGCGGGGCAGGTCGGCCAGGAAATCTATGGCTGCGGCTCGGCCTTCGTGTTCGCGACGCGTGCCTTCCATCGCTTTCGCGACACGCCCTTCACGCTGTTCTGCGACCATTTCCTGCTCGCGGCCGACCGGCCCGGGGAGCGGACGATCAGCTTCCAGCTCGGCGGCGGCGAAGGCTGCGAGGCGATGCTGGTGCTGGCGCGCAACGCGCGGGCGAAGCTGCCGGCGGTGAGCGTGATGTCGATCGGCGGCGACCGGGTGCGGCCGCATGCGCAGGACGAGGACCGGATCGCATTCCACGTGCCCGCGGACGGACGCATTTCCGTGTCCTGGTAGCGCCGCGGGAGGGAACCGAAGTCCGTTCAAATACTTGAGAATCGCGAGCGAACCGGAGGAGAGTGCCATGACCGAAATTGCCGAGCCGCCCGTCCGCGACCTTGCCGACGCGCATACCGAGCAGCCGAGCCTTGCCGGGCGCAAGGCGATCATCACCGGCGGCACCACCGGCATCGGCCGCGCGATCGCGATCCTGCTCGCGTCGGAAGGGGCGAAGGTGTTCGTGTGCGGCCGCACGCCCGAGCATCTCGACGATGCGCTGGCGCGCATTCGCGAGGTGGGCGAGGGCGACGGGATCAATGTCGACCTGACCAGGCAGGAGGAGGTCGACCGCTTCGTCGAGGCAGGGGTTCGCTATCTCGGCGGCGTCGACATCGCGGTGATCAACGCGGGGCTTCCCATCGGCGGGCTCGAGGACTCCAAGGTCGAGGATATCCGCTACCTCGTCGACACCAACCTGACCTCGTTCATGACCAGTGCGCGGCGGCTGCTCGACCATCTCGAAGCCGGCAGCGACATCGTCATCATCGGGTCGATGTCGGCGGTGTCGCGCGGCGGGGACTCGACGGTCTACACCGCGACCAAGACCGGGGTTCAGGCCTTCGCCGAGGCGCTGCGCAAGGAATTGGCGGAGAAGGACATCAAGGTCGGCAATATCGAGCCGGGCCTCACCGGCACCGACATGCAGCTTCCCGACATCCCGGTCGAGAAGCAGCGCGAGATGATCCACGCGGCGAAGATGCTGCGCGCCGAGGACATCGCCGCGGCGGCGCATTTCATGCTCACCCAGCCGCGCCGGACGGTCGTGTCGCTGATGCGCGTCGAGCCGCGGATCGCGGAATGAGCCGCTTTGCCGTGGACCGGCTCGTCTTCGGGCCGGACGATGTCGACCTCGCGCGCTCGCCGCTCGCGGGGCATCTCGACGCCGAGACCTATGTGCTCGGCGCGTTCAATCCGGGGATGACGCGGCTGCCGAACGGCAATCTGCTGCTGATGGTGCGCGTCGCCGAGGCACTGCGCGAACCGATCCGCGGCGGACAAGTGCACGCGATCCGTTGGGACGAGGGTCGCTATGTCCTCGACGCCTGGCCGCTCGACCTCGCCGACACCGCCGATCCCCGGAAATTCCTGCTGCGCGGCGGCGGGTGGAAGATCATGGCGCTGACCTCGCTGTCGTGGCTGCTGCCGGTCGAGCTGTCGGCGGACGGGCTCGAGCTGGTCGCGGTGCATTACGACAAGGCGGTCGCGCCGCAGGGCAGCTTCCAATGCTATGGCGTCGAGGACGCGCGGATCTGCAAGGTCGGCGACGAATGGCTGATGACGACCTGCTCGGTCAGCCCCGAACGGCATTCGACCACGCTCTACGCGTCGGACAACGGGCTCGACTGGCGCTTCGAGGGGATCGTGCTCGATCACCAGAACAAGGACATGCTGATCTTCGAGGGCAAGCCCGGCGGGAAATACTGGGCCCAGACCCGGCCGCTGGGCGACCTCTATTTCGCCTATCCCCCGGGCAGCGAGTGGCGTGCGGGGCCCTCGATCAACCTCGCCACCTCGCCCGACGGACGGCACTGGCAGCCGCATCTGAATCCCGGCATCCGGCCGCACGCCGGAACGGTCGCGACCGCGCGGATCGGCGGAGGGACGCCGCCGATCCTCACCGACAAGGGCTGGCTGACCCTGTGGCACGGCGTGGAGCCCAAGGAGATCGTCGGCATCTATCGCACCTATTGGTCGCTGCTCGACCGCGACGATCCCTCGGTCACGCTGCACACCGAGCATGCGCCCTTGCTCGAGGCGAGCCCCGAGCTGACCGCGCCGCTGGCGGACAAGATGTACGTTCACGACGTGGTGTTCACCACGGGCATCGCCGATGCGGGCGATCACTATGTCGTGGCGTCGGGCGAGGCGGACCTCGCCTGCCGCATCACGCATATTCCGAAGGCGGTGTTCGCCTAGCCCGCCGCCCATTTGCGATAGGCCGCGATCGCCTTGGCGGGAGCGGTGTTGAACCAGCTATAGCCGTTGCGCCGCTCGACGCTGAGGTCGTTGACGTCGGTGTGGATCGCGCGATCGCGGTCGCCGAAGACGGGCTTGCCGGTGTCGAGGCCGTAGAAGCGCGCCCAGAGCGGGCCGGCGCCGGGCTTGGCGGTCAGCAAGCGCCCCTCGGGCCCGGTCGCCTTGGCCGGCCAGGCGATGTCGCGCAGCGCATGCGCCTCGAGCCAGGCGATGCCGGCGGCCACCGCGGCGCGCACCTCGGGCGAGCGCTCGGGCTGCTTCATCAGGAACAGCAGCAGGTCGGCGCTTTCGTCGCTCGACAGCGCGATCGGCTCGAAGTTGCGCGCGCCGACCGGGGCGAGCGTCAGCGCGTCGTGCTGCTGGCCCCAGATGGTGCGCTTGCCGTCGATCACCACCTGCGTACGCAGGATCACCTCGCGCGCCCGCGCGGCCGCCGCGGCTGCCTGTGCCGCCAGCTCGGGGCTGGCGAACGCGAAGTCGCCCTTTCGCGCCGCCACGTCGAGCATCAGCGTCGCGGTGCGCGAGATCGCGCCGTCGTTGAAGGTGATCGCGTCGTGATAGCCGCCCTGGATCGGATAGATTTGCGGCCAGCCGCCATTGGGATATTGCGCCGCGAGCAGGTAGCGCACCCCCTTGTCGAGCGCCGCGCGATAGGGCGCACCCTCGGTGCCGGGCAGCTGCGCCTGGACGCGCGCGAGGAAGCGCAGCTCGGCGACGGTGGCATTGTTGTCGATCGTGCCGACATAGCGCCACACCGCGTCGAGCAACTTGATGTCGTCGGCGGCATAGGCGGGCAGCTTCTCGAGGATCACCCAGCTCTGCCCGCGTCGCCGCGGCGGTCCCGCGCGGTCCTGGTTCTTGCCCCAGCCGCCGGCGGGGGTCTGGAAGCTGACGACGGTGTCGGCGATGCGGCGCGCCTCGGGCCCGGCATACCAGGCGGCGGGCTGGTCCATCGGCATGCCGCCCCCGCCCGAGGGGCCGGCCGCGGGACTCGGCGGGATCGCGGGAAGGCTGCGGCGCTCGGCGACCAGCGCGGCCTTGTCCGCCGCCATCAGCGCGGCCGAGCGCGCGAGATAGGCACGCCATGCTTCGCGCTGGCCGGCGGGGAGCGTGGCGAGGCGGGCTTCGGTCAGCGCTTCGGGCGGGGCCATGTGGCCGATCACGTCGGCACCCGCGGGAAGCGCGAATGTCAGGGTAGCGGCAGCGAGAAGGCGCTTCATGTCGTTTTCTCCGAAAGCCAGCGCACGGCGTTGGCGAGCAGGCGGCGTTGCAGCGGGGCGACCATGTCGGGCAGGCGGTGGATGCAGACTCGCATCCCATCCCGGCGCGCGATCAGCGTCGCGGCGCCGTTGTGGCGGTCATGGTCGCGGCTGTAGGCGGCGATGATCTCGACCCCGGGGCCGTCGACGAGCAGGCCGTTCGAGGGTTGGCCCTCGATCTGGTGGAGCACGCTGGCCGCGCAGTCGGCGGGGATGCCGTCGAACAGCGGGTGCGCGCGAAGATAGTTCCAATTGCCCATCCATGGCGCGCGGAGGTTGCCGACCTGGCCGGTGTAGCGGAACAGCCCGAGCCCGCTGAGCTGCCTGGCGACGCCGTCGGCAAGGCCATCCTCGGGCACGAAGGCGAACAGCGGCGTGCCGGCCTTGACCGCGGCGAGAACCTCGGCGGGCAGCTCGCCGAGCACCAGCTCGGGCTTCTCGCCCGCCTTGGGCTGCGCCTCGAGCCCGGTCTGCTCGCCGACCTGGCGGCGCGCGACCTCGTCGGCCTTTAGGCCCGAGGCGATGATACCGTCATAGCGGCGGCCGGGGCGGAAATCCTCGAAGGTCACGCCGTCCATCGCGGTCAGCAGGGCGCGCAGCGACTGGGGGATGCCGGAGAGGGCGACGCGTGGACGCCGGGCGAGCGCCGGCGCCTTGGGCACCACCCAGAAGACGCGCTCGAACGCCGCGTCAGGGTGGGCCGAATGGACGAAGCGGACGCGCCACTCGCCGGGCGTGGTGAAGCCGGGCAGCTCGACCTTCTCCGCGATCAGGTGGCGCAGCACGTCGCGCTGGCGCGCCGGGACCGGATAGCTGCCGGCGGCATGCACGCGTCCGTCGGGCGCGACGAGCGAGAGGCGCAGCTCGCCCGGCGCGGGCCGGTTGGTGTCGTTGAACAGATAGAGGTCGACCAGCGCGCGCTCGCCCGGATCATAGACCAGCCGGCGCTGCTTGGCGCAGGGACGGACGGGGAGCAGCGCGCGGCGCAGGATCGCCGGGTCGGCCTTGAAATGGCGGAGATTGTCGACGATCCCCGAATGGTTCTCGATCGCGGTGGTCTCCCACCCGCTGATCGCGGCGATGTCGACCTCGTCGCCGATGCGGATGTTCTCGAGATAATTCTCCCACGCCTCGTACGCCTTGCGCCCGATCGACAGGAACAGGCGCTCGGCGGTGGGGAAGGCCTTGCGGAACCCCCATTTGTCGAGGAACGCGTCGGTCGCGTCGAGCACCACGCGATGGTCCTCGAGGTCATAGGCCTTGCCGCCCCGCGCCATGATGTCGGCGACGATCTTCGCGTGATTGTCGGCGACCGCGCAGCCCTGCATCTCGCCGAACTCGACGATGAAGGGCTTGCCGGTCTGGCGGTGGATATAGTCGTCCTTCGACTGGTAGAACTTGTCGTACCATTGGTCGCCCGCGCCCTGGTGGTTGACCCACCAGCCGCCATGCTTCTCGACGTCCGAGCGGTAATAATGGTCGCTATAGGCGAGGTACATCGCCTGCGCCGCGCCGCGCTCGACGAAGCCGTCGTTGAGGATCACGGTGCGGCTGGGGTCGGTGTCGTGGATCGCCTTGAGCACGCGCTGCACGTCGGGATTGGCGAGGTTCGCACCGATCTCGTTCTGCAGCGTGTAGTGGACCAAGCTCGGGTTGGAGCGGAAGGTGCGCGCCATCGCGACGCATTTGGCGACCATGAAGTCGCGGCTGAAGGTGTCGGCGGGGGACAGCGTCTCGCCGGGCTTCAAGTCGCGCGCGATCGCGTGGCGGCCGCCGCCCGGCTCCATCACGCGCAGCAGGCCCATGCGGTTCTGCGCGGCGAACACCTCCTCCTTGCCGATATTGCGGTGGAAGTGGAGGCAGTTCAGGCCCAAGGCTTTCGCGGACGTGATCTCGCGCTCGGCGAGTTCGCGCGTCGGCCACAGCCCGTTATAACCCCAATAGCCCCAGGAGATCGCCGAATAGAGGCGGATGCGATCGCCGTTGAGGCGGATCATCGCGTCGCTGCCGACGCCGTCGATGCCGATCCAGCGGAAGCCGAACTCGACCCGGCGGCGGTCCTCGCCCCAGCCGAACTCCGCACGATGCAGCACCGGCGTCTCGGGCGTCCAGAGCGGCGCATCGGCGGCACGCAGCCGGAACACGGCGGTGGCGACGTTGCCCGCCAGCGTCAGCGATTCGAGCTTCGCCGCGGCGGTCGCGCCGATGAGCTCGAGCGTCGCGCGCCTGCGCAGCGGCTCGATCCGCGCCGGCGGCCTGGCGAATTCGATCTCCATATGCGCGGTGACCTCGCGCGGATCGGGGGTGTTGAGCACCCAGGCGTCGCGAATATGCGCGTCGAGTGGATGCGCGCTCAGCGTCATGCCGCGATCGATCCCGCCGAAGCCGTGCGAGGCGAACAGCTTGAGCTGGCCCCACATCATCGTCGTCGAATCGCGCCAGTCATAGCGGCCGCCGGGATTGGTGATTCGGATCGCGAGCCGGTTGCGCGCGCCGGGCCTCATCGCCGCGGTCAGGTCGCAATGGATCGGCAGCTCCGACATGATCGAATAGCCGACGAGCTTCTCGTTGAGGAACACCTCCGCGCGCAGCCGGGCGCCGCGGATGTGGAGGAGGACGCGCTTGCCCGCCGCCGAGACGGGAATGCCGATCTCGCGATACCACCAGGAGACGCCGCGATACGCGCCGTTCTGCGGCACCGGATCGTCCTCGGCATAGCGATATTCCTCGCCGGTGTACGGGCGCTGGCCGAATGCGCCCCAATGATGCTCTTCGACCGTGGTCGGCAGCGTGACGGCGAGCGCCGGCGCCGCCCACAAGGCCTCCCAACCCCCGCTCGGCGGATTGACCGGGAGCGTGGCGAGATCGACCTGGTCGGGCAGGTAGATGCGGTCGTCCTCGTACGCCGCGTCGCGGTCGATCCACAGCCGCCAGCCGGCGTCGGGGATTTCCTCCAGCACCGGCGCGGCGTGCGTCGAGGGGATGAAGGGCAGGGCCGCGCTTGCGGCGCCGGCGGCAAGGAACCCGCGGCGGCCGATCATCGTGCGGTCTCGCAGCGCGGAAGCGATACGCCGGGCCTGGCGGCAAGCAGCAGGGCGGGGATCATGTCCTCTCCATCGTCATGCAGGGTGCCAGTCGCCGAACGCGTTCCCGCGACTGAACCATCGCAGCTGCGCTTCGTCGAGCAGCTTTCGGGTGGTGCTGGCGGGACCGGCGCCGGGGCCGCCGCTGCGATATTCGAGCAATCGCGCCTCCGCCGGGGTGAGTTGGCGGCGGATGCCCTCGGGATCGGTATAGCCCATCCAGGTCCAGCCCTCGCGGCGGATGTGCGAATCCATCCAGCAGCGATCGTAGAGCGCCGCGCCGGTCAGCCGCATGTTGCCGCCCGCGCGCCACGGTCGGCCGAGCCAGACGCTGCCGTCGGGCAGGCCGGGCTCGCGCGTCAGGCGGCAGTTGCGGAAGATGAGCCCGGCGGGAATCTCGACCGGCGTGCTCGGTGCCGTGACGAAGCCCTGCACCTCTGCGCCCGGCACGAAGCGCGAGCGGATTTCGCAGTCCTCGAAGATCGCGGTCGCGCCGCCGAAGATGAAATCGACATTGCCGCTGATCGTGCAGCGCGTGAACCAGGCGCGGCAGCTCTCCTGCACGTAGAGCGTGTCCTGCCAGCCCTCGATCGCGCAGTCGCGGACGATCACCCGGTCCGCGCCGCGCGCGATCGACAGCGCCACCGCCTGCGCGCCGTCGACCGCGCGGGTGCGGGTGTTGGCGAGATGGTCGAAGCTGTTGCGGATGGTGAGCCGCTCGAGCGTGACGCCGGGTGCGGTGACGGTGAGGCTCGCCGAACCGCCGGTGCCCCATTTGCGGCCTTGCGGGTCGGTGAGGCCGGCCGCGGCGCCGAAGCTGACGACGCTGGCCGGGCCGGTGCCGGTGACTCGCAGGCCCGGGAGGTCGAGGTGCGGCTTCTCCTCGTAGATGCCCGGTTCGAGCCGGATATGCGCGGGCCGGGCGAGGCGACGCGCATGGCCCATGGCCGCGGCGAGGGTCGGAAACGTGCCGGGACGGCCGGACTTGCTGACGATGATCGGGGGATGCGCGGCACGGGCGGGCGGCCCGAGCGCGCTCGCTGCGGCGGCGCCGACGAGCAGGGTACGGCGTGCGATCATGCAAATCCGCCGAGCGTGCTAGCCAGGTATGACACCGGTGACAACGATGACATGGAGGCCAGATCCCCCTTCATTGCCCTCGCTGAAAGCCGGTATTGCGCGCTTTTCGGAGCGATCGACTCGCTTTCCATCCGCCACTCTCCCTTTCGCTTCGGTTCTATGCCGCCATGCGGTTCAGAAAATTAAATAACTTAAAAACAATATGATATGTCAGAGCGACATTGGATATTGCGCCAATGACACCGGTGGACTATGCTACCGCTAACATCCGTCGCCGTCCAGAGCTCAACAAGAGCGGGACGCATCAACGGCGGATGTTCGAGGGAGAGGATCGGGCGATGAAAGGCAGGGCGCCGCAGCCATCGGGCTTCGCAGGACAGCCGCGCCGTCGCGACCGCGATCCTCTCCGCCGGCCATGTCACCGAGACTTAAGGGAGGGGAAATATGACCGATATTCGCAGCACCGCGCGGGCGGGCCTGGCCGCAGGGGCTTCGCGCGGCGCGCTGGTGGCCGCCGGGCTGATGCTCGCCGGAACGCCTGCGCTCGCGCAGACCGCGGCGATACCGGCGGCCGAGGCGCCGCAGGCGACCGGCGGGGGCGCCGGCGAGACCGAGGAGGTCGTGGTGCGGGGCTATCGCGCCTCGCTGCGCAGCGCGATCGCCGAGAAACGCGACGCGACGGTGCAGATCGATGCGATCAACGCCGAGGACATCGCCGATTTCCCCGACACCAACCTCGCCGAATCGCTCCAGCGCCTGCCCGGCGTGTCGATCGACCGCGACAATGGCGAAGGCCGCTCGATCACCGTGCGCGGCCTCGGCGGCGACTTCAACCGCACGCGCCTCAACGGACTCGAGGCGCTGTCCACCGCGGGCTCTAACGATGCCGGCACCAGCCCCAACCGCAGCCGCAGCTTCGACTATAATACCTTCGCCTCGGAGCTGTTCAGCTCGCTGAAGGTGCAGAAGACGCCGTCGGCCGAGACCGACGAGGGCTCGCTCGGCGCCACCATCGATCTCCAGACCGGGCGGCCGTTCGATTATAAGGGCAACAAGTTCGCGCTGTCGGCCGAGGGCAGCTACCAGGAGAACAGCAAGAAATGGAACCCGCGCCTCGCGGGGCTCGCCTCGACCCGCTTCGCCGACGATACGATGGGGCTGCTGATGTCGGTGGCGTGGAGCCGGACCAAGAACGAGCTCGACCAGTATCGCCGCGCGCCGGGTTCGGCCGATTATCTCTATCGCGGCACGCAATGGGCGGGGAACGAGAACCCGCAGCGCGCCGGCTTCGCCGCGCCGACCGGGACGAGCTTCGGGACCGCGGTGACCAACCCCGACGCGATCGCCGCGCTCACCGGCTCCGATCCGGCGGCCTATGCCAAGCTCTATCCGGGCGCGCCGTACAACACGCCCGGCCGCTTCGACGATTCGCTGGTGCGCATCCCGGCGCTCGCCGCGATCGAGCAGCAGGACGTCCAGAACGAGCGGATCGGCGTGACGCTCGCCTATCAGTGGCAGATCGGCGACCGCACGCGCCTCAGCCTCGACGGCGCCTATTCGAAGTTCAAGAACAAGAGCACCTACAACCAGGTCTCCTCGGTCGGGCTCAACCGCAACAACACCAACGCGGCCTATAATACCGCGACCAGCAGCATCACGCCGGTCAATGCCCGCGCGCTCTATCCGGGCCTGTGCACGCCCAATGCCGGAAGCGACCTCGTACCCGCGCAGGATTGCGGCCAGGCGATCTACGGCACGACGCCGGCCTTCTCCACCGCGTTCAACGCCTCGGGGGTGCTGGTGCCGGCGGTGCTCGGCGGCGCGGCGGTGGTGCCGGGGGGGACGACGCCGGCCAACGCCAACATCTTCAGCACCAACCCGTTCAACCTCGATCCCTATGACTATTACAACAACCCCAATTCAGTGGGGTACATCCCGAGCACCAACCGCACCGCCTTTCGCGGATCGCTGATCGGGCGCCCGGCGGTCGAGATCCTCGACGCCAACGTCACCAACGGGCTCGCCGACTATCTGGTGATGCGCAACGTCGACTTCCGCTCGGCGGCGGACCAGAGCGAATATACGACTCAGTTCAAGCAGGGTTCGCTCGACCTGACCCACGAATTCTCGGACGATTTCAAGGCGCAGCTGATCGCCGGCCTGTCCGAGTCGACCAACTTCACCCAGGGGCTGCTGGTCGAGTTCAACCGCATGGATAGCCAGGGGCTGTTCGTCTATGACGAGCGCGGCGGCGGGAAGATGCCGGTCATCGATTTCGGCTTCGACGCGGCCGATCCGGCCAATTGGGAAGTGGTCAAGGGCTTCTCGGCGATCCGCCACTATCAGCGCTTCGTCAAGAACACCTACAAGCAGGCCAAGATCGACTTCGACTGGCGGGTAAACGACGAGTTCAACATCGGCTTCGGCGCCAACTACCGCAAGTTCGGCTTCGAGACCGAACAGTGGGAGCGCAACAGCGACCTGCTCAACCCGACGCTCAAGGAAGCCGGCAGCACCACCGCCAGCGTCTCGCGCGTGATCAAGTTCGGCCAGGGGCTGAACCTGCCCGAAGGCACGATGACCAGCTTCCTCGTCCCGAGCATCGCGGCGTTCGACCAGCTGTTCGGCTTCACCTGCAACTGCATCAACAAATGGGGCGACTGGCGCATCACCAACAAGCGCAATGGCGGGCGCGAGAATTTCTCGGTGGATGAGGAGGATCTCGGCTTCTACCTGCAGTTCGACTGGAACACCGAGCTGTTCGGCCGCCCGTTCCGCGGCAATGCCGGCACGCGCGTCGCGATCACCGACGTGACCTCGAACGGCACAACGCCGGCCGGGCGCGCGATCGTCGGCAGCAATCGCTACACCGACTATCTGCCGTCGATGAACCTCGTCTACGAGCCGGTCGACGACCTGCTCGTGCGCTTCGGCGCGTCGAAGGTGATGGCGCGCCCGCTGCTCGGCAACCTCTCACCCTCGATCACCGCGATCTCGGTGCCCAACACCGGTGCGGTCGACGGTGCGTCGCTCACGATCGGCAATCCCAAGCTCAATCCGTTCCGCTCGACCAACCTCGACGCCAGCGTCGAATGGTATTTCGCGCCGGGCGGCCTGATCTCGATCGCGGGGTTCCAGAAGCAGATCGACAGCTTCCCGCAGACCGTGCTGTTCGCCGGCAAGCTCTCGGACTTCGCCGATGCCGAGACGATCGCCGCGATCCGGGCGCAGTTCACCAACGCGAACCAGATCGCCTATCTCGACAACAACTATCCGTTCGTCGCGCGCCAGTATCGCGACGCGCCCGGCGGATGGCTGCGCGGGTTCGAGGTGAGCTTCCAGATGGACTTCACCTTCCTGCCCGGCTTCCTCAAGAATTTCGGCGCGCAGGTGAACTACACGCACATCGCCTCGGAGCTGAACTACATCCTCGATCCGGGCACCCGGGCGAGCTCGACCGCGACGCCGACACCGCAGGTGCTGGGCAAGGGGCCGTTCCTCGGCGTCTCGCCCGACGCGATCAACGCGACGCTCTATTACGAGACAGACCGCTTTCGTGCGCGCGTCTCGGTGGCGCATCGCAAGGGCTATTCGACCAGCTATCCGATCGCGGCGGGATCGTGCAATCCGGGCCTCACCAACAGCCCGGCGACGCCGGCGGACGCGGGCACCGAGTGCAACGGGCCGCTGATCAACGACTTCATCTACAGCCGCGCGACGACCAATGTCGACGCATCGGCGAGCTACAAGTTCACCGACTGGGCCTCGCTCACGGTCGAGGGCCTCAACCTCACCAACCAGCCGAGCGAGCGCTACGCCTATCAGGGCCAGGAAGCGGTGACTCAATATGCGAGCTCGGGCCGGATCTTCCGCGCCGGCGTGCGCTTCAGCTTCTAGAACCTCCTCCCGACCCGAAGTCCTCGCTTCGGTGGCAGCGCCGGCCCGGTTTCGACCAGGCCGGCGCCTTTTTATGTGCGCGTCATTTGGCCCGTTATTCGCCGCATTCTCCGAGCCGTCAGATGATTCCACCTGACTGGAGAATGCTCTATGAGCGCGCGCATGACCGATCCTTTAGCGCTGTTCGACCAATGGTTCGCCGAGGCGCGGGCGAGCGAGCCCAACGACTCCAATGCGATGGCGCTGGCGACGGTCGACGCCGCCGGCCAGCCGTCGCTGCGGATGGTGCTGCTCAAGGGCCATGGGCCCGGCGGCTTCGTCTTCTACACCAACCGCGAGAGCCGCAAGGCGGCCGAGCTGGCGGCGGTGCCCAAGGCGGCATTGCTGTTCCACTGGAAGTCGCTGCGGCGGCAGGTCCGCATCGAAGGCGCCGTGACCCTCGCCGGTGACGCCGAGTCCGACGTCTATTTCGCGAGCCGCAGCCGGGACTCGCAGCTCGGCGCCTGGGCGAGCGACCAGTCGCGCCCGCTCGACGCGCGGGCCACGTTCGAGGCGCGTTACGAGGAAATGCGCGACCGGTTCGAGGGCCGGCCGGTGCCGCGCCCGCCGCATTGGGGCGGCTATCGCGTGACGCCGGCGCGGATCGAGTTCTGGCAGGACCGCGCGCATCGCCTGCACGAGCGCCGCGTGTTCACGCGCGAGGGCGAGACCTGGACCGAGGGCCTGCTGTACCCGTGAGCGCGACGCCGACCCGCGCGGCGATCGCGAGCGTGTGCGCGGCGCTGCTGCTCGGCGGGCTCAAGGGCTGGGCGGCATGGTCGACCGGATCGGTGGCGATGCTCGCCAGCCTCGCCGACAGCCTGCTCGATCTCGTCGCCTCGCTGGTGACGCTGGCGGGGGTGCGCATCGCCGCGCAGCCGCCGGACGCCGAGCACCGCTTCGGCCATGGCAAGGCGGAGGCGCTGGCGGCGTTGTTCCAGGTCGCGCTGATCTCGGTCTCCGCCGGCTTCATCGCGGTGCGCGCAGTCGAACGGCTGCGCACCGGCGAGGTCGCCGCGCAGGCAGAATCCGGGATCGCGGTGTCGCTCGTCGCGATCGTCGTCACGCTGCTGCTCACCGCCTATCAGCGGCGCGCGATCGCCGCTACGGACTCGATCGCGATCCGCACCGACCGGCTTCACTACCAGTCCGACCTGCTGCTCAACGCCGGGGTGATCGCGGCGCTCGCCGCCGAGCAATATCTGTCGCTGACCGGCGCAGACCCGCTGTTCGGCATCGCCATCGCGCTGTGGCTGCTGTGGGGCGCGTGGCGTGCCGCGGCGGATGCGATCGCGCAGCTGATGGACCGCGAATGGCCCGACGAAAAGCGCCGCGCCCTGGTCGAGCTCGCCGCGCGCGAGCCCGAGCTGCAAAGCCTGCACGACCTGCGCACCCGCACCAGCGGATCGCAGGACTTCGCGCAATTCCATATCCATGTGCCCGGCACGATGTCCGTCGCCGACGCGCATGCGCTGGTCGAAAAGCTCGAGCGCCGGCTTGAAGCGGCCTTTCCCGGCACCGAGATCCTGATCCATGTCGATCCGGCGGGGCATGTCGACCATCCGGGCGACGAGCTGCGCGAGGCCGACGAGATCGAACAGCTCAAGGAGTGACGATGCAGCTGCCCTTCGCCCAGATCGATGCCTTCGCCGACCGTCCCTTCGCCGGCAACCCGGCCGGGGTGATGCCCCTCGACGCGTGGCTCGACGACGCGGTGCTGCAGGCGATCGCCGAGGAGAACAACCTCGCCGAGACCGCCTTCATCGTGCCCGATGCGGGCGGCGAGGCGGACTGGGAGTTGCGCTGGTTCACCCCGGCGGTCGAGATCGCGCTGTGCGGCCATGCGACGCTGGCGAGCGGGCACTGGCTGCTGACACGCGACGCGTCGCTCGAGCGGGTCCGCTTCCGCACCCGCAAGGCGGGGGTGCTCGAGGTGGCGCGCGAGGGCGACGGCTACGCGATGGGACTGCCCGCCTATTCGCCCGAGCCGGCCGAGGTGCCGGGGCTGCTCGACGCGCTCGGGGTCGAGCGGGGCGAGGTGCTGCGGCATGCCAGGGGCTATGACATGGTCGTGCTCGACAGCGCCGCGGCGGTGCGGGCGCTGGAGCCGGACTTCCGCGCGCTCGCCGCGATCGGCGACACGCTCAACATCGTGACGGCGCCGGGCACGGAAACCGATGTGATCAGCCGCGTGTTCGCGCCCGCCGCGGGGATCGACGAGGACCCGGTGACGGGCTCGGCGCATTCGGTGCTCATCCCGTACTGGGCCGCGCGGCTTGGGCGCGATCGCTTCACCGCATTCCAGGCGAGCCGCCGCGGCGGCCATGTCGGCTGCGAGACGGCGGGCGAGCGCGTGGTCCTGCGCGGCAAGTGCGTGACGGTGATCGAGGGGATGTTCACGCTGTGAGCCATCCGCTCGACCGCCCCGTCTGGACTGCACTGTCGGGCCGGCAGGCCGGATTCGCGGCGGGGAATGCCCGCGCGTGGCGCTACCGGCCGGAGATCAACATCCTCGCCGCTGCTGCCGACGATTCGCCCGAGGCGCTGGCCGCGCTCGCCGCGCTGGTGCCGCCCGGCGGGAAGATCGCGACGGTCGAAGCCGCCGAAACGGCGGTGCCGCCGGGTCTTGCGGTCGCGAAGCAGGCGATGCTCGTCCAGATGGTCGCCGAGCGCCCCGCGCCGCCCGACCCGATCGACTATCTCGACCTCGGCGATGCCGAGGCGCCCGAAATGGTCGCGCTGGCAACCCTCACCGAGCCCGGACCCTTCGTCGAGGCGACCCACCGCCTGGGGGAATTCATCGGCGTGCGCGTCGACGGCCAGCTCGTCGCGATGGCCGGCGAGCGGATGCGCGCGCCCGGCCTGACCGAGGTGAGCGCGGTCTGCACCCATCCCGACTGGCGCGGGCGGGGGTATGCCGGCAAGCTGATGCGCGTGGTGATGGCGCGGATCGCTGCGCGCGGGGAGATGCCGTTCCTGCACAGCTATGCGACCAACGGGGGCGCGATCGCGCTCTACGAGAAGCTGGGCTTCCGCGTGCGGCGGGAGGTGATCGCGACCTTCCTCGAGCGCGAGGCGTAGCACGCCGTGCTCGCCTAGGCCGGCGAGCGGTTCTGCAGGTTCAGCGACCAGGTCTGCCCGACAAGATCCTTGCCGAAGGAGCGATGCGGCACCTCGTCGACCAGGACGAAGCCCGCCTGCTCATAAATGTGCCGGGCGGCCGTCAGGACCGAATTCGTCCAGAGATCGAGCCGGGCATATCCCATCGCGCGCGCCCGCTCGATGCAGGCGGTGACCAGCATCTTGCCGACCCCCGCACCCCGAGCGGCAGGCTCGACATAGAGCAGGCGCAGCTTGGCCACTTCCGGCGCGTCCCCGGCGACGAGGAAGATCGAGCCTGCGATCCGTTCGTCGATATCGGCGATCCAGGCGTCCTCGCGCGCCGGGTCGAAGGACTGATGGAAGTCGGCGAGAATGCGGGCGACCAGCGCCTCATAGTCGCTGTTCCAGCCATATTCCTCCGCGTAGAGCATGGCCTGGCGAGCGATCACCTGGCCCAGGTCGCCCGGCCGCAGGCTCCGCAGCACCGGGCGCGGCGATGCATCGTTCTCGAACATGCGAGTGATGGTTTCGGCCGCGGCGAGCAGGGCCGCGCGGCTGAACGGGGGGAGGCTATCCAGCAGTCCGTCGATCGCGGTCTTGGTATTACCTTCCAGTGCGGCGAACGCGGCTCGGCCGACTGCGGTGAGCGACAGGAGTTGGTGGCGGCCATGGGCCGGATCGTCTCGTGTCGCCACCAGGCCGCGCCCGGAGAATCGCTTCAACGTCCGGCTGACTTGTGCCGGATCGAGCTGCAGCGCGCGTGCGATCGCCGCTCCAGTGGGATCGGTGCGGTTCGCGAGCTCGTAAAGGATGCGCGCTTCGCTCAGCGTGAAGGGGCTGTCGTCGAGATGCGGGCCGAGCAGGCCGAGCCGTCGGGTGTAGGTACGATTGAAGGCGCGCAGCGTCGCCACTCCCCTCTCATGCCGAATCGTCACGGGCACCGCTCTCCTGATATTGACTCAATCAACATCGATGTGTTGATCGAGTCAATGAACTTCGACACCTATGCCGGTAACGGGGAGATCCGGGGATGTCGTTGACGCCGGCGGGAGCGCGTCGCGCCTATGCCGCGGCCAGCTCGGCGCGCTCGGTCTCGCGGATCCAGCCGCCGCCCAATACCCGCTCCCCGGCATAGAGCACCGCCGCCTGGCCGGGGGCGACCCCATATTCGGGCGTCTCGAACACCACGCGGTCGCCCTCCAGCCGCGCCGGGGCGGGCCGGGCCATCGATCGCACCTTGGCGGTCATCGGTCCCGTATAACCGCCGCCGAGCCAGTTCATGCCCTCGATCCGCGCCGCGCGCACGGCGAGCGCGGCCTTGGGGCCGACCACCACCTCGCGGCGGGCGGCATCGAGCCGGATGACGTAGAGCGGCTCGGGGCTGCCGCCGATCTCGAGCCCGCGGCGCTGGCCGACGGTGAAGTGGATGAGGCCCTTGTGCTCGCCGAGCGTCTTGCCCGCCTCGTCGACGATCGCGCCCGCCGTATCCGCCTCGGGCCGCAGCTTCCGGACGAGGCCGGCATAGTCGCGGTCGGGGACGAAGCAGATGTCCTGGCTGTCGGGCTTGGCCGCGACGCCGAGTCCGATCTCGGCGGCGATCTCGCGCACCTGTGCCTTGGGCATGCCGCCCAGGGGGAAGCGCAGGAAATCGAGCTGCGGGGGCGTGGTCGCGAAGAGGAAATAGCTCTGGTCGCGCGCCGGATCGGCACCCTTGTGTAGCTCCGGCCCCTCGGCGCCGATCACGCGCTGGACGTAGTGACCGGTGGCGAGACAGTCGGCGCCGAGATCGCGGGCGAGCGCGAACAGGTCGGTGAACTTGGGCCCCATGTTGCACTTGACGCAGGGAATCGGGGTCCGGCCGGCGAGATACTCATCGGCGAAGTCGTCGATCACCGTCTCGCGGAAGCTCGATGCATGGTCGAACACATAGTGCGCGATGCCGAGGCGATCGCACACGGCGCGGGCGTCGCGGATGTCGCGGCCCGCGCAGCAGCTGCCCGCGCGGCCCACCGCCTCGCCATGATCGTAGAGCTGGAGCGTCACGCCGATCGTCTCGGCGCCGGTATGCGCGGCGAGCGCGGCCACCACCGACGAATCGACGCCGCCCGACATGGCGACGACGATCCGCCGCGTGTCCAGCGGTCCGCTCAACTGAAAATCTGCTCCGGTCATCGCGCCCCGCACATAGGGATGGCGGGGCGCGGATGCAAAAGCGGGCGCGTTTACCCGGCCTTCAACCTTCGCCTTTATCCAAAATGGGTGGATTTCGACTCTAGGCGAGTAGCGTTGTGGACCTGAGCTTCCGTTTCGACCGGGACATTGCGGTGATGACCGCCATCCCCACCGAGCTGGCGGTGCTGATGGTGGGCATCGCTGCGCGTCAGGCGGCGAGTCCCACGGCGCAGCTTCAGGCATTGCTGGCGCGCACCACCACCGCGGACGCGTTGCTCGCGCCTGCGCACGGGGCGTTCAACCATGCCGCGGAAATGGCGCTGAATGGCGGTGCGGCTTCAAAAGCCGCGCTAACCGGCTGGCAAGAGCAATGAAGGCGGCGTTTACCGTGCCGTTTAGCCGATGCTCAAGCCGGGGCCGCTACGGTCGTTACAGAGCAAAGACGGGGACCCCCCGCCCTGATCGAGGTAAGTGATGATTGAAAACCAGAAGATCCGCCCGGCCAAGGTGATCGGACCGCTCGGCGAGCCGCTGACGCTCGACACCCTGCCCCCACCCGACACGACCCGCTGGGTGGTGCGCCGCAAGGCGGAAGTGGTGGCCGCGGTCAATGGCGGTCTGCTGACGGTCGACGAAGTGTGCGACCGCTACGGCCTGACGGTCGAGGAATTCGCCGGCTGGCAGCGCGCGATCGACCGGTCGGGCATGCCGGGCCTGCGCGTGACGCGTATCCAGCACTATCGCTCGCTCTACGAGCGGCAGCAGAAATACTGATTCTTTTCGCCTGAGTTCCTCCCTCCTTCCGCCCGCGCCTCGAAACGCGGGCGGAACCATTTCGGGCGCTTGCGAGTCTTTTCCCCACAAGGCCCGCCGTACAGGCGGGTGCGAGGATGGAGGAAAAAATGGACCTCGTCGGAATCATCGTGTGGCTCGTGATCGGCGGCGTCGTCGGCTGGCTTGCCAGCCTGGTGATGCGCACCGATGCGCAGCAGGGTATCCTGCTCAACATCGTCGTCGGCATCATCGGCGCGTTCATCGGCGGGCTGATCTTCAGCGGCGGATCGATCAACCAGGGGCTGTCGGTGTACAGCTTCGTGGTGTCGCTGCTGGGCGCGATCGTCCTGCTGGCGATCGTCAACCTGGTGCGCCGCGGTTCGGTGCGCTGATTTGCCGAGGGCGGTGCCGGCCCGCTCCCCCACCCGGCCACCCATATGATGCTGCCGCTGGGTGGCCGGGTGGGGAGCGGGCCGGCACGGCCTCGGTTCCGCCATGCTGAACCGCAAGAATCGGAGAGGACAGGGCCGCCCCCGGTGACGGGGCGGCCCTTTTCGTTTTACTTGAGCAGGAAGCGCACGCGGATCGTCACGCCGACGCGCTGCTCGCCGGGGACGACCTGAGTCGCATCCTTGGCCTCCATCCGCGCCATCATCACCGGCACCGGCCCGGGACCGCCGCCGTCGAGCGCCTCGCTCAGCGATACCAGCCGCTCGACCCGCATCCCCAGTGCCTTGGCATAGAGGTCGGCCCGTGCGCGCGCCCGCTTGACCGCGTCGGTGCGCGCCTCGTCCTGCGCGGCTTCCATCTGGTCGATCGAGAGATTGGGGCCGTCGATCTGGTTGGCGCCTTCCTTGACCAGCGCGTCGAGGATGTTGCCGCTCCTGGCGATGTCGCGGAACTTGACCGAGACGCTGTTCGCCGCCTGATAGCCGGTGATCACCGGCGGCTGGTTCTCGGCATAGCGATATTGCGGCTGGAGCGAGATCGTCGCGGTCTGCACGTCGCGCTCGGCGACCCCGGCCGCCTTGAGCGCGGCGAGCACGCGCGTCATCTGCTGGGCATTGGCGGCGAGCGCGGCGGCGGCGGTCGGCGCTTGCGTCACGACGCCGGCGCGGATCGTCGCGATGTCGGGGACGCGGGTCGCTTCCCCTTCCGCCACGACGTCGAGCAATGTCCCGTCCGCGGGCAGCACCGGCGCGGCGACTTGCGCGGCGGCGGCCATCGGAAGGGCGGCGGCAACCGCCGCGAGCGTCAGCAATCGAACCATGCATCGGGCCTTTCATCTGTTGTCCCGCCGCGTCTAATGGCGGCGGGACAACGCTGGCTGAACGGCCCCGTAGGCGCGACGAGCCGTGTTCAGCTGGCGCGGCGTGCGATCACCAGGCGATAGAGCGCCAGCAGCACCACGGCGCCGATCGTGGCGGCGATGTAGCTGGTGAAGGTGCCGGTGAGGCTGATGCCGATCGCCGGCGCGATGAACCCGGCGAGCAGCGCGCCCGCGATACCGATCAGGATGGTGACGATGATGCCGCCCGGATCCTTGCCGGGCATGATCAGCTTGCCGAGAGCACCGGCGACGAGGCCGATGAGGATCCAACCGAGAATACCGTCGGGCATGCGATTCCTCCTGTTCTGCGGTTCCGCGAAGGGAAACCGGCGGGGAACTTGCCCGAGGATGCGGGCGCTGCAAACCCCGATTCGATGGTGCGGCGCGGCACGAGTCCCCTTGCGGAACAAGACGAAAACAGGCAGGTAGCGCCGGGGAAAGAACGGCTCTTGAGGCCGGTGATTTATTCATATAACACAGCGTGACGGGGATAGCCCGCAACGGTCGCATGACCGAGGTGGAAAGAGTCGCGCATGAACTACGAGGCAGGGATGTTGGGCAGGGACGAGCAGCTGGCGCTGGAGGGGGAAGGCCGGTCGAAGCGGCGCTGGTGGATCATCGGTGCGGTGGTCGTGCTGGCGGTGCTCGCCGCGGCCTGGTTCGCATTCGCCTCGGGCGGCGGCGAGGGCGAGAAGGCCGGCGCGGCGGCCAAGGGCGCTGAAGGCGCCGGCGGCAATCGCCAGCTTCCGGTGGTGACCGTCGCGGTGCCCGGCCGCCAGTCGATCGACCGCGTGATCAGCGGCACCGGCTCGCTCGCCGCCCGGCGCGAGATGCCGGTCGGCGTCGCCGGCGAGGGCGGCGAGGTGACGCGGGTGCTGGTCGAGCCGGGCGACTGGGTCGCCGCGGGCCAGGTGCTCGCGACCGTCGACCGTTCGGTCCAGGCGCAGACCGCGCAGTCGCAGGCCGCGAACGTCCGTGTCGCGCAGGCCGATCTCAAGATCGCACAGTCCGAGCTCGACCGTGCCCAGCAGCTGCTCAGCCGCGGCTTCGTCTCCAAGGCCGATATCGACCGCAAGACCGCGACCCGCGATGCCGCGGCGGCGCGGGTCCGCGTCGCGCAGGCGCAGCATTCCGAGACCAACGCGCGCAACCGCCGCCTCGACATCCGCTCGCCCGCGGCGGGCCTGGTGCTGACCCGCGCGGTCGAGCCGGGCCAGATCGTGAGCTCGGGCTCGGGCACCTTGTTCCGCATCGCGCAGGGCGGCCAGTTCGAGATGCGCGCCCAGCTCAGCGAAGCGGACCTCCAGCGCATCCCGGTCGGCGCGCGCGCCGAGGTGACCCCGACGGGCACCACCGAGACCTTCACCGGCGAGGTGTGGCAGGTCTCGCCCGTGATCGACCCGCAGACACGCCAGGGCATCGCCCGCATCGCGCTCTCCTACAACAAGGCGCTGCGCCCGGGCGGCTTCGCCAGCGCGCGCATCCATTCGGGCGGCCAGGTCGCGCCGATGCTGCCGCAATCGGCGATTCAGAGCGACGCGAAGGGCAACTTCGTCTATGTCCTGAACGCCAAGGACGAGGCGGAGCGTCGCCCGATCACCACCGGCGACGTGTCCGACACGGGCGTGGCGATCACCAGCGGTCTCAACGGCACCGAGCGCGTGGTGATCACCGCGGGCGCCTTCCTCAACCCGGGGCAGAAGGTGCGGCCGAACCTCACGAAGCTGCAGCGGTGACGCGGGACTAAGGATACAGCCATGGGCTTTCGCAACATCTCGGCCTGGTCGATCCGGAACCCGGTTCCGCCGATCGTCCTGTTCATCGCGCTGACGATCGCGGGCTTCGTCAGCTTCGCGCGGATGGACGTCAACAACGATCCCGACATCGACTTCCCGATCGCGATCGTCACGATCAGCCAGCCGGGTGCGGCGCCGACCGAGCTCGAGACCCAGATCACCCAGCGCGTCGAATCCGCGGTGCGTGCGCTGCAGGGCATCGACCAGATCGAATCGAACGTGACCGAGGGCAACTCGACCACGATCATCCAGCTCGACATCGGCACGCCGATCGACCGCGCGGTCAACGACGTGCGCGAGGCGATCAACCAGATCCGCGGCGACTTGCCCGACGGCATCCTCGAACCGCAGGTGTTCCGCGCGAACACCACCGACAACGACATCGCCAGCTTCACTGCGATCGCCACCGACATGACGATGGAGGAGCTCTCCTGGTATGTCGACAATGCGGTGGCGAAGGAGCTGCTGTCGGTCTCCGGCCTGACCGCGGTCGACCGCGTCGGCGGCGTCAACCGCGAGATCCGCGTCATCCTCGATCCGGCCAAGGTCCAGTCCTATGGCCTGACCGCGAGCCAGGTGAACCAGCAGCTGCGCCAGGTGAACCTCAACGCCGCGGGCGGGCGCGCCGAGATCTCGGGCACCGAGCAGTCGGTGCGCGTGCTCGGCAACGCCGCCAACGCCTATGCGCTCGGCCAGACCCAGATCGCGATCGGCGGCGGCCGCACCGTGCGCCTGTCGGACATCGCCGAGGTCAGGGACCTCTATGCGGAGCAGCGCAGCTCGGCCGAATGGAACGGCCAGCAGGTGCTTGCCTTCGACATCAAGCGCGGCAAGGGCGCGTCGGACGTCGCGGTGTTCCACGCGGCCGAGAAGAAGCTCGAGGAGCTGCAGAAGCGCAATCCCAAGGTGCGCTTCGAGGTGCTGTTCAACAACACCGAATATGCCGAGTCGCAATATCATTCGGCGATCGAGGCGCTGCTCGAGGGCGCCGCGCTCGCGGTGGTGGTCGTCTTCCTGTTCCTGCGCGACTGGCGCGCCACGCTGATCTCGGCGCTGGCGATCCCGCTGTCGGCGATCCCGACCTTCTTCTTCATGGAGCTGCTCGGGTTCAACCTGAACCAGATGACGCTGCTCGCGCTCAGCCTGGTCGCGGGCGTGCTGGTCGACGACGCGATCGTGGAGATCGAGAACATCGTCCGCCATATGCGCATGGGCAAGACCGCCTATCAGGCCGCGATCGACGCGGCGGACGAGATCGGCGTCGCCGTGGTCGCCACGACCATGTCGATCGTCGCGGTGTTCCTGCCGGTCGGCATGATGCCCGGCATCTCGGGCCAGTTCTTCAAGAATTTCGGCCTCACGGTCGTCGCGGCGGTGCTGATGAGCCTTGCCGTCGCGCGTCTGCTGACGCCGATGATCGCCGCCTATTTCCTCAAGGCGAAGGGCCACGCCACCCATGGCGAAGGGTGGATGATGGACCAGTATATGAAGATCCTGCACTGGACGCTGCGCCATCGCTGGTCGGCGATCGTCGGCGGCATCGTGGCGCTCGCGCTCACCGTCGTCTGCTTCATGTCGCTGCCGATGACCTTCCAGCCCAATCTCGACCAGGATTCGGCGACCGCGACGATCGAGATGGTGCCGGGCACCACGCTCGAGCAGACCAAGGTGGTGGTCGATCGCGTCCGCGACCTGCTCGCGGCGCAGGAGGGGGTCGACAACACCTACTCGCGCGCATTCGTCGGCAATGGCCGCGTCACCGCGATGTTCGCCAAGGAGCGGTCGTTCAAGAGCGACGAGTTCGAGCGCCGCCTGACGCCCGAGCTCGCCAAGATCCCCGACGCCCGCGTCTCGTTCCGCAACCAGCAGGGCTGGGGCGGCTCGGGCCGCGCGCTGACGATCACGCTCGGCGGCGAGGATCCGGCGCTGCTGACGCGCACCGCGCAGAAGATCGTCGAGGAGATGGAGGGCCTGAAGAGCGTGGTCGCGCCGCGCATCTCGGGCGACCTGCAGCGGCCCGAGATCGTAATCCGGCCGCGCATGGACCTGGCGGCCGACATGGGCGTCACCACCGCCGCGCTGTCGACCGCGATCCGCATCGCGACGCTCGGCGACATCGACCAGAACAGCGCGCGCTTCTCGCTGTCGGACCGCCAGATCCCGATCCGCGTCGCGCTCGACGAGGATGCCCGCGCCAAGCTCTCGACGATCCAGAACCTTCCGGTGCAGACCCAGGCGGGCGGATCGGTGCCGCTCAGCCTCGTCGCCGATATCGGCTTCGGCGCCGGCCCGACACGCATCGACCGGATCAACAAGCAGCGCCGCATCATGATCGGCGCCGATCTGGCGGCCGGGGTGGTCAGCGGCGAAGCGATGAAGCAGATCGACCAGCTGCCGACGATGAAGAACCTGCCGCTCGGCGTCGGCAAGCTCACCCTCGGCTCGGCCAAGTGGCAGGCCGAGATGGTCCAGAACTTCATCATCGCCGTGATCTCGGGCATCTTCCTGGTGTTCGCGGTGCTGGTGCTGCTCTACCGCCGCTTCGTCTCGCCGCTGGTCAACATGGGTTCGCTGCTGCTGGCCCCGCTGGGCGGCCTGCTGGCGCTGATGGTTGCCGGCCAGCCGATCTCGATGCCGGTCTATATCGGCCTGCTGATGCTGCTCGGCATCGTCGCCAAGAACTCGATCCTGCTGATCGACTTCGCGATCGAGGAGATGGAGAAGGGCGTCGACAAGCTCACCGCGATCGCCGACGCCGGGCACAAGCGCGCCCAGCCGATCGTGATGACCACCGTGGCGATGGTCGCGGGCATGGTGCCGACCGCGCTGTCGCTGTCGGGCGACTCGTCGTGGCGCGCGCCGATGGGCATCACCGTGATCGGCGGCCTGATCCTCTCCACCGTGCTCACGCTGCTGATCGTCCCGGCGAGCTTCAGCCTGGCGATCGGCGTCGAGAAATGGCTCGGCCCGCGCCTGCGCCGCCGCCTGCTGACCTATACCCCGGGCGACGAGCACGGGCCGCAGGGGCCGGTGATCGAGCATCAGGGCCGGCTCGGGCATGGGGGTCATCCGGGCGGCGGGGAGGGAACCCAGCCTGCCGAGTGAACCAATTGCGCGCGGGGGGATTGTTACGGGCATGAACCCGTCCCCCCGTGCGCTTTCTGGCCGCGTGTTCAGCGGCCGCGTGCGCCGCGAACCGGCGCCGCCGGGCCTCAGGCGGATGCGGTTCATCGCCACCGGCCTGCTGGTGGCGATGGCGGCGGTCTATCTCGTCGCGCGGCATTACGAACCCACCTATCCCGCCACCGGCTTCGTCCGCGCCTTTGCCGAGGCGGCGATGGTCGGCGGGCTGGCCGACTGGTTCGCGGTCACCGCGCTGTTCCGCCACCCGCTCGGCCTGCCGATCCCGCACACCGCGATCATCCCGCGCAACAAGGACCGGATCGCGACGGCGCTCGCCAACTTCCTGCGCGACAATTTCCTCGTGCCGGGGGTGGTCGCGCGGCGGATGCGCCGCGTCGACGTCGCGGGCGCGGCGGGCAAGTGGCTCGCCCAGCCGCCGGAGAGCTCGGGCCGCCTGCGCCGCGGCGCCTCGCGCATGGCGGCGAGCCTGCTCGAATCGCTCGACCAGGAGCAATTGGGCGGCATGATCAAGGGCGCGGTCGCCAGCCGGCTGCGCCAGACCGACGTCGCGCCGCTGATCGGCCAGGCCTTGGGCGCGGCGATCGCCGAGGGGCGCCATCTGCCGCTGATGGACGGGATGCTGCGCTGGCTCGCCAAGGTGATCGACCAGAATGAAGAGCTGATCCGCAAGATGGTGCACGAGCGCGCCGGCGCGATCATGCGCTGGACCGGGCTCGACGAGACGCTCGCCAATGCGATCATCGACGGGCTCTACAAGCTCGTCGCCGACGTGGCGGAAGATGCGAGCCATCCGCTGCGCGCCAAGGTCGAGGAGGGGCTCGAGAAGCTCGCCTTCGACCTCCAGTTCGACATCCCGACGCGGATCAAGGTCGAGGAGTTCAAGGCCGAGATGCTCGACAACCCCGCGCTCGCCCGCTGGATCGAGGGGATGTGGGAGCAGGGCCGCAACGCCCTGCTGCGCATCGCGCGCGATCCCGACGCGGCGCTCGCCGGCAAGCTCGGCGACGCGCTGCGCCAGCTTGGGCAGACGCTGCAGGACGACCCGCGCCTCGCGCACATGATCAACCGCTTCGTGCGCCGCGCCGCGGTCGGCACCGCCGCCGACTATGGCGACGGCATCGTGCGGCTGGTGTCGGACACGGTGCGCGGCTGGGACGCGCGCACGATCACCGGGCGGCTCGAAAATGCGGTGGGGCAGGACCTGCAATATATCCGCATCAACGGGACCCTGGTGGGCGGGCTGGTAGGCCTCGTCATCCACACGCTGCACGTGTGGCTCTAGAAGCAGCGTGTGCTCGGATACGAGCTGCCGCGAAGTTGACGAAGCTACGCGGAACGCGGTTCATTCTGTCAACTTGGTCGCCTCTTGCCGCGGCGCGTTCGGCGGTGGCTGATCGACGAAATCAAAGAGCGGCCTCATCCGGCCCAGCGATGCAAGCAAATGAATTCCAACATTGCAAGCGGGTGGCTTTCGGGTGGAAAGCGGTCGTTAATGCATCGGCTCTAGCAGGGGCGTTACCTGCAAAGGATGTCCGATGTTTGCGATTCTGCTTCTGCTCTCGCAAGGTTCAAACATCGAAACGATGAGCCTCGAACAAATCGACGCCGAGCTTTCCGCTACGGTCTATTCGGCGCGCGGCGGGTGGCTCTTCCATCACCTCGGTCACCTCATATGCCAAGACAGCGCCCGGTTGAACCGCATCGTTGAAGTGAACCTCAGATACAGTCGCCTTGAACGGGAATACGAACTCCTGGGCGGCACTTTTGCGCCCGAGGAGGAGCAAAGCATAATGGAGGAAGCCGTCCACCGGACGTGCGAGGCCGGTGACGAAGCCAAGACCGCTCGCGCCTGGAGAGCACGGAGCGACGAGACTGAACAAGCCCTGGCAAGGATGCAGTCGCTCCTCGCCCGGAAGCGCGCCATAGCCAACAACGCCCCTGCTCCCCGTTGAGAACGGCTTCTGGGACGTCCGCTTGCGGGGTGTTACGCAGCAAGAAGAGTCAACGCTACGGTTCGCTGAAACAGCATATCATCGTTGTGCGTGGTGAGACCGATGTCCGCAATGGATCGTCAACTGCCCTTCCTGCTCGCTACCCCGCCCAGTCCAGCACCGTCCACCCCCGCGCCGCCGCCAGCCGCCGCAGCGGCCCGTGCGCGTTCACGGCGAACGCCTCGTCCGCCCATTCGAGCACCGGCGCGTCGGAGACATGGTCGCTGTAGAAGCGCACCCGGACATCGCCCCGCGCCAGCCCCTCGCGCGCCAGCCACGCCTCGATCAGCCGCAACTTCGCGGGCCCGTAGCAATTCTCGCCCTCGATCCCCGCCAGCACATTGCCCTCGGCGTCGCGCCGCGCCTCGGTCGCGATCACCTGGACGATCCCCAGCCGCGCGGCGATCGCGCGGGCGTAATAGCCGTGGCTCGCGGTCGCCAGCACCGGCTCCCAGCCCGCGGCGCGGTCCGCCTCGACCCGCGCGCGCGCGTCGGCGAACAGGTTCGACGCCGCCACGCCGTCCGCGAACGCCTCCGCAACCGCATCCAGATCGCCCGGCGGGATCGCCCGGCCGAGCATCAGCCGGTGCGTCGCCTGCTTGAGCTGCGCGCGGTCGATCGCCTTGGCGAGATAGGCGACCGACGCGATCCCCGCGACGGGCAGCAGCGCCAGCCGCCACGGCGCGCGGGCCAGCGCGGCGTGAACCAGGAACGGCGTCCAGGTCGCCTTTCGCGTGATCGTCTTGTCCATGTCGTAGATGGCGAGGCGGCGCATTCGGGAACCTTGGGCCTGATTCGGGGATTGGGACGGGACCGAAACCTCTGTAAACGCGGGAGCTTGCCGTTCCAGTCCGAATGAACGATGGGTGAGGCGATGAACGCGCCAGCGGATTTCCAGCACGACCCGGCAGGGGGCGGCACGCTGCGGTTCAGCGGCAGCCTCTCGCTTCGCTGCATCGGCGACCTGCCCGAACGGCTCGCGGCGGTGAACGGCCCGGTCGCCGAGCTCGACATGCGCGGCATCGAGCGGATCGACACGGTCGGCGCCTGGCTGATCCACCGCTTCGCGCGCGACTCCGGCGCCAGGATCTCGGGCCTCACCAGCGATTCGCAGCATCTGTTCGACCAGGTGACCGAAGCCGACCAGCCGATCGCGATGCCGCGCGCGCCGCTCGGCACCTTCACCCGCCTTCTCGCCGAGGTCGGCGAGGCGGTGATCCAGGCGTTCAAGACGCTCTACGGCCTGCTCGGCTTCATGGGCGCGACCGCGATGGCGTTCGGCCGGGTGATCGCCAATCCGCGCAGCTTCCGCTTCCACGCCACCGTCCACCGGTTCGAGGTGGTCGGCGTGTCGGCGCTCGGCATCATCGGGCTGATGAGCTTCCTGATCGGCATCGTCATCGCACAGCAGGGCGCGGTGCAGCTGCGCCAGTTCGGCGCCGAGGTGTTCACGATCAACCTGGTCGGCCGCATCACGCTGCGCGAACTCGGCATCCTGATGACCGCGATCATGGTCGCCGGCCGCTCGGGCTCGGCCTTCGCAGCCCAGATCGGCACGATGAAGCTGACCGAGGAGATCGACGCGATGCGCACCATCGGGGTCAATCCGATGGAAGCGCTGGTCATCCCGCGCGTGCTTGCGGCGGTGCTGATGCTGCCGCTGCTCGGCTTCTACGCCTCGGTCGTCGCGATCATCGGCGGCGGCCTGCTCTGCTGGATCTCGCTCGATATTCCGCCGATCACCTTCGTCCAGCGCATCCGCGAGGTGGTGCCGATCACCGATCTCTATGTCGGGCTGGTCAAGGCGCCCGTGTTCGGCGCGATCATCGCCATCGCCGGCTGCTTCCAGGGCATGCAGGTCGAAAGCGACGCCGAGCAGGTCGGCACGCGCACCACCACCGCGGTGGTGCAGGCGATCTTCCTCGTCATCGTGCTCGACGCCTTCTTCGCGGTGTTCTTCACCGAAGTCGGGTGGAACTGATGACCGCGGCGACCTTCGAGGGTGAGGCGATCATCCGCGTGCGCGGCCTGCGCAACAGCTTCGGCGAGCAGGTCGTGCACGACCAGCTCGACCTCGACGTCAAGCGCGGGGAGATCCTCGGCGTGGTCGGCGGATCGGGCACCGGCAAGTCGGTGCTGATGCGCTCGATCATCGGGCTGCAGCAGCCCGACGCGGGATCGGTCGAGGTGTTCGGCGACAATGCGCTCGACATCGACGAGGACGAGGCGATCGAGATCCGCAAGCGCTGGGGCGTGCTGTTCCAGGGCGGCGCGCTGTTCTCGACGCTGACCGTGGCCGAGAATGTGCAGGTCCCGCTCAAGGAGTTCTATCCCCGGCTCGACCAGGCGCTGCTCGACGAGATCGCCGCCTACAAGGTGGTGATGACCGGCCTGCCGCCCGATGCCGGCCCCAAATATCCCGCCGAGCTTTCGGGCGGCATGAAGAAGCGCGCCGGGCTCGCGCGCAGCCTCGCGCTCGATCCCGAATTGCTGTTCCTCGACGAGCCGACGGCCGGGCTCGACCCGATCGGCGCGGCGGCGTTCGACGAGCTCACGCTGTCGCTCCAGCGCACGCTCGGCCTCACCGTGTTCCTGATCACGCACGATCTCGATTCGCTCTATGCGATCTGCGATCGTGTCGCGGTGCTCGCCGACAGGCGCGTGATCGCGGTCGGCACCATCGAGGAGCTTCTCGCGTTGGATCATCCGTGGATCCAGGAATATTTCAACGGCCCGCGCGGGCGGGCGGCCGTCTCCAGCGCCGAAGGGGCGGCTGCACGGGCGGAACCGCAAGGGACGCCGCAGGATATGGGGGCTTAGATGGAAACCCGGTCAAATCATGTGCTGGTCGGCGCGGTGGTGCTGATCCTGCTCGCCATGCTGGCGCTGTTCACCGTGTGGCTCGCGCGGCTCAACACCACGGCGGAGAACGAGTACGACATCTTCTTCAAGCAGGCGGTCGACGGCGTGAACAAGGGCTCGGCGGTCGCCTTCTCCGGCGTGCCCGCAGGGCAGGTCAAGGAGATCGCGCTGTTCCCGCCCGATCCCAGCCTGGTGCGCGTGCGCATCAGCGTGAACAAGGAAGTGCCGATCCTGCAGGGCACTACCGCGACGATCCAGGGGGTCGGCTTCACCGGGGTCAGCCAGATCCAGCTCGACGGCGCGGTCAAAGGGGCCCCCGCGATCGTCTGCCCCGAGGTCAATCCGCGCAGCGTCTGCCCGCTCGGCGTGCCGGTGATCCCGACCAAGCAGGGCGGGCTCGGCGCGTTGCTCAACACCGCCCCGCGGCTGCTCGAGCGCCTGTCGACGCTGACCGAGCGGCTGACCGAGCTATTGTCCGACCGCAACCAGGCCTCGATCGCCGGCATCCTCGAGAATACCGACCGGATGACCGAGGAGCTCGCCAAGGGGGCGCCCGACATCCGCGCCGCGATCGCCGAGCTGCGCAATACGGTGAAGCAGGCCGGGTTCGCCGCCGAGCAGATCGGCAAGCTCTCGGGCACCACCGACCAGGTGCTGGCGAGCGAGGTACGGCCGGCGATGGCCGACCTGCGCAAGGCGATCGCCTCGGCCGACGGCAGCATGAAGGCGCTCGAGCGCACGCTGGGCAAGGCCGATGCCGGGATCGACGAGGTCTCGACGCGGACCATCCCCGAGGTCAACCAGCTGATCCAGGACCTGCGCGAAATGTCGATCGCGCTGCAATCGGTGGCCGAGAAGGTCGATCGCGGCGGCGCCGGGTCGCTGATCGGCTCGCCCAAGCTCCCCGACTACGAACCCAAGAAGAAGTGAGCCGGATCATGAAGACGCTCGCCCCCGTCATGCTCATCGCACCGCTGGTGCTCGGCGGCTGCATCCGCTTCGGCGCCGAGCCGCCGCCCTCGCTGCTGACGCTGACCCCGGCGGCCACGGTCGCGGTGGGCGAGACGCTGAACTCGGCCACCGCCAAGTCGATCACCATCACCGCGCCGATCGCCGCGCGGGAGCTGGCGGTGACGCGCGTGCCGGTGCGCTCGGACGACACCAATGTCGCCTATCTCAAGGAAGCGGTGTGGGTCGAGCCGCCCAGCCAGCTGTTCGCGCGGCTGCTGTCGGAGACGATCTCGGCGCGCACCGGCCGCGTGGTGCTGACCTTGCGCCAGTCGCTGTCGGACCCGGGCGCGCGGCTCGGCGGCGAGCTCAGGCAGTTCGGCATCGACGCCCCGGCGCGCGAGGCGGTGGTGACCTATGACGCGACCTTGGTGCGCGATCGTCCGCCTGCCGAGCGCGGGGCGCGCCCGCCGATGACCTTCGAGCGGCGCCGCTTCGAGGCGCGCGTCCCCGTCGCCGAGATCACGCCGGCCGCTGCCGGGGTCGCGCTCAACACCGCCGCCAACCAGGTCGCGGGCGAAGTCGCCGACTGGGTCGGGCGCTAATCCCTTTCCCCTGAGGAGGAGGGCAAAGCGGCGGGAGGTGAGGACAGCCTCCGCACCAGGCGCTTGCAATGTTGGATTTCGTTTGCGAACGTCCGCGCTCGCTCTTTCTCACCGTCAGCCCTGGCCGTCATCCCCGCCGGCCGCACCCGTCAGCCCCGAAACAGCGCCGATAGTGTCAATCTAGTGTCAACTTCCGCCGTCGCGCGACGGCGTCCGCCGCACCGGCGGCATCGCGTTGCAGATATCCGCCCCGCCCGCCGGCAGCTCGAAGAAGGGCGGCTCGCGATTCTCGCGCGCCTTCACCCAGGCGGCGAAGCGGGGGTTGTCGGCGGCGCGATATTCGAAACGCGGGCGTTCGGCCGCGGGCAGCTCGCTCGCGAGGCGCACGCTGACGATCGGGACGTACAGGCTCGCATCCTTGTACAGGCCGAGCCCGCCCTCGGTGCCGCGCGGCAGGGTCGAGAGATGCTCGATCCCCTCGAGCACGCGGCCGACGATGGCGATGTTGCGGTCGAGATGGCGCGGGCCATGGCCGATCACGGCGTAGAGGTCACCGCCGCTCCCGGTGCTCGGCGCGAGATCGCGCGCGACGCCGACCATGCCGTAGCAATGCGGGATCCACGCGACCGTGCCGTTGGTCGCGAGCGGCCAGCCGTCGGCGCTGTGTCCGGCGGCCGTCGAATAGGGGTCGGTGCGGGCGAGCCTGGTCACCGCGTCGTAGCGCGGCCAGTCATATTCGGCGGGCGGCTGCGCGATGACCTCGGCGGGCAGCGGCTTCTTCTCGGTCGCGTCGCCCCATTGCACGACATAATTGTCCTGGACGCGATAGACGGTCTCGCCGTCCCACCAGCGCGCCGCGGCGAGCTTGCGGATATTGGCGACATGCACCGGCGTGTAGCGCGCGGCGAGACGGATATAGACGCGGCGGTCGCCCGCCAGCGTCAGCACCAGCAGCTCGTCGTCGGGCACCGCGCGCCAGTCGGCGGGCAGCGCATCGGATGGCTTGGGCGGAGCCGGGGGCGCGACGGGCGGCGCTGCCTGGAGCGCGACGGCGAGAAGGGCGGTGAGCATGGCCGCAGGCTGGCACGGGCGCGTGCGGCGCGCAACGCTTGCGATGACCGGCGCAAATCACTAGGCAGCGCCTTCCTGGCATGCGGAGCGGTGGCCGAGTGGTCGAAGGCGCTCGCCTGGAAAGTGAGTATACGGCAAAACCGTATCGAGGGTTCGAATCCCTCCCGCTCCGCCATTTACGCCTTTCTCAGGCCTCGCCAAACCTCCTGAAAGCTGCTAAAAAGCCGCAGAAATCAGCGGTTTTTTTGTCCCGCTGAATTTCAAAGGATCCGACACTATCCCACAAAAGTGTGGGGCAAAGTGTGGGGTAATTTGGGGTGAGACGCGATGGGAAAGCTCACTGCATCCAAGGTCCGGGCCTTGACTGAGCCGGGACGATATTCCGACGGGGAAGGCCTCTTTCTCGAATTGAACGGTAAAGATTCGGGACGGTGGCTCCTGCGCGTTCAATCGGGTGGCCGTCGCAGGGACATAGGATTGGGCTCATTGCGCGCGGTTTCACTGGCGGATGCGCGTGAAGCAGCATTCCTCGCGAGGAAGAAGATCGCGCAAGGAATCGATCCTGTCGCCGAGCGGAAGCAGGAGCGGCTTGTGATTCCGACCTTCCGCAAGGCGGCCGAACTCGTCCACGAAGAGCACGAGAAAGCTTGGAAGAACGGCAAACATCAGGCGCAGTGGCTTGCGACGTTGAAGACCTACGCGTTCCCCAAAATGGGCGATCTCCTCGTTAGCGATATTGAGGGGCCGCTGATCCGTGATGTCCTTGCGCCGATCTGGCTGACCAAACCGGAGACAGCGCGCCGCGTTCGCCAGCGTATCGCCACGGTCCTCGACTGGTCCTGTGCAAAGGGTTTTCGCGCCACGGAGGCGCCCATCCGCTCAATCTCCAAGGGGCTGCCCCGTCAGCCCAAGAAGGATGGGCATTTCGCTGCGATGGCCTACGCCGACGTGCCGGATTTCGTTGCGACTTTGCGGGAACGTGAGTCCGTAGGACGCCTGGCGCTTGAAGCTTTGATCCTGACGGCGGCACGATCAGGCGAGATCCGAGGAGCGCTCTGGTCAGAACTGGATCTTGAGAGAGGCCTCTGGTCGTTGCCTGCGGAGCGCATGAAGATGGGGCGAGCGCACGTCGTGCCTCTGTCAGTGGCGGCGATCGACGTATTCGAACGCGCCGCAAAGTTTCAGGTGGGCGAAGGCAAACTCGTGTTCCCCGGGCAGCGGGCTAAGAAAGCCCTCTCGGACATGACGTTGCTGAAAATCCTGCGCGACATGGATCTCAACGTGACGGTGCACGGCTTCCGCTCCGCCTTTCGAGACTGGGTGGCTGAGCAAACCGACTATCCAGGCGAGGTCGCCGAAGCGGCCTTGGCGCACACGGTCGCCAATAAGGTTGAGGCTGCATATCGTCGGACCGACTTCCTCGAGAAGCGCAGACTTCTGATGCGCGATTGGGCGGCATTCTGTACCAAGACGCCGATAGCAGAGGCGATCAGTCCGGACATGGAAGGACACTCTGCGGGGTCGGGGAACCCGGCCGGGAGGGGAGAGCATGATGAGGGAAGCGCGCACGTCGCTGCGTGAGCATCGCGATCGGCTGATGTCGACGGGATTGGCGTGGGTGCGCCAAGCCCGCCGGTTCCAAGCAGGCATCAATATCGTATGCGTGATGGGCGGGGCCGCCCTCGCGGGCGTCGGCGGTGCGATGGAAGGCGGTTTGGCACCAGCGAGCGGCGACGGTCTGATCACCGTCAAGGGCTTGTGCGTCTGGCTCGGCATCGGACTGGTGTTCGTGGGCGGTATCCTGTTGCTGCTCCTGCGTGACGAGGCTCCCGAATTGTTGGCCCGGGCGGCAGCCTTGGAGAGAGAGGCGCAGAAATTCCTCGACGAGCGGGATAGCTTGCTCGCCGGCCTGGACTCAGCAGCTGCACTCGACCGCAAGCGTCTCGCGCTTATCGATGCCAACCGCACTATGCGAGAGGCCCTGGAGCAGGCGCTGCTCGTGCCAGAAGCGACGCCCGGCGTAGCTTCGCACCTTATGCTGCAGACCGCACTCCGCTTCATCACCGCTTCGATCGGATTCGATGCGGACGAAGAATGGGCGATCTCGGTGTTTCAGGTTCAGGGGGAAGGAGACGAGGCGGTGCTTAACCGGATTGCCGCCGCCCGCGCCGATCGTCTGAGTGAACAGAACAACCCGCGCAGCTGGAAGCGCAACGAAGCGTTCGTCGGCGCGGCTTGGCATAGCGCCCGAGACCTGATCATCGAGGACAGCAGCGATCCGCAGGTGACGCAGGATTACCCGGTCCCGCGGGACAAGCAGCGCGACTATGACACGGGGCGTTATCGCTCGATGGCTGCAATCCCTGTACGGCTCGGTGCCGAGCCGAGGATTTGGGGCGTGGTTGCCGCGTCGAGCAATCACGTCGGGAGGTTCCGGCGCGATCCGAACAATCGGCAGGTCCAGACCGTGGACACCGTTCGTGCGATGGCTCGCATGATTGCGCTGATGGCCGCCGCTTTCGAGCGGAGCAAAGGCTGATCTTTACGCGTAGAGTCTTATATGAGAGACATGACCGAGAAGGAGCTGCCCATGAAAATCGGCATGGAAAACGATCCGGTCGAAGATTTCGATCGGGAGCAGGAGCGCGCGATCGCTGCTGCGGTCCAGGCGCAGTTCGGCAAGGGTGACCTTCGTGAGGCCCTTCGCCGGGTCGATCGGCTGGCCGAGCGCCGGCTCGAAATGAACGGTAAGCTTTCGCGCATTTGCGCCTGAACGGTGCGGACCGGGCGATCACCTCGCCTTGTCCGCATTAGCCGCTACCGCCCAGCGGTTTGACGATCAGGTGCTCGTCCACCTGTCCTGACAGCACTGGATCGATCCGGTCGGCCTCCTCCGCCGCCCACTGCTTCCACTCGGCCAGAGTAGCCGGGTCGAGATCGCGACGCCCTTGCTCGATCGCCGTGCTCACCGAAGCGATCAGCGCCCGCAAGTCCTCCGCAGTGCGCAGCAGTTCGGCGCTTCGATGCAGGGCCGCGAGGCGCTCCTGATTGCATTTAGTGAGAGCCTCTTGCCGGCGCTCCTCGCACCATGCCTCCATTTCGGCCTGCTGCTGGAGCCGCTCCCTGATGCTCAGGCGGTAGCGCGCTTCTCCCGCGGCGATGATCGCTGCGGCAATATCGGCGACGACCGCCTCCAGCTTGACCTCTCTGTCTTCCCACATTCGCGGAAACCCCTCGGGCAGCGCCGGGTACAGCTCGATGCGCAAGGGTTCCTTGGGTGGTGCTGGAAACGGATCTCCGTGGCGGCGATGAGCAAGCGACGTCTCGCCGGGGTGTCGGATATGCACCTGCACCTGATGATCGCCGACGGTGACGCGAAAGCCGGGTTCTTCGCCCCAAAGCTCGCAATGGTGGCCGAGCCGGGTGAGTACCTGCATCAGCGCATCCGCGATCCGAAGCTTGCGCTGTTGCTCTGGCGGCTCGAAGACCGGGGCAAGCTCCCATTTTGGAAAGCGCGACGTCGCAATCTTGTCGAGCCTCCGCTCATCGCGACGTAACAACGTCTGCAGGGCGCGATGGGGCCGTTCCAGCTTCCGCGGCACAGACACCTTGCCGATCTGCTTGAGCGCGTCCTGCCTCAGCTGGTCCAGATCTTCCGGCACGTTTTCGGTGGTGAAGGGACCCTCCGGGTTCTCGCCTCGGCCCTGATCCTCACGGAAACGATCGGCGAGTGTGCCATGGACCAGCAGGAGCATATCCTGCCCCGGCTTCCGCGCCGGTAGCGGCGTCCGCTGCACGGGCTTTCCGGCTTGCAGCTTGTTCCAATAGCCCGCCTGCGGAAGCGGGATACCATGCTTCCGCAGCGCCGCCGTAAGCCGATGTTCCGAAACGCCGAGTTCGGCCGAGAGCTGGCGCATCGGCGCGGACCAGGCAAGGTCGTAGAGCTGGGCGCGGCTGACCCGCACTTCCGCCTGCTGCTTCGGCCACCAAGTTGAGTTGGAGCCTCCGATGATCGACATGCGACTCTCCGTCAGGACGGGAGTCTTGTTGCCTCAGCCGCCGTTCCTGGCCAACACCACCGGAGCCGAGTCCTGCATGCGGAAGGCGCCGTTATCGCGAGCGGCCTAGCCGTCACTGCGTTGGTAGAACATCGGGTTCCTGAGCCATTCGGCAATTGCGGATTCGCGCCATCCGACGCAGCGGGTGCTGATCCGGATGTTTCCGGGGAACGTGCCGTTCTCCATCTTTCGGTACATGGTCGAGCGGCTGAGGCCGGTGCGCTTGAGGACGGTCTGGATCCGGAGGATGTTGTCGGGAATGTCGGTCTGCATTGGCATCACCTTGCATCATGTGCGGGTTAGTGGTGCGCCCCGAGCCAAGGATGCGATCGAGAATCTTGGCGGACAAGGTGCTCTCTGGTGCCAGTGCGGTACTTTGCGGTGCCATGCGTCAGGGTGCGTCAGAAAGGTACCTCGGGTCGGTTGCCGAGAATGGGAGGGCGAAGTCCCATAGCGTCTCACGCTTCGCGTGACCGCGCTTCTAAAGCCGCGAATCGCGTCGCCGAGTCGTCTGCGCGTCTCGGCCCATGCGGGTGACGATCGACTGACGCAGGGCCGGCGGGCGCCGGCAGCGGAACGCGATATCGATTGAGCGTACACTCACGGACTGCTGCGCAGCCTTCAGGGGCCGCGGCGCCTTTGCTTTCCGCGTGGCACGCGCGATCCGGCCGGAGGGCGCGGCGACGGCTGGCGCACGGACAGGCGCGCGCACGCCGCCACGACGACCGACCGGTTTCGAGAGTGCTGCTTGATTGGCTCCTGGCGGAGCCGTGTACGCTGGCGCGCAGCGGCTGCGGTCGCCGCGCGAGGCGCGGCGGCGTTGGCCTCCGGCGTCGATCTGGCGGGGTGGGCGTCGCTGCCCTCTAGTCCCGCCGCGGCGTGCCGCAACCTGGGCTTCGCCCAAGTCCTCCTCTTCGTTGCGGCCCTGCGGGTGCGGCCCGCCTCTGCCGGCGGGACTTCCGGTTCGCTCCTGCCGCCCACCCCGCCATTCCGGCGCCGGTTGCGGTGGTTTGAGGAGTAAGGACAATGGAACTCAAGCACATTGATATCGCCAATCTCTGCATCTCGGCTGCCAACATGCGGGCCAAGGGCAAGGCGGACCTGTCGCACATCCTGCCGTCGATCCGGGCGCGGGGCGTGCTCGTGCCGCTGATCGTACGGCCGACGGAAGACGAGGACCGGTTCGAGATCGTGGCGGGCAAGCGGCGCTATCATGCAGCGCTTACCGTCGCGGCGGAGAGCGGCGAGGACGAGCCGCTGCCGTGCGCGGTCATGGCGGCGGGCGACGACGCAGCAGCGCTGGAAGCCTCGCTGATTGAGAACATCGCGCGGCTGGATCCGGACGAGGTGACGCTGTGGGAGACTTTCACCCGGCTGGTGCGCGAGGGCCGTTCGCCCGAGGACATCGCGCTCACCTTCGGCCTCACCGAGTTGCAGGTGAAGCGGACGCTGGCGCTCGGCAATCTGCTGCCCCGCATTCGTGGCCTCTATCGCAAGGGTGATATCGATGCGGCGACGGTGCGGCACCTGACTCTCGCTTCGAAGGCAAGGCAGCGCGAATGGCTGGCGTTGCTCGACGATCCGGATGCGCATTGCCCGACCGGTTATCAGCTCAAGGCATGGCTCTTCGGCGGTGCGTCGATCCCGGTCAGTTCGGCGCTGTTCGACGTGGCCGGGTATCAGGGTGAGATCGTCTCCGACCTGTTCGGCGACGAGCGGTATTTTGCGGACAGCGCGAGCTTCTGGACGGCCCAGACCGCTGCGGTTGAGGCGAAGGCGGAGAGCTACCGCGAAGCCGGATGGGAAGTGGTGGTGCTGCCGACCGGCGAGACCTTCCACAGCTGGGAACATGAGCGTTGCCCCAAGCGCAAGGGCGGCAAGGTGTTCATCGCGGTCGGCTCGCGCGGGGACGTGGCGATCCACGAGGGCTATGTCTCGATCAAGGAGGCGCGTCGGCGTGAGCGGGGCGAGTACAGTCCAGACGGCAAGCCGGTGCGACCGGAGATCAGTGCGCGGATCCAGAACTATGTCGATCTGCACCGGCATGCGGCGGTGCGGGCGGACCTTGCAGGTCAGCCGTCGCTCGCGCTGCGGGTGATGGTCGCGCACGCTATTGTCGGCTCGCCCCTGTGGAATGTCCGGGTCGAGGCACAGCGTGCCGCCAGCGATGCCATTGCCGAGAGCGTGGAGAATTGCGCATCGGAGGCCGTGTTCGATGAGAAGCGGCGGGCGGTGCTGGCAGTGCTCGGGTTCGATCCCGAGACACTAACCGTCACCGGTGGCTATGACGGCGAGCATGGTATTGCAGGGCTGCTGGTCCGGCTGATTGAGCTTCCCGATGCGGCGGCGCTCGACGTCCTCGCCATCGTCATGGCCGAGACGCTTGAAGCGGGAAGCCAGCTGATCGAGCTGCTCGGGCCGCTGGTCGGCACCGACGTGGCGAAGGTCTGGCAGGCCGACGACGTGCTGCTCGACCTGATCAAGGACCGCGAGGTGCTGGGCCATGTGCTCGCCGATGCGGCGGGTGCGCAGGTTGCCACTGCCAACGAGGGCGAGACCGGCAAGGTCAAGCGAAAGATCATCCGTGATTGCCTTACCGGCGAGAACGGGCGGGCCAGGGTCGAAGGCTGGGTGCCGAAGTGGATGGCGTTCCCGCCTGCCGCTTACACCGAGCGCGGTGGGGTGGGGACCGTCAGCCGTGCTGCCCGGCTCGCTGATCTCCGCATGTCCGCACCGTCGCAGCCCGAGCCGCTGCGGCAGGCCGCCTGAACCATGTCCGGCGGTCACCGTGCCGCCGGACCCTCTCGGATATCGGAGGCTCCCATGACCGACGATATGGATCCCGCCACTCTGAAGCGGATCGAGCGGGCGGTCCGCAACCTGCCCCGGCGCCAGCGCGAAGTCTTCTGCGCCGTGCGGTTTGACGACCTGAGCTATGCCGAGATTGCCGAGCGCACCGGTCTGACCGTCCGCGAGGTGGAGCAGCTGTTCGCGGAGGCGCTGTTCAATATCTCGCGGCATGTCGATCGCCCGCGTCGCTGGTGGCGCTTCTGGTAACTGCAACCTCGGTCTCGCGGGGAATAGCCCCGCGAGACTGTGCTTTGCCGAAATGCTTCGATAGGATCATCGCACATGCGTACCGATCTCGATCACCTTCCTCCTGCCAAGCAGCGCGAGTTGGAACGCGTCGTGCAAATCCTTTTCGAGGAGTTCCGCGACGCGACCGCCATCGCGACCTCGGATTGGAAGAAGCAGGCGCGCATCCTCAAGGTCATTCTCTACGGCAGCTATGCGCGCGGCGGCTGGGTCGATGAGCCGCACACCGCCAAGGGCTATCAGTCCGACTTCGACCTGCTCGTGATCGTCAACCACCCGAAGCTCACCGATCGCGTGGAGTTCTGGTCGTCGGCCGAGGACCGGCTCAACCGCGAGCTGGCGATCACGAAGACGCTGCGCACGCCGGTCAATTTCATCGTCCACACGCTGCAGGAGGTGAACGACGGTCTCGCGCATGGGCGCTATTTCTTCATGGACGTCGCCCGCGATGGGATCGCGCTTTACCAGAGCGACGATACTGAGCTGCACCAGCCCAAGCCGAAGACGCCGAAACAGGCGCTGGGAATGGCGCGGGAGTATTACAAAGAGTGGTTCCCGGCCGCGATGCGCAAGTACGAATTTGCGAAGTTCGGCCTGAGGGAAGGTCACCTCAAGGAAACAGCTTTCGAACTGCATCAGACGGTCGAGAGTCTATATCACTGCGTGCTGCTGGTCTGCACCTTCTACACGCCGCACGTGCACAATCTCGGCTTCTTGCGCACTCAGGCCGAGAGGATTGACATACGTTTGTTCGAGGTCTGGCCTCGCTTCGTGCGGGCAGATCGGTCTAGGTTCGAGAAGCTCAAGGAAGCCTATGTGAAGGCGCGCTACTCCACGCACTATCGGATCGACCACGAAGAACTCGGTTGGCTGAGTGAGCGCGTTGAAGAGCTTGGTCGCGTGGTGCAGGTAATCTGTGAAGAACATATCGCCGCGCTAGAGCGCAGCGCTGCAGCATAGCCGACAGCCTTCGCCGTGATCGGCATGAAGCAACAAATGAACTAGGATTTGCCCCGCCATCCTGCCAACATCTCTGCTGGCAGGCGAAATGGGGCATCTGATGCTATCGGAAGCAAAACTCCGGGCAATCTCACTTATAATCTACTTGGCGGCGATGGTTGCCGTGCAGGCATTTGTTGTGGACACGGGTGTGTCCCCAAACGAGAATGCTATCTGGCTCTATAGTGGTATTGCGAGCCTGCTACTGGGCAGTCGTATCGTCAATCCGTACTTCACTCCGCCGGCCGACACTTTGACCAACGCCTTCGCGGCGCTCCTCGCGCTCGTGCCAGCCTTGTCCACTGTTCGGAGTTGGACCCCCGATGCGTATGTCCTGGGCGCGGCTGTGGGCTTAGCGGTGCTGGTCGCGGGAGTGTCCCTGCTGGTGCTCATTCTTCGCCCCCAGCCCGGCGTTGAGCCGGGTGCAGCGTGGAGACTGGCGGACCGGGCAGTGAAGGGGCTTGGCACCCCGAACGTCATCTTTAGCCTGCTGATCCTAGCGTCGGTCTGGCTTTTTCATCGCGACAAACCCATCGAGATTTTCGCTATCCTCGGGACGCTTTTTGTCATCGTCCTGTACCGGCCACTCGAATCGCTCGCCAGTTACGTGGTCTGGTTCCTCAATCAGCCGAAGCCTCTCGGGGGCGAGAATGTCGTTGGGACTATCGCAGCCCACCAGTCGCCCGGCATTGTGCTAGTTCGGCAGGTTGAGCCGAAGACCATCACGCGTGGAACGCCGATGGTGATTTCCGACCAGCATGGCCCAGCACAGCTCGGAGTGGCACTGAACTATGTCGGGCGAGACGAGGGTAACCTCCTTCGCGTTCTCACGGTCGCTATGCCGAACGGCCTTGCCGCTCTTAACCAGGGCGTTGGCTCGACCACAGGCGACGGCATTGCAGTGTCGATCACCGTTTCCGACGAGCAGAAGGCCGACATCCGGGCCCTACAGTGGATCGATCGACTGTGTGGCATCGTGGATACCGAGACTAGCCCAGAGTACCTGCAATTCGAGGTAATCAACGAAGCGGGACTGGGCGAGGGTTCTCTCGCTGAAGTACGGATTGGGGACCACCAGCGCGTTATCTATCAGGTCGTGGACGGAGTGACTCGCGACGAGGTTGTCCAGCAAAAGAACAAGTATGGATATGCGCGGGCGAAAGCTCGAAAGATCGGCACTTGGGATGATGAAGGGCGCCGGTTCTGTCCCGTCCCGTGGATGCCCCGAATGAACGCCCCCGTTTTCCTGCTCGAGGAATTTGAGGGTGGGCCGGAGGATGATTGCATCGGTCATTTCCCGGCGACTCCGTATGGGGTCCGAGTAGATCCTTCGGAGTGCGTGACGCACAACACTGCGATTCTTGGCATTCTGGGCGTCGGTAAGAGCTACCTTGCTATTGAGCTGGTTGAGCGGATGATTGCGCGCGGCATCAAGGTCGTCTGCCTCGACCTAACCAATCAATACGAGAATCTACTGGCGGACTTTGTGGATCCCGCATTTGAGGAGGCTAGGCGCGCTGAGCTTCTCGCCGCCGGAGAGGGCGGCGTGGCACATCAGAATAAAGAGCAGGGGGGCTCTCGCTACAACTTCAAGAGAACCGTCTTCCGGAAAATGCGCGAGTTCATGGCGGCCGGCGATGATCATTTCCTGTGGGTGATCAATCCGGCGCAGTTCCGAGTAACTAAGCAGGTCTCGGGAATGTATAACAACACCGCTGAACTCGCACACCTCACAGCCTCTGAAATCACTTCCATCTTCTCCGACGCTGCGCTGTTTGTTTGTCAGGAACTCGGAATGACAGATGAGGCTCGGCTATGCCTCGTTTATGAGGAGGCACACTCGCTTGTGCCGGAATGGAATTCGGTCGCCGCTGAGGGCGACAAGATGGCGACTGCGACTAGCGCTCGGGCAATCCTTCAGGGGCGCAAGTATGGCCTCGGTTGCCTGCTCATCACTCAGCGCACCGCCAACGTGACCAAGACCATCCTCAACCAGTGCAACACCATTTTCGCCATGCGCACATTCGACGACACCGGTAAGGAATTCCTCGGCAACTACATCGGTTCAGACTATGCCGCCATCCTGCCCTCGATGCAGCCCCGACACGCTGTCGTGTTCGGAAAAGCCTCATCTTGCGAGAACCCGGTCCTGATTCGATTGAATGACCAAAATGCATTTCGGGCGCGGTTCCGCCCGGACAATCCGCCCAAGCGGCCTGAGCCAGTAGCTGTACCCCAAGAAGAAGCTGCGGGAGGGCCGGATGCCGCCGCACCAGAGGGCGGTGGGGCGAACTAATCACTCGACCTGCGATCGGCCGAATGCTCGCTTCCCACGACGCCGCATAAGCTGAAGTTGCTCCTCCCGATCCAGGCCGCGCAGCCGCGCAGCGATTTCCACCAACGCCCCGAAGATTACGGCCCGATCATCATCAGTGAGTTCCACAAGACCCGCCTTGGCAACGAGGCCACCAAGCTCGATCAGCTGGCGCGTCCGCTCGCGGCGCTTCACAGCCCAGACGCGCGTGTCATGCCGCGCCCGGATCAGTTGCATCCGGTTGCGCGCCGCCTGCGCGCGCCGCAGCGCCGCGACCGTTACGGCGATTGCCTTCGCCGTCGCCGCGCGATCCTTGAAAGAACGCGGCGCCGCGCTTGCGCCAGCCCTCCTTCGCGGTAGCGTCATTGCTGTCTACTGCGCTCAGCAATGCGCCCGCGAGCTGCTCGATCGGCAGGCCATCGGCGCCAGTCGCGGCGACCAGCTCGCCGAACTGCTGCATCTTGCGCGCTTGGAGACGCTTGGCTTTTTCATCCAACGCTTTTAGCTCTGCGTCATAGTCGCGAGGTTTGCGCATCGGTCTGTCCTCCATTGTGCGATAAGGACAGACCAGTTATCGGCGCGCTCGATCAGCGTAAATCCCTTGAAACACAGTGGGATTCGTCAGTCCCGAGAAAGATGAATTCTTTCGAGGGCGCGCTTATACGTCGTGCCGACGTGCAAGTTGAAGTGTAGATCGTGTGATCGTCATGGCGATCTACCACTTCTCAGCCAAGATCATCTCCCGCGCCAACGGATCGTCCGCACTCGCGTCCGCCGCCTATCGCTCGGCCTCGCGGCTCTATGACGAGCGGCTCGATCGCCACCACGACTTCTCGAACAAGGCCGGTGTCGTCCATTCCGAAGTGATGCTGCCGGACGGCGCGCCGGAACACCTCTCCGATCGCGAGAAACTCTGGAACGCGGTCGAGGCGGCCGAGAAGCGGATCGACTCGCAGCTGGCGCGTGAGGTGGAGTTCGCGATCCCGCGCGAGCTATCCCCAGAAATGGGGATTGACCTCGCCCGCGAGTTTGTTCGGCGCGAGTTCGTCGATCGCGGGATGATCGCGGATCTCAATGTGCACTGGGATGTCGGCGCCGACGGATTGGCCAAGCCGCACGCGCATGTGATGCTGACGCTCCGAGAAGTCGGCGAGGACGGATTCGGCAAGAAGAACCGCGACTGGAATCGGACCGACCTGCTTGAGAAATGGCGCGAGCGCTGGGCCGAGCACGTCAACCAGCGGCTCGCCGAACTCGATATCGATGCGCGCATCGATCACAGGTCGCTCGAAGCGCAAGGGATCGACCTCGAACCACAGCACAAGATCGGTCCGGCTGCGTCGCGCATGGCGGCGCAGGGTCTGGCATCGGAGCGGCTCGACGAGCACCACGCTATCGCCCGTGCCAATGGCGAAAAGCTGCTGGCGAACCCGGCGCTGGCGATCGACGCAATCACCCACAATCAGGCGACTTTCACCACGCGCGACCTGGCGATGTTCGTGCACCGGCACAGCGAGGGGAAGGATCAATACGATCGCGTGATGGCAGCGGTGAAAGGCGCGCCCGAGCTGGTTGCGCTTGGCAAGGACGGACGCGGCGAGCAGCGCTTCACCAGTCGCGCCATGATCGAGACTGAGCAGCGGCTCGAGCGCGCGACCAGCGTCATGGCAAACGGCGATCATCACGCCCTGGCGGATCATCATCGCGACGCCGCGCTGGCGCGCGCCGGAGCGCGGGGGATGATCCTGTCACCCGAGCAGCGCTCGGCACTTGAGCATGTCACCGAGGCGAAGGATCTCGGCGTCGTCGTCGGCTATGCCGGCACCGGCAAATCGGCGATGCTCGGCGTTGCACGCGAGGCATGGGAGAGCGCCGGCTATTCGGTCCGGGGCGCTGCGCTGTCCGGCATCGCTGCGGAAAACCTCGAGAGCGGATCCGGCATCGCATCGCTAACGATCGCGAGCATGGAACATCAATGGGCGCAGGGTCGCGAGCTGCTGACCGATCGGGATGTGCTCGTGATCGATGAGGCCGGGATGATCGGCACGCGCCAGATGGAGCGCGTCATCTCGGAAGCGCAGAAGCGCGGCGCCAAGGTCGTGCTGGTCGGCGATCCCGAGCAGCTTCAGGCGATCGAAGCGGGTGCGGCATTCCGCGCAACGGCCGAGCGTCATGGCTGCGTCGAGATCACCCAGATCCGCCGCCAGCGCGAGGATTGGCAGCGTGACGCGACCCGACAGCTCGCGACCGGCCGAACAGCGGAAGCGATCGCAGCGTACGAGGAACGCGGATGCATTTACGCAGCCGACATGCGCGATCAGGCGAGAGGCAAGCTGATCGAGCGTTGGGATCGAGATCGCCGCGCCTCGCCGGGCTCAACCCGGATCATCCTTACGCACACCAACGACGAGGTCCGCGCGCTCAATATCGCGGCGCGCGAGCGGCTGCGTTCAGGCGGCGAGCTGGGCGAGGATGTCGCGGTTCGCGCCGAGCGCGGTGAGCGGGCGTTCGCGGCCGGTGATCGCGTCATGTTCCTGCGCAATGAGCGCAGTCTGGGCGTGAAGAACGGCACACTCGGCAAGGTGGAGTCGGTCACACCGGCGCGGATGGCGGTGATGCTCGACGATGGCCGCGCGGTAGCGTTCGACGTGAAGGACTATGCCAGCATCGATCACGGCTACGCCGCGACGGTTCATAAGGCGCAGGGCGTGACCGTTGATCGCGTCCATGTGCTCGCAACGCCCGGGCTTGATCGCCATGCCGCTTATGTCGCGCTGTCGCGGCATCGCGATGGGGTCGATCTCCATTACGGGCGCAACGATTTCGCCGATCCGGGCAGGCTGGTGCGCGCGCTGTCGCGCGAGCGCGGCAAGGATATGGCGTCGGACTATCAGCGGGCGCCGGAACCGGCGCATGTGCCATCGCCGCCGCGCAATCCGTTCGCCGGCTTGAAGCTTGGACGAGCACCTGCAGCTGAGCCACAGGCGACATCGCTCGACAAGACCGTCGAACGCTACGCCCGTGCCGCCGCGGACATCCTCCGCATGCGCGGTCGCGGTATGGAAGAGCTGCCCCACCAGCGTACCGCCTTCGCCAAGGCAGGCAGGGAACTGGACGCGATTCGGCCGGATGCGGCGCGCGATCTGCGCAGCGCATTCAATGCGGATCACGGGCTCATCGATCAGGCGGCGAATGGCAGGACCGCGGCAGCGATTCGCGCAATGGCGCTGGAATCGGAGCTGCGGATCGACGGCGCGCGGCGTGCCGACCAGTTCGTCGCTGCCTGGCAGCAGAATGTTCGCCGGCTTCATGCTCATGAGCGCAACGGCGACTATGATGCTGGCGACCGGGTCAGGAGCAATCTCACCGACATGGCGAAGAGCCTGCACCGCGATCCGCAGCTCGAGTCGCTGCTGCGGAATCGAGTGAAGGAGCTCGGAATCGGCAAGCTCAGTGGGTCATCGATTTCCCATGAGCTCCTGAATAGTCCCGGCCTCTCGCGCGGGCGCGGATTGAGCCGTTAGGCTCACCCCATGACCGACGAAATCACCCAAACCGCGCCCGCAGATGATCCCGCTGTCGCATTCGAAGAGCTGCGCAGAGCCGTCAGCCTTACGCGCGCTGCGATCGAAGGTCTGACCGCCGCGCGCGAGCGCATGCCTGACTACGGCGAGACGCTCGGTGAAATGCTCGGCGCGTTAAAGGACGCCGATGACCGCCTGAGCCGGATCGAGCGCAGCCCCGCCATCAGCCTGTCACCGGCCGCGATGGCCGCCGAGATCGTCAAGGCCAGCGAGGCTGCGCGTGCGGCGGACCAAAAGCAGATGCATGAAGTCCGTGATGAGATGCTCCGTGCCATTGGCCGGATCGACACGATGGTCGATCACGGCCGGGCTGCGCACCAGCAGCGCCGGTTGATTATCTCCACCGGTGTCGGTGCCGCTGCGGGAGCGATGCTGTTGATGGCCATTTTGCCAGGTGCTGTCGCCAGATCCCTTCCGGCGAGCTGGCATGTACCGGAATGGATGGCCGCGCGGACGATCGGACTCGATCAACGTGAGGCCGGCGAAAAAATGATCGCGACAGCGCGCCGGGAGTCGACCTCCCGCGGCAGGTAACCCCGCGGTCGCCTGAAGCGGCGGGGCGCGGCCAAGGACGCGAAAGGATCTTGCCAAACCCGCAAAGGATTCGGACACGGCTTGAGTGCCCGCGGTGACGAACTGCTAATCAAGGCTCGCGAGGCGATGATCGCGGCAGTTCACACATTTAACAGTGCCAGCCTGCAGTTCCGCGCGGAGATTTTCATCGTAACTGCGGTCATCGCCTGGACCTATTTGATGCATGCCTACTACCGACGCGAAGGTGTGGATTATCGCTATCGCCGCGCCGGCGTGATCCAGACCACGCCCAGCGGCGCTGAGAAATATTGGGAGTTGGGACAATGCGTCGCGACCGGTGTCCGAGCTATAGTGGTATGTAGGCGCGGCAGGTGCACGGATGGCGTCGAGCCTGGCGCGGCGCTTCTTGCCGGAGAGCGCCTCCAGTTCCTCGACAGTTTCCGCTTGTTCGAGATCGTCACGGAAGACCGTGACGTCGATGTCCTCCGAGAACCGGTTGATGTCTCGCCGAGACCATTGCGTCGAAGCTGGCTCCTGACCTCTATCGCGTACTGTTGCGCCTACGGGCGAGCGCAGCCCGAAAAGGGAAAGAGAAAACGATGGGATTCCGCAGACTTTCGGTTGCGATTTCTAAATATTGCGATAGAGCTCGCCAATTTTATCAAACCACGTCACAAGAGAAGACTAGTCAGCCCAATCCAGAAAAGTTTCAATAATTTCCCCTAGGTTCGTTGGTCCGCCGAACCCCTCAAAAATCGTACCGCTTTTACGAGCGACAATCCAATCTCGATCAGATCTTTCGATCCGTATTTCTTGAAATACCCTTCCACTCGCAGAAGTTCCTTCGAGGTCGACTTTCATCGACCACCCCGGATTATCGATCGTGTCGATTTTCACCCCGTGGTCTTCGTGCCAATCATTTGTACACTGGCGCTCATACCATGCGGAAAGTCTTGAAACGGTATCCATCAGTTGCCTCGCCTTCCAATAATCTTCCGCGCAGTGCGGATGTCCTGCATGGTCGCCGGTCTTGTCGTGCCGGGGCTGAGATTGGTTCGACCGTTGGGAGCGACGTTTAGTTCTTGGAATTTGACATGAGGTGTTGGAATTTCTTGACCTAGCGATTTTTCAAAATGCGGTTTCCCGGCAAGATCGATCTGCATTCGGCCAGACGGCGTCATAACAGAAACACGGTTCTTTCCGATCTGCTGCGCAAGCTTCGCACCTGCCTCTTCTACCGTCAGAGCGCGTGAGGGAACACTGTTTGCGGCTAACTTCAGGCCTCGAATCGCGCCGATCGCAGGTCCTATGGCTTCCCCTCCCAAGACTGCAAGCGCTGCCCCTCCCCATTTCATCGCTGTGTCTGTTGCAAGGTCGTGCCATTGCCCGATGCCTCCATCGGGCGCTCGGTCATAGTAGCCTCCTGCCGCCACGATCCGTTCATACCCGCCAGGTCCTTCGGTACTCGGGAGGTTGGCAGGGTCCGTGCGCTCGCCCTCAAGCGGCCCACTGGTCACTACCGGACAAGGCTCGGGATTGCATTGCGCCATTCCCGTTGGATCCGTCCCGTTGACGGGATCATTCCCAACATAGGCATACAAGTTGACCTGATCGTCATACCCGATAGGATCGGTCTGCAGGAACCGCCCGAGGGTGGGCGAGTAGATGCGGGCCTTGTAGTAATACATGCCGAGCTCGGGGATCCATGCCTGGCCGGTATACTGGAACCGCCCGATATTGCCGGTGGCTGGGATGCCGTATTCGTCATAGCTGTCGATGGCGATGCGGTTGCCGCTGACACCCGCAACCGACACGATCGAGCCCTGCGCGTCGGCCTGGAGGCTGCGCTTGCCGGTCAGCCCCGCTCCCTCGTACCACAAGACCGGATCGTCCGCGCCCGGACCATGCACGTAGCGCCTGAGCAGATTGCCCGATCCGTCATATTCGGCGACGAGTTCATCGCCGTCATAGAGAAAGCGCGTCGTTGCCCACGGCCCGCCCGATGTCTGCCACAGCCGTCCGTTGGCGTCGTACAGCAAGTTGAGGCCTGTCGAGGTCGCCGCCAAGCGATTCTCCGCATCATAGGCGTAATTGGTCGTCCCGTCCGAGATCAGATCGCCGTTCGAATCATATCCAAACGTCGCCGGCCCTGCTGTCGCATATTGGTTGAGCCCGTTGACGGAATAGCTTCGGCTGACATTCACATATCCGGTAAATGCATAGCCGTTGTTCGACCGCGTCTTCGTCACGATCTGGCTCGCCGGATTGTAGCCGAACGTCGTCGTTACGTCGTCGGCGGTACCGGCAAGATCGTCTGTCAGGCTGGACAGCCTCGACACCCCATCATAGCCATAGGCCGTCGTCGTCGACAGCCGCACGGCCCCGGAGCGGCGCCCTTGATTGTCATAGGCGATCTGCGCAACCACCGCACCACCATTTTCCCGCGTCGCGATTTGGCGGTCGAGACCGTCATATTCGAACGTGAAATATTGGCCGTCCGGATAGGTCAATCGGACCCGATTGCCGGACGCGTCATAGCCGTGCGTAAGCGTCCGGCTGATGCCGGACATCACGGCCGTCGATGTCGCCAGCCGCCCAAGGCCGTCATAGCTACTGAATACGCCATCACTCCCGGTCGCGCTGTCGAACCGCGCCGCCGTCTGCAGCCCCCGAAGATCGTAGCTGTAATAGACGTCGCGCGTAGCGTAGGCATTGACCGAGGTGCAGGCGTAACCGGCAACGCACGCATCCGGCACGATCTTCGACGTCATCCGATTGAGCGCGTCGTAGGTATAGGTGAACCCCCGCCCGTCGCGCTTCCTCAGGGTCGTTCGATTGCCATTCGCATCGTAGCCATAGGCCTCGTAGTCCGTGGTGCTTACCGCGCCTGAGGTCGCAAGCGCATTGGCCTGGGTCGAAGGATTGTAGGCGGTCGGCCTGATCGTCGAAGGAAAATACCATCCCACTTGGCGATCAAAGCCGTCATAGGTCAGTTTGGCTTTGTTGCCATTGGCGTCGACTATGAATTCCTGCTTGCCGTGAGGCGTATAGCTGTAGGTCGCATAGGCTTGCTCAAGGCTTGTCCCGACTGCCTTGCGTATCTGCACGACCTGGCCGGCGGCATCATAGACATTCTTGGTGATCCGATCGGGCCCATCGCTGCCCTGGCTCCCAAGCGTGCAGGCGTTCGATGGCAGACTTCCGAAAGCAGCCGGATTCATCCGCACTGCCGTGCAATCGACCCGGTCCATCGCGTCGTAGCTGTACTGCGTCACGCTCCGGACCGTTTGCCCGTGAGCGGAGGGCGAATGGAGCGCCGTCAGTCCGAGCGCTAGCACTGTGCACGAGACTCGATGAAATCCGAGATCGCCAGACATCAACTTAACTCCCCCACGGGAATTAGAGGGCACAAAGCGCGTGAAGCTTAAGGAGTCACCGACTCCGTCTTGAGCAATGCTCCGGTCACTGGATCAAAGGTAGATCGATCGAAGCGATTGACGACGAAATCCGAGCCGTTCGTATTCTGACCAGTTCCATATTCGGTCCGGATCTCGTCTCCGTCGGCGTCATACACGTGATGCACGATCAGTCGTGGCAATGGACCTGCGCCGTCGGGATCTGGCGAAATCTCGAAAACCTTCCTACGCAAGCCGTCATAGGTGACGTAGCGCGTATCGTCGACATCGGTCCGTGGACCGTTCTCGGACGTCATGTTCCCAGCATAGTCGTAGGTGTAGCTGGTCACGAGCGACTGGCTGCTGTCACCCAGCATCTCCGTCTTTGCCGTCAAGAACAGGTTGTTGCTGCCGTAGCTGAATTCGGTCACCCGTTCCGATGAGGTGCCGACGCATGAGGCCGGATTTGCCGGCGATGCGTTGCTGCATTCCGAAGCGCGCGTCAGGCGCCACACGGGAGGCCCATTCACCAGCTGGCCGCTGGCGTTGAGCGTCTTCGGATAGAACTGAGAATAGCTATATCGCTTCTGCGGACGGACGCCGTTGCTGTCTGCCGGCAGCGTCTCGGTCAAGATCCCACCGTGCGCCGGATCATAGGTGAAATCAGTCTGATTTCCCTTGGGGTCCTGGATATAGGTTGGCTTATTGCACACCCGGTAGTTCTGTACGGTGCAGCTGCTGACCAACCCTACCGTTGTCGTAAGCGCGCTCCCGCCTCCGGTAGGAACGATTGAGGCGCTCGAGACTGCGCCATGCGTATAGTTATAGGTCGCGCCACTCCCGTCGGGCCGGGTTACGCCGGACAAGCGCGCCAGGCGCGCATATCCCGCGACGCCATAGAAGAAGCCTTCTTGGCCGGAATAGGTGTAATTCGTTGTGCGCCCCAGGCCATCAGTCTGGGATTGTAGAAGCCCAAACCGAGCTACGAAGCTCTCCGACGAGCCGTCGGGGTTGGCGACGGTCCCCTGATATCGTTCGGGAGTGTAGTTGATGTTGTCGTAAGCGATCGAATAGGACGTCGTTGAATTGCGTATGACTTGGAATGACAGGGATGGGAACGCGCCCTGCGGCGTCGAGAATCCGCCGTTCTTGCCATGCCATGACAGATACGGCGGGAGGTTCAGGCCAAGGAATTGGATCGAGCCGCCATTCGGCTTGGTGATCGAAAAGCCGGCCGGGCTTAACGGCGCGGTGGTCGCGATCGGGATGCCATTGTTGACGAGCGTCAATCCACCACCAGCCGCCGAATTCCTGACTGACGAGAAGGAGGCCGAACTAAAACTGCGGCTCGCCGTCGCCGGATCAGCATACTCACCGCTTGTGTTGATCGCGTACAGCGCCCCACCGCCAGCAGTGAGGTTCGAAATCGGATACATCGCCCCCGGGTTTGCGCCGCCCGTGGGAGTGATCGAGGGCAAGTAGACCCTATAGCCGAGAGAGCTCTCTATAGCATTCCATTTGGTTGGACCCGGCGTGTTTCCATTGTCGGCATTCCAGTCGCCGTAGTTCGTATAAATATATGACAAGACTTCGCCGTCAGCCATGACCGTTCGCAGAGGCCAAGCGTACGCCACCTGATTCTGGGTGCTGTAACCCGGATACCAGCTTCGGAGATTCAGATAGTACGGCACTGCTGGCATGCGGAAATCGGTACGAGAACCATCGCTCGCCAAATAGAGGGAGCAGGTCCCCCCTTGGTACATCGTTCCGCTGGAGCCGGAGCAGACCAGGATTGCCCCATCGTCGTTGTAGTCCGCGTAAGTATCGGAGCCAGACGACGTCCCGTATGGAGAAAAGGTCCAGGCAATGTGTCCGGTAGGGGGCGCAGCACCTGGATAGTAGGTTTGGGTGATGGTCCCAAGGGCGAACACATGTACTGAGCCGCGGGCTGCGACCCGCATGACCATGAAACCGCCATTGTAGATGGAGACCCGCTCAATCTCGAGATAGGCCGCGTGATTGAAGATTCCGCCGGAATCATAGCTAGCCTTGAGCTGGCTATATTCATTTCCGATGCTGATCGACTCGAACATCGGATCCCGGATTGTCCCGGAGGTTCGATCGACACCAGACCGATCGACTGCCGGTTGCATGGCCGGAAGCGGAGGCAGAACGGATGGTGTCGCAGTTTGCGCAGCAGCGCCGCCGCACGTCGTGAGACCTATTGCCAAGCCCAGCCCAAAGAGAGGGGCGGTCAAGCGAGCAGGAACGCTCATCGATTGTCCCCCGTAGCGGCTTTCACTGTCGGAGCCGCGGCCGATGAGATTTGGCTCCAGGCGGGAGCGGGACTTGGGGGCGGAGAAGAAGCGGGGCAACTGGGGGCTGCACTGGTCCCGGTAAAATACAGGGTCCGATTGCCCGCCGCATCGAAGCAAGTCTCTGTTGCAACGCTGCTGTTCGGCCCACCACTGATCGATGAGCCGGAAAGACGGCCCAGCGCGTCATATCGATAGGTGGTGGTCTCTTGCGCCTTGGCCTCAATGGTCGAAAAGCCGGCCGCCAACATGCCCGTGCAGGCGAGCAAACGAACGCGCATGGCCCTCCCCCAAAATACGGCGCTGTAGGCCTGATCAGGTACGCGAGAGTGCGCCTCCTGCATTACTGTGAGGCGCAAAGCAGAAATGTATTCGTGAGTCTTAGGGCCCTATAAAACTCTGCTATGTGTCTAAGATATTTCCGCGAACCATTATTGGGATTAATGTCGTCGTGAGTATCAATTTATACTAGGAGTGAATTGCCGCGCGGAGGTGAAGCGGCGATAGCTCGGGCGATTAGGGAGATGTTTGGACCAAATTTGGCAAACTTGCCAAGTCGCCTTTGCTTCCTAGGTTAGCGGGACCGCCACACGAGGCGGAGGAAGGAGGTTCGCTTTGAAGCTTCTGACTTGGCTTCTTACGAGCCGGAACGGGAACCCCTGAGAGGATAACCACACGTCCCCGTCGCCCGAAAAGGCAGGTTGGGCGGAATGACGACATGCTGTGGCGATACTGCGGCCTTCGAGGCAAGTAGAACTTCCGGGCCACCTGCCAGCGTCGGAGCTGCGAACAGGCCCGCTCACTCCTTCTCAGGGGTGGGCGGGGCTTTCTTGCGTTTGGGCTTGGTGGCGTCGGGATCGGGAATTCCCAACAGTCCACTTAAAGCTTCCTTTATATCCAGCGGTGCGAGGCTCACTGAGCGATCAACCGCTTGGCGCGACTCTGTTTTTTTCTCCGCCACTGCAAAACTCCTTTGATTCGGACGCGAAACACTGTACAGGGTTGCAGTGTTTAGCGCAGGGACGATGAAACATGGCTATCGCAGATGATATTGTAGCGCGTGCTAGCGCCGACCTGCAACGGGCCCAAGCGGCTGCAACACGTGCGCGTGAGGCACTCGATAGGGCTGAGGCGGAAGTCGCAGATTTGTCAACGTTTTTGCGGACTCTGGAACGCTACGCGTCGCCTGCGTCTGGCAAAGAGGGGATGCGTCGGGCACTCGAACACGGCAGGAACACTGCACGTGCGATTCATAATAGCTCACGCGGCACTCAAATGGTTGATGTGGCCATCGCTGCCATTGAGGAAGCTGGCAAGCCGGTGCCAATTGGCGACCTGCTGGATGCTGTTTTAGCCGCTGGGTTCACACTGGGGGGCGCAGATCAGAAGTCCAACCTCGCAGGATATTTGAGTAGAGACCCGCGTGTCGCCTCACGTGGCAGGAATGTGGGTTGGGATATTATTAGGAGCGAAGAGGCGGCTTCCGAGCCTGCAAGCGATGACGCCGCCTCTTCCACAACCACAGGAGGAACGAATGACCGAACCACCCTAGCCGATCCAGACGATTTTGAGCGCCTTCTGGGCGATCATCCTCGTCCGCAGGTGCCGTAGGGCACCATTTGGGTAGGAGGGGAGCGATCCTCTCCTACTTGCACGCCCCCGTGCCGAAATGGGTAGACGGGCCAGCTTAGGAGGCTGGTGGGCCGACAGGTCCGTCCGGGTTCGAAACCCGGCGGGGGCACTTATTTCATAGTGGTTTCGTGAGCGGAAGTCGAGAAGATGAACTGGGAAAAGCGCACGTTCAGAGGGGTCGAATACACGTTCGATCATTTGCGCCCGTTCACGATGGTTGTGGGCGGCCTGAGAGTGCGCGTAAAGCCCGGCGCTCATGTGTTTTGCAAGGAGTCCCAGCAGGGCGACCCTCAAGATCTCAAATTTATGGACGGGAACACAGAGCGCACGTTTTGCCCCGTGCGCTATGGCCTATCTCAGACTCTCGGCCAGACGATCATCGCGGCGAGCAATGGGTACGTGTACGAGGGGAAGCATCGGAAGTTTCTACTCAAGCAGAGTCTACCAGCTCCTCAAGGCATTTATCTCATCGCTTTCGAGCTGTGGCGGAACAAGGGGCCGCACTGGGACGTCACGATGCAACTAAACAGCGCGCACAATCGCCCCCACGTAGCCAAGGCTCGCTTCGTGCGTTTCTCGGACGCGGTAGCAGCGGTCGCCAACGGCAACAATGTAGGGTGGATAAAGAAATAGCCCCTTGCGGGGCTATTCCCGGACACTAGGTCCTCGCGAATCCTGTTACCTCCAACCGGAACCCGCAAGCGGGCAGGTGCGCCGTTTTTCATCGCTCTCAAACGCACGATGCATATACGCACCGAGACATTTAAAAGCACGTTAAATCATCCAAAATTCGCCCAACACATTACAACGCATTTAAAGCACGGAACCATTCGATCAATCCAACCGACGGCTCAAGCGATCGTCTCCTTGTACGTGAGACGCTTGCCGATCGCGGTGCCGATCACGTCCACCGTACGCGCGCCGTCCCGCTCCTTTGCGGGTATTCCAGCGGCGATCGAACTCCGCGAGATAGCGCGGGAGATGCTTGTCGCAGACGTGGTGGAACGCGCCGATGATGCCGCGCTTGAGAAGGCTGTGATAGCTCTCCGCGAAGTTCGTATGCAGGGTCACGCCGCGAACGAAGGTCTTGCTGTGGTCCACCGTATGATGCCCCGCAAAATACTCGCCGATGCCCTCGTACGAGAGGTGCGCGTCGGTGATGATGGTGGCGCTCTGATCAACGATAGGACGTGCTAGAGCCTGTAGGGTCCCCTTACGGACATTCGGCACCTTGACGGTCTTAACGTCGCCTTCGCGGTCGATCAGCGTCATAACCGCGGTCTTGCGACCCGCCGCTGCGGTGCGCTTGGCGTGGCGGTTGTTCTTCTTCTTCCCGCCCACGGCCCTGCCGAGTTCCACGAGGGCGGTGGTGCGAACTATCAGGGAGCGAATGGAAGACCAGCGCGGAAGGTCTGAATCTAATCCTGCTGGTACGAGGCGAGATGAAGCGGCATCCTGTCCGGCATGGATAACGCACTCCCCAGCTGGGCCGACGCTGAATTGACGCGTGAATTGCCGCACCTGGCGGCTGCGAGCGAAACGCAGACAGTCGAGTTCAAGCGCGAGTTCCCGAAGCACGCCGGCGATCTTGCCAAGGAAATTGCGGCGTTCGCGACGTCGAATGCGGGTATGATCCTTCTCGGTGTAGAAGACAGCGGCGAGATCATCGGTATTCCGGAAGGGGGAAAGGATGTCGTCCGGCGTGGCATTCGCGAGCGTCTCGAGGGCATTTTCAATCTTGTCCGGCCCACGATCACGCCGGGCATCCGGTTTGCGGTTTTCGAGGACAAGGTCGTCGCGGCGATCACGGTTCCGAAAGGCGCCCAGCCAATCTACTACGCTTCCAGCATTCCCTATCATCGCCTGCTAACAGCGGCCCGGCCGATGGCGCCAGACGACGTCATCGAGGCGGTGCTTTCCTGGAGCACGGCTCATGGCCAAGCGTCGCCCGAAGCCGAATTCCTCGGAGGACTGGCGCCTTTCTGGGCTCAGGTGGACTTGACGGTTTCTGAGCGGAAGCTCCGCCAACTGAACCCATGGGCCGAGAATCTCCGCTGGACTGCGGGGCATCAGGCCGACCTTGCGCGCCGCTTCGCCGCGAGCGTGCCACACGAGCTGGAAGCCCTGGCTGAGCCTTTGGACAAACTCGCTTCGGCACTGGAAGTGATCGCACAGGAACGTCCCATGCTTTCCGGACCCAGCCTCGAGGTTCTCGGTGCAATCCAAGATGCGGAGCAAATCGTCGAGGAAGTTCGCGCCAAATACCTCGGCCCTGGAAGGTTCAACGCCAAGGTAGCGGCCGATCAGAGGGCCGTAGTCGTCTCTGAGGCCAAGCTTCTCAGCGGTCTGATCGAGCGGATTGAGGCAGATTCGAGCGGCTCAATCTATCAAGCTGCGCAGTCGGAGGCGAGCAAGCTTGGGGAAGCGCTCTTCTACGCAGCCTCGATCGGCGCCGGCGTGGGAGATGCGGCCGCCTGCGCGGAATTGCGGGAGATCGCTGCAGCGCTTCGCGCTATCGAGAAGATGCCAGTCTACATGGATGGTGGAAAATCGCTCCTTAAGATCTTCGATGCCGCACGCGACGCCGATCGTCGCCTCCAGCAATGGCTGCGTGTAGCGGAGGCGTGATGGCGCTGCGGAGGCGCTCTAAGACCGACTTGCGGTAGCGCTGTGATCATGGGTGCCGCGCTGCTCCCCGGGGCCGTCGCGCCTTCGGCCGACTGGCTCTGCGAATGTCCGACTAAGCGGTCACGGCACTCGAAGCTGCCAGACCGATAACGGCCCAAGAGCCGTCTGGAAGGTGTTGGCAAAAGCTGCCAGTCAGTAAGGCGCCCCTCACCAGTGGGCATCAGCGACCCGGCGAGTGATCCCTAAAGCCCGCATTCGCTCGGGCGACGGTCTGGTGTCCGTTATTGGGCCGTAAGCTGCCCGTCCGCTTTCAGGTGCAGATCGTGCGAAGCGGCCGCGAGAGGACAGCGATCACGGATGGCGGCTTGCGGCCTAAATGAGCCGCTCGCCATCAAACGATTGAAGGTCCGCCTGCGCCAGAAGCCGACCTTCAGAAATCGACATCCGCGGGGTGTGTGCCGCGCGATCTCCTTGCCGACAACTTCTCAGTGAGGCCCGGCAGGAATCGAAGCGCCTTTCCTCGGTTCCTTCGGAGAAGAACAGACCCTGGCATGATAGCGCGTTCCTGTTGGCGGAACAGTGAATGCCTTACTTGCTGGCTAGTTGATGCGTTCAGGGAACGTCATCTGGTGTTTGTCGATCACGTCGACCGACCGTGACACTAGATCGAAGGAATTCAACATGTCCTATGACCGCATCACCTCCGAAAACGCAGCAGTGCTCTTCATCGACCACCAGACCGGTCTCGCCAATGGCGTCCAGACCCAGCACCCCGCCGAGTTCCTCAACAACGTGAAGGCGCTTGTGGCGCTGGCGAACGTCCACGGCCTGCCTTCGGTCATAACGACCAGCGCCGCCGACGGCCCCAACGGTCCGATCATGCCGGCGGTAGCGCAGGGTCTGCCGAACGCCGCGATCGTTCACCGTCCCGGGGAGATCAACGCGTGGGATAATGCGGATTTCGTCGCCGCGGTCGAGAAAACCGGTCGCACGAAGCTGTTGGTGGCGGGCATTTCGACCGAGGTCTGCCTCGCGTTTGTGGCGCTCTCCGCCAAGCAGGCCGGCTACGAAGTTTATGCTGTGCTCGATGCCTCGGGCACCTGGGACAAGCGCGTCGAGGACGCGGCTATTGCCCGCATGGTTCAGGCAGGCGTCATCCCGATGACTTGGGTTGGTGTCGGTGCGGAACTGCTCGGTGATTGGCGGTCTCCGGTCGGTGAAGCGCACGGCAAGCTGATGGGCGAGCACCTGCCGTTCTCCGGCAACAATATTGCCGGCTATCTGACCGCGAAGGGTCTCGCCTAACCCAACCCTTGCCTCGGGATTGCCGCCGAGGGTTTGCCTACGAGACGCCGGTCGTCTCCTCGACCGGCGTTTTTGTGTCTGCCGCGGTGCCATATCTCTCGCGCCGGTTGTCTTGCGGGCCAATATGCCCGGCCGTGATCCTTGGGGTGCGATCGACCGCGAGCGTCGGCATACCGATATATAATGATCACGCCCGAAGACGCTTCCTCGAAATCGGCCCGCATATGAAGACTGGATCCGGTTCGCTACGGCGTAGTGAGCACCGCCTGGATGGCTTCACACCCGCGATGCCCGGCTGCCAATCCAGCCCAGGGCGGCGATCAGATCATCGCCGCCTTTGGGCCACGTAAAATACCTTATCGTCTATACAAGATCGGAGCTGCGCCAGCCGCTCAGGACTATAGTATTGGCTTGCGCTCACGCCGGGGAAGATGCCGGAAGCGCCAAGCGGTTTCGAATTCTTGATCAGCGAGGCCGCACCGGGAAAGCAGTGCCTGCGAACGGGCTCTGGTCGAGGAAACGGTACGAGTACGACCGTCGCATGAAGCGCCATCCGGCCGGTCCCCGGACAAGTTCGTCCTCGTACACGGCCAGATTGTCATAGAAGGTGTTCTCGCCGCGCCCATGCTCGCGAATGGCAAAACGCGCAGTAGCGCGATCGCCGTCCACGGAGATGACGCCCGAATGGGTCATCTGCATGAAGTAGTGCTCGACACCGAACAGGCTCTCGAGCATGCTGACGATCCCGTCGCGCCCCTCGCCCCGCAGGGGCAGCGGCTCACCAATTTCCCAGACTGCGCCATCGCCGGCCCACAACTCACCAAAGGCATTAGCGTCTCGCTCGTTCACGGCGTCCGAAAAGCGAGCGGCGAGGCGCTGGATTTCGGCGTGGTCCTCGAGCGCGCGCAACCGGACTTCGATGTCAGCGGACATTGGATTCTTCCCGACGAGCAGCGCGTTCGGCGACCAGCGCGATCAAAACCAGACCACCGATCAAGCCTAGGTGCTCGAGGAAGGTCGCCATGACCTCGAACCGAGCAGAGCCCTGCAGCGTCCAGAACGGATGCGCGATGATAGCGCCTAACGCGGTGAACGAGCCTAGCATCCCAGTTCCTAGCCAGACCCAGCGACCGGAAAGGATCAACAGGGATCCGACAAGTTCGAGAGTGACCGTCAGGCCTGCCATGAAGGCGGGCGCGGGCATCCCGAAATGCGCCTGCTCGGTGACTGCCGCTTGGAAGCCGGCCACATGGCCTAACGCGGAGACGAGGTAGATGGCCACGATTGCGAGCCGCGCCGCGAGCCAAGTGCCTCGCCATTCCAGGACCGATTCCACAGCATGGGGCGTGTCTGTCGCGTTCATGTCCCTTCTCCCTTTGCCCCGCCGGGCTCGACGCCATGCGCCAACGGCCAGGGCCCTAGTCTTCAAAGTCGCTGCGACCTTCTCGATTGTGCAGGCGGTTCCAGAGCACCTCGCTGCCCGCTTCCTGCGCACGGTTCACGTATTGTGAGGCGACCAGCCAACCCTTGATCGGCCGCAGCGGCAGGACGCAGCCAAGCGCCATAAGTGGAAGCGAAGTAACCAGATGGACCCACCAGGGCGGGTCGAAGGCCACCTGCAGCCAGACTACGAAGAAAGTCAGTGGGAAGGCCACGATGCAGAGAGAGAAGAAGGCAGGCCCATCGTCGGGCGCCGCGAAGCGGTAATTCAGACCGCATGTCTCGCACTCTTCCTCTAGCTTGAGCCAACAACAGAACATGCGCCTCTCGCCACAGCACGGGCACAGCCCCAGCAAGCCGGTCCTGAAAATCCACTGCAGGTTCCGTTCCGTCGCTATCCCGGCCATGTCGCGTCTCTCTTATCGATGGAGCCGTTCTAAGCTTGGTGCGAACGGCGGGGCAGACCCAGCGTTCGCAAGTCTTTCGTGCGCACCGCGTAATAGTGAAAGCTTGCCGCGCACGGTCTGACTTCAGCTACGCGCCACGTTCCCGCTGAACATCCCGCCCTTGAAGACCGGGGCCTGCGTGTCGGTGGTGAACAGGACAATATCGGCACCGACCAGCCCTTCCACAGCCGCCGTGCTGTCGCCGAGGTGGTAGAACTCGCCCGCTCCGATCACCTGGTCGCCAACCCGTACCTCGCCCGAGAAAACGAAGAGGAGATGCACCATTCCCGGCGCCGACCGCTTGGGCAGCGGCAAACTGCGGCCCGGGTCCAGGTGGGCATCCCGGACCCACGCCTGTGCCCGAACCTCGAAAGTGGCGCCCTCCGGTGCGACGAGCAAGCGCCAGGCATTCTCGCTGCGCTCGGCGTCCATTTCGTGGAACTGCACTTTTGGATCCAAGTCGCCCTCGCGGGGACGCAGAAAGATCTGCAGGGCCTGCGTGGGCTCGTCGCCGATGACACGCTCCTCGTGCTGGAAGCTATGGCCGGCGTTCATCATCATCAAGCGGTGTGAATTGATCTCCTCCCGATTCCCTACGGTATCGAGGTGCAGCATCCGGCCGGCGCGCTTGTATGTAAAAATCTCGTCGTCCTTGTGCGGATGCATGGCGATGACGTGGCCTGGCTGGATAAGCGCGCGATCGATGCGACCGATGGCGCCGATGCCACTGTCGCCCCTGCCCAGTGCAGTGCCCGGATAGAAGATCTCGATGCCGAAGCCGTGCTCCCAGTCGCCCCGCTTTGCGGAAGATGTGATCCTGGTCGGTTGCATGGTGATCGCTCCTGATTGGCTCCCTCGAGGAGCTCATGTCAGAAGAGGTAGCGTTGCCACGTCGGATCAGGTAGCCAGCAGATAAGGGAAGTAGCGTTGCTGATTGAGGAACGTTATGGATGTAGAAGATCTCAAAACGTTTGTGGAGGTTGCCGACGCGGGCGGCGTCTCGCCCGCGGCGCGAAGGCTGGGTCTTGCCAAGTCGATCGTCAGCCGCCGCCTTTCACGCCTGGAGGATGAACTTGGCGTCCAGCTGCTCGCGCGCACTACCCGCGGCGCAGCCCTGACCGAGGCAGGGACGATCTTCCGGGACCACGCGGCCCGCATGTTCGCGGAGTTCGAAGCTGTTCGCGAGGAGATACTCCCTGCCGGCGAGCTGCGCGGTCGCCTGCGTTTGGCGGCGCCGTCCTCTTTCGGGCCCGAATATTTCGCGCCCACGCTCGCCCGACTGGCGAAGCGGCACCCGCTCCTCAGCGTTCACACGCTTTTTAGCGATCGCTACGTGGATCTGGTGAGCGAGGGATTCGATTGCGGCATACGGGTTGGCTACCTACCTGACTCGAACCTCGTTGCACGGCGGATTGGCACATTTACTGTCCATCTGTTCGCCAACCCAGACTATGTCCGTGAGCATGGGGCTCCCCAAGCGCCGAACGAGATCGCGGATCATCCAGCGGTGATGATCGCATCGGAGAGCTGGAAGTTCAGCCAAGGGAAGAAGGTGGTTGAGGTGCACCCGCACGGCCGGTTCAAGGCCGACAGCGCGGTAGCGATCGCCGAGGCCACGGCTGAGGGAGTCGGCATAGCTGCGCTCCCTGACGTGATCGCTGCCCGTTACGTTGAAACGGGCAGGCTGGAGGCCATCATGACCGACTGGAATCTACCGTCGGTGGGCATCTTTGTCGTGCGACCGCCCGGCCAGCACCTCGCGCGGAAGGTGCGAGTGCTGACCGACCTACTGCTGGAGCAGTTCAGCGGAGCTGATCGGAATTCCGCTGCACTTCCAACTTAGCTTGTCTCATAAGATGGCTACCACTCGACGCCGATCTTGCCGAAGTGACCGGACGACTGTTGGAAGCGAAACGCCTCTGGCAGCTGGGCAAGTGAGAAGCGGCGGTCGACAACAGGTCGGATTCCGGTAGTTTCGATGGCGCGGACGAACTCCTGCTGCTGGCGCCGCGATCCCACGATCAGCCCCTGCAGCCGGGCTTGTTTGGCCATGAGCGCTGCGGTTGGGACATCGCCAGCGACGCCGGTCACTGTCCCGATGAGCGCGATGTGTCCGCCCACCCGCACGGCCGCGATGGAATTTGCGAGCGTGCCCGCGCCGCCGAGCTCAAGCACGTGGTCGACGCCGCGCCCGCCGGTCCAATCGGCAACGACGCGGCCCCAGTCCTTCACCTCGCGGTAGTTGACGACGTGGTCCGCGCCGAGATCGCGAGCGCGCTCGAGTTTTTCGCCAGAAGAGGAGGTTATCACCGCCATCGCTCCCATCGCTTTTGCGATTTGAAGGCCCCAGATCGAAACACCGCCCGTGCCGAGTAACAGCACAGTGTCGCCCGCCTTCAACCCGCCATCGCTAACGAGCGCCCGCCAGGCAGTGAGGCCGGCGGTAGTGATGGTCGCGGCCTCCACCGGGTCGTAGCCGCGCGGCGCGCGCGTGAAGGCAGTCGCCGGCCCGACAGCAAACTCAGTCGCGAAGCCGTCGATACCGTCGCCAGGCGTATGTGAGAAATCGCCGACGATTGGCGCTCCGTCCTGCCAGATGGGAAAGAAGCAGGAGACGACTTGGTCCCCAACCGCGAATTCGTTGACGCCGTCGCCCACTGCCACCACCGTCCCGGCCCCGTCCGCCAAGGCGATGCGACCAGCGTCGGCTGGCATGCGGCCGGTCACCACGCCGAGATCATGATAATTGAGCGAGCTGCCGTGGAGTGCCACGCGGATCTCGCCGGGGCCGGGCTGGCCCGGATCTGGTCGATCTGCGAACGCCAGCGTGTCCAAGCTTGCGGGGGAACCGGTGACCATCGCCTTCATGTGTTGCTCCTGGCTCCGCGACGCGGCGCGGATTACGTCGACCGTATGTCGTTTCATCTCGGCGGATATCAACAAGGGCGGTGGACGTCCTGAGAGCTGTTCTCGATCGGCGAACGACGCGCATCCCGCCTCAGTCGAAGTCGGTAGACTCGCTCAACGATCGTCACGCGTACTCCGACCAGCGCCATCTCTTTGGCGAGTACTTCGGAGAAGGCCTCCACCCCCACCGAGCCGAGATCGCCATAGCCAGCATTGTTAACGAGAATGTCGAGCCTGCCGAACCTCTCCAGTGTGGCCGCAACAGCTGTCTCGGCCTGTGCCCGGTCAGTACGTCGAGCGGTTGGGAAGGAGTTGGGCGGACGGCGCGCGCCGGATATAAGCTGCTCCTGCAGGGGCACCCGTTTCCGATTGGGGAAAGGGTGAGGCGGGCGGCCGTGGGGAGTTGAGGCCCAACGTACACCCGCCTTGCGCGGATCGCACAACGGTCAGCGCTTCGCTACCTTCCGGTCGAGGAAGTCGCGGATGAGCGGGGCCATTTCATCGAGCTTGTCCTCCAAGGCGAAGTGACCGGTATCGAGGATGTAAGTCTCCGCATCCGGCAGATCGCGCTGGTAAGGATGCGCGCCCTCCTCCGGGAAGATCTTGTCGTTCTTGCCCCAGACGATCAGCGTCGCGGGCTTGTATTTGCGGAAGTATGCTTGAAAGCTCGGGTAGAGCGGGACGTTCGTGCGATAGTCATAGAACAGGTCGAGCTGGATTTCGCGGTTGCCGGGGCGATCCAGCAGAGCCTGGTCCTGGACCCAGTTGTCCGGGCTGATGCGCGACAGGTCCTTGACGCCGTCGGTGTACTGAAACTTGGTCGTGTCCAGAGTGACCAGGCCGTTCAGCGCGTCCCGCTCTTTTTGGGCACCGCTTGCCCAATAGGCCTTGATAGGGTTCCAGAATTCACGAAGTCCCTCATCATAGGCGTTGCCGTTCTGGATGATCAGGCCACTGACCCGTTCGGGGTGCTTGAGGGCGAGGCGGTAGCCGACGGGAGCACCGTAATCCATGACGTACATCGCGTACCGGCGGGCACCGACCTGCCCCATCAACCCGTCCACCAGATCGGCATAGTGCGCGAACGTGTAGGCGAACTGGGTATGGTCGGGCGCGTCGCTCTGGCCGAAACCGGGGTAATCGGGCGCGATCACGCGATAGCGGTCGGCGAGCAGCGGGATGAGGTTGCGGAACATGTGCGACGAGGTCGGGAAGCCATGGAGCAGCAGCACAACGGGGCCGTCCGCCGGACCGGCTTCACGATAAAAGATCTTCACTCCGTCGATCGTTGCAGTTCGATAGTGGACGACGACCGGAGCGTTCGCAGCAACGGTCGCAACCGTTGTCGGAGCCGCGATGACCTGAACGGGAGCAATGGTGCCGGCGGCCGCCAGCAGCAGCGATAGAGCAAAACGGTTCATCTGACGTCTCCTGGTTGTGAGGCGAAGTGGGCCTCTGCACTCAGGAATAGTCTTTCGCTCAGAAGTGATAATCGGCTTCGATTGGAATTCATTGTTGCTGAATATGATAGGAATAGGTGATGACTGTCGCACGGTTGCCGCACCTGAAGGGAGCGATGTGCAACACCGCATCGGTCCGGATATCGGCGTGCGGAGCGCACAACGCGACCGAGACCTCGGACCTCGTCCGTGCGTGCGTGCATGCGACCGGATTGGCGATGGTGCCTAACCGATCAATTCAGCAGGCGGTTTTCACGCAGACGAGACACGGCCAGATCGACGAACGCCCGAACCTTCGCCGGCGCGTGACGACCTTCCGGGTGCAGGACATGGATCGGAAGCGGCGCCTCCTCGAAATCGCTCAACACGATCTGGAGGTCGCCGGCAACGAGCGCTGGCCCGATCTGATAGTGGACTACCCTTGTCAGTCCCCAGCCCGCCTTGGCCGTAGCGATCGCCGCCTCGTTGGTATTACACTGAAGCGCGGCATCTATCGTCACGCGCTGGTCGCCGGCGAAGCGCCATTCGGGCGACGCCCAGGCGCTTGTCGAGGCCGCAATTCGATGCCCTTTCAGGTCCGCGGGCGTGGAGGGGACACCATGCCTCTCGAAATATGCGGGCGACCCGCAGATCACCCGACGAACCGAGCCAACCTTGATCGCAGTGAAGCCGGAGTCCGGCAGGTGCCCGATGCGGATCGCGACATCGATCCCTTCCTCGACGATGTTGACGGGACGATCGACGAAAAACGTCCTGCCGCTCATCTTGGGGTAGGTATCGAGATACTCGGTCATGACCGGAAGCACATACATCTGGCCGAACATCGCCGACGCCGTAACGGCGAGCGTACCTGCTGGGGTTGCATAGGAGCCAGCGGCAGCGGCCTCGGCCTCGGCGATATCCGCGAGAATGCGCCGGCAGTCCTCGAAGTAGCGGGCACCGGCCTCGGTCATCTTTACGGACCGGGTCGTGCGGACGAACAGACGCGCACCGATCAGGTCCTCAAGCGATGCAACGGCGCGGGTCACTGCCGGCGCGCTCATGTGCATAAGACGCGCTGTTTCCGCGAAGCTTCCCGTTTCGGCGACCTTCGCGAAGATCCGCATCGCTTGCCATCGATCCATCCGTAACCTCTTCCCGCACCGTTCCTCAGATGATCCGCATCAGGGTCGCCGCATCACCGGCCGATCCTTCCCGCAAGATGTCACCGTAATAATCGGATGCCCTGCTGTTCAACCGCAGCCTGCCGAGAAGATGCGCAAGAGTAGCGCCAATAGATCGCGAAAGGCGGGCCGGGGCCGGTTGGGACGGGAGCGCGATCGCTTGACTAGCCACGACCGTTCACACCCGCATCGGAAGCATGCGCGCCCGCGATGCGCTCAATTTCGCGGCAAGTCTCTTCATCGATGCCTGCCTGGATCGCGCGCAATCGCGCGTCGCCATAATCGCCACGCTTGGCAGCGAGCGCGAGTTCAAGCGCTCGTGTGCCGCGCACGTCGAAGCTCCGACCTCCGCGTGCAGCGTCGATCTCCGCACCGCACATGCCGAGCCGTGCCGCCGCATCATCCTGCTGGCGGATCAGGACGGGAGCGCCCTGATCCGCCATAAGCGCCACCTCGATCGATAGACGCGTGCGGGCATCGAGTTTGGAGATTTGCATGATTAACATTCCTCGCGTGGGTGCGCCGCGTGGCACACCTAGGTCAGCTAGAAGCCGAAATCGCTGAGACCGGGATGATCGTCGGGACGGCGCCCAAGCGGCCACCGGAACTTGCGATCCTCTTCCCGGATCGGATGCTCGTTGATGCTGGCATGGCGGTGAGCCATCAGCCCGTCATCGGCGAATTCCCAATTCTCGTTGCCATAGGCGCGGAACCACTGGCCGCTGTCATCGCGATATTCATAGGCATAGCGGACGGCGATGCGATTGCCGGTATAGGCCCACAACTCCTTGATGAGGCGATAATCGAGTTCCTTGTTCCACTTGCGGGTCAGAAAGGCCTCTGCCTCGGCGCGATTGGTCGCGAACTCCGCGCGGTTACGCCAGCGCGTGTCGACGGTGTAGGCGAGCGCGACCTTCGCGGGATCGCGGCTGTTCCAGCCATCTTCGGCAAGGCGCACCTTCTCGATGGCGCTCTCGCGGGTGAACGGAGGAAGGGGCGGACGGCTCATGCGAATCTCCTGTCGGGCGTGGGTCGGGAAAAAGAATGGGCGGGCGGCCGGGAGGGGCGGTGGCCGCCCGCCGCTACGTCATGCCGCCAGGCGATCGACGCGGGGGAAGTCGATCTCGGTGCCAAGCGCCTCGTTGACGTAGTTGGTGAAGGTGTTGAGCGCGACGTGCGCGATGATCTCGAGGATCTCGGCGTCGCTGTACCCTGCGGCGCGAACCTTCTCGACCTCGGAAGGCGCGACCGAGCCGCGCGCCGCGGTCAGCGCCCGTGCGAAGGCCACGGCGGCGGCAGCCTTGGGATCGCTCGACGTACCGGCACGCGCGGCTGCGATCTCGGCGTCATCGAGCTTGGCGAAGCGAGCGCCGGTATAGCTGTGGGCCGACAGGCAATAATCGCAGCCATTCGCTTCGGCCATCGTCAGCGCCAGACGCTCACGCGTGGCAACCGACAGCTTGCCCTTACCGAGCGCGCCTTGGAGACCGGCGAGAGCATTGAGTGCGACCGGGCTGGTGGAGACGAGCCGGAAGATGTTCGGCACGGCGCCGAGCTGCTTCTGGACGGCTTCGAGGATCGGACGCGACGCCTCGGGAGCGTCATCGATCGTGGCGGGGGTCGGGATCACAGACATGCTATTCAACTCCGGGAAGGCGGGATGCCTTCAATGAGAGGGAAGATGGCGCGGCACCGGGTGGCGTTGAATGTCGAAATGTCGGAAGGGATTGTTCCACTTGATGGACGCAATGTGCCGTCGGCGGCCGCTCACAGCTCCAGTTGAATCCGATCCTCGTCGGCCGACTGCGGCTCAGCCGGCACGGCGCTGCAGATCAGCACCTCGTCATTTGCCAAGCTGACACCCGGCCGCCAGATGTGCGTGACGGCCCCGCGCAGCAACTTGGTCTTGCAAGTTCCGCAGGTGCCTTCGCGGCAACTGAACTCCGGCGACAGGCCACGCGCCTCGGCAAGGTCCAGAAGCGTTCCTGACGCCGGCGTCCAGCGCGCCTCCTTGGCGGATGCCATGAACGCGACCGGCACGGGCTTCGTCGAGGCAGGCCGCACCGGCGCTTGAGCCGGAGCCCCGATCTCGGGCGCGCGGATGAGCGACGATGGGCCGAAGGCCTCGGCGTGGATGCGCTTGTCCGCGATATTCAGGTCGCGCAGGCCGTCGTAGAGGGCTTGGGTGAAGGCCGGCGGGCCGCAGAGATAGAAATCATAATCGTTGAACGGCAGGAGGCGGGTGAGCAAGGCCGTGTCGATCCGGCCAACGGCCTCGTAATCAGCGCCCTCCTCGGCATCCGTTGGGTCGCTCAGTACCCGGATGACCTTCACGGCGCTGAAGGAGTTTTCGACCAGCTCTGCCAGCTCCGGACCGAATGGCCGCTCCGCCTTCGTCCGGGCAGCATAGAACAGGTAGGTTGGGCGAACCCTCTGTTTGCGCACACCCTCGTAGACGACGTGGCGGAGCATCGCGAGCAATGGCGTGATGCCCACCCCGCCCGCCAGCAGGACGGCGGGACGTGTCTCGCGCGCATCGATGGTGAAGTCGCCGGCGGGCGCGCGCGCCTCGATCACGTCGCCGACCCGGATGGTATCGTGAAGATGCTGGGAGACCGCGCCCTCGCGCTTGACGCTGATGCGATAGACCCTGTCGGACGGGGCGGCCGAAAGCGTGTAATTGCGGATGACCGGTTTATCCTCGCCGGGAAGGGTCAGGCGGATCGGGAGATGCTGTCCCGCCTGGTGGGGCAGTAGACCGGCACCGTCATCGGGCTGGAAATGAAAGGAGCGGATCGAACTGCTCTCGTCGACGATCTTGGTCACCTTGAGCGGGCGCCACCGGGTCGACAGCTCGGCAGCGCGGAGACGGTTGGCGGCTTCATCCCAATCGCCGGTCAGCAGCGAGCTCGGCGACCAGGGTTCCTGCTGCATGTTCCAGCGCAAAGCGAGCGCGCCGCGCCGGCGCACGATCGTCTGCGGCTTGAACGTCCAAAGCCGCTCCGCGCCCTGGAAGGCGGCAATCTCGGGACCGTCGAAGATCACTTCGGCCGTGCCGGTCATCTGGAGCACGTCGCCCGTTGCGTAATCGACGAACAGCAACCCGGCCCTGCCATTGAGCAGGATGTTGCCGAGCGTGTTGAAGAACAGGTTGCCATCGAAATCGGGAATGGTGAGACTGCCGTCTTCGCTAACGCGGACGAATCCGGCTTTCCCGCCGCGGTGGGAGACGTCGACCTGCCGGCGATCATCGCGATCGGCATAGGAGGCGACGAAAAAGCTGTCCGCGCCCGCGATCATTGTCCGGGCGGAGGTGTCGAGCGCAGCCAGGGCGTCGACGTCGCCGGCATAGGGTGCGGCGGGATCGCGCGCGTAGCTGAAATCGCGAAGCTGGATGTAGCGCGGGCAGTTGCCGAAACTCTGGTCGACGTCGACCCTAAAGCCGTGTTCGGCCTTGCCGACGAAGCCGTTCATGCGGTTTCGCCGCCGCGTGTGCATCTCGATGCCGAGCAGTCCGATCGGCTTGCCCCGCTGCACCCCTGAGGCGGCGGGGTCGGTCGGATCCGCGCTGGCGTCGATCTCAAGCGTGGTGGAGTCGGGGGAGGTGATGAAACCGGGACGTCCCTCGAGGAATGTCGCCCATGGGCCCCCCGCCTCATCGACGCTGCCCAGCACGATAAACGGGAGCTGCGCATAGAACGCGCGATGCTGATCGGGCATGTAGTCGCGGATCACGCGCTGGCCGACCGACGCCATGCGCTCTGCGACGCCGAGCTTTTCCTGAACGAAACGCTCGCCATCATGCCAGACCGGGAGCTTTGTCAGGTTCGTCGTCATCGTTCTCGTGCCTCGGTTGGGGTATGGCGGGCGCATCCGGGTGACGCGCCCGCTGTGGGCAGCATGATCTATGCCGCCAGGCCGACCGGGGTCTGCACGAAGGGTACGAAGCCCGGGAGGGCCTCGACCCGGCGCAGAAATGCGTTCACGTTCGGGTAGCTCGAGAGGTCGACATTGCCCTCTGGCGCGCGGGCGACATAGCTGTAGATCGCAACATCGGCGATCGTCGGCTGCGAGCCGACCAGCCAGTCGGCATCCTCGAGACGGGCTTCGAGGCGGCCGAGCAGCGTGTGAGCGCGGCCGATCACCTCGTCGGCGTTGAACTTGGCCCCGAACACGGTGATGAGCCGGGCCGCCGCGGGGCCATAGGCGACCTCACCGGCAGCGACGGACAGCCAGCGCTGCACCGCTGCGGCACCGCGCGGATCTTCGGGCAACCAATCAGTGCGACCCGCCTTCTTGGCGAGGTAAACGAGGATCGCGTTGGAGTCCGCGACAACCACGCCGTCGTCTTCCAGCACCGGTACCTGACCAAACGGATTGAGCGCGAGAAACTCGGGACGCTTATGTGCGCCGGCCTTGAGGTCGACTTCGACCAGTTCATGGGGAACGTCCAGCAGCGAAGCGAGCAGCACGGCGCGATGCGAGTGGCCCGAAAGAGGATGATGATGAAGCTTCATGGCGAAATCCTGCTATATCGTCGGGTCCATTCCCGATCCGCAGCGCCGTTGTGCTTCGATACCGGACGGGCGAGAACGACCCGTGTCGGCATTTCATTATTCCGCTCAGTGCAATAAAGTTTCGACGGCGTGGTCGCTGTCGGGTGACCATTACCTCAGCTGCGTTCGCCACTAGGATTGGGGCAGTCATTCTCTCCGCCGCGCTGATCAGGATGAACGAACGGCGGATTTTGGCGTCTCACCGCATCTGGCTGAACGACTGATATGAGGGCGCGAAGCGGATGCTCGCTGTGTCGGGCCGCTCCATAAAATCTCACGCCAAGTGTGGGGAAAAATGTGGGGCAGGCGATTGCACCCCGTCAGATATTGTAATTAGATCAATGCACTACGGCGGAATTTGAGATTCCTCCCGCTCCGCCATGACCTCGTTTGCCGTCGTCTCGCACTGGTCAATGCGGTCGGCAATCTCGGGGGCTATTTCGGGCCGACCGCGATCGGGCTGCTCAAGGGCACGGGCGGCCATGCCGCGGGGCTCGGCTTCGTGGCGGCGGTGCTGCTCGTGGCGGCGGTGCTCGCGCTCAAGCTTCCCGCACTGCCGGCCGGGCCTCGGGATCCTGAGCATTGCCAAGCCGGGTGAAACGTCGCAGCCTCGCGCGCGAGGGCGAGACTTGATGACCAAGGCCATTCCACGATCCAGCCGCGGCCCGGGCGAAGTATCGCTCGATGCGCTCGATGCGCGCTTCCGTGCGTCGCTCGACCGCTATTTCTCGCGCCGCGTCCGCGACCGGGGCGAGATCGAGGACCTCATCCAGGAAGTATTCCTGCGGCTTGCCAGACGCGGCAGCCTCGACGATGTCGACAAGATCGGCGGCTATGTCTTCGAGACCGCTAGCAGCGTGCTGACCGATCGGCTGCGGCGCAAGCGCAGCCGGTTCGAGGCGGATCACGAGGCGTTCGACGGGCAGCGCCACGGGGATGTGGATTTTTCGCCCGAGCGCGTCCTATTGGGCAAGGAAGCATTGGGGCGGGCGACCGCCGTGCTCCTCGAGCTGCCCGAACGGACGCGAGTGGTTTTCGTGATGCGACGCCTCGAAGGGATGCGCTATCTGGACATCGCCGCGCGGCTGGGCATCTCGGTCAGCGCGGTCGAGAAGCATATGACGCGCGCCATGGCGCATCTCGTGCAGCGGATGGGCGAGCCATGATCTCGCTGGCGCGAACCAACCCGACGCTGGGCATGACCGCCGAGGAGGCGGCGGTCTATTGGGTGTTGCGGCGCGACCGGGACGAGCTCTCGGCTGCGGACCAGGCCGCGTTCGCCGCCTGGCTCGACGCCAGCGAGGCGCATGCCCGCGCGTTCCGCAAGGCCAACGGCGTGTGGGACGTGTTCGATCAGGCCGAGGCCGATCCGCATCTGACCGCGCTGCGCCAGGCGGCGCTGGCCACCCCCGCGCCGCGCAGGCGGTGGATTCCGGCGGCGGTGGGCGCGGGTGTTGCGGCGAGCCTTGCGGCGGCGGCGCTGCTGCTGCCGGGCCAGCTCGGGCTGACCGGCGGCCCGGGTGCACCCGCGGCGGAGGTGGCGGCGAGAAGCGATGCCGTTCCGGCGGTGGCGCGATTGGCGACCGCCAGGGGCGAGCGCCGCACCATCGTCCTGCCCGACGGCACGCGCGTGACGCTCAACACCGACACCGCGATCGCGCTCGCCTACACGCCGGGCGCCCGCCATGTCCGCCTGATGCGCGGCCAGGCACTGTTCGAGGTGGCGAAGGACGCCGCCCGGCCCTTCTCGGTCGAGGCGGCGGGGCGCCGGGTGACCGCGCTCGGCACGGTGTTCGAGGTCCGCCTCGATCCCGGGCGGATGAAGGTGGTGCTGGTCGAGGGGCGCGTGGTGGTCGATCGCGCCGCGGCCGGATCCGAGCTGCCCGATCCCGCGCCGACCGTGCTCAAGCCCGGACAGGCGCTGGTCGCCGAACTCGGCGTGCCGCAGCGCGTCGCGCCGGTCGATGTCGGCAGCGAGCTGATGTGGCGCGAGGGCTATGTCTCGCTCGAGGATACGCCGCTCGCCGCGGCGGTCGCCGAGATGAGCCGCTACACCGCCGTGCCGATCCGCGTGCTCGACGAGGAGACGGGGCGAATGCGGGTCAGCGGGGTGTTTCGCACCGGCGACGCCGAGCGGTTCGCGGGGCTGGTGCGCGAGCTGCTGCCGGTGCGGGTCGAGCGGCTCGCCGACGGCAGCGTGACGCTCGCGCGGACCGCGGATACCGCCGCGACGAAAAAATCTTCGCCGGCTGATGTGGAAAACTGAAACGCGCACGTCCTGATCCTTTGAAGACCGGCTGAAGCCGGCTTTGCAAGGGAGGGGAACCATGCGCCGCAATCGCCGTCACAAATCCGCGCTTCGCCTGTTGGCGCTCGTCAGCATCGCGCCGCTCGCACTGTCCGCGCTGCCGGCCGCCGCGCAGGCCGCGCCGCGGTCCGAGATCCGCCTCGAGGCGCAGAGTCTGTCGTCCGCGCTCACCCGGCTCGGCCGACAGACCCGGACCGAGATCGTCTTCAACCCCGCGCTGGTGCGCGGCAGGCAGGCGGCTGCGCTGCGGGGCAGCTATTCGGTTGCCGAGGCGATCGACCGCCTGATCGCCGGCCACGGCCTGCGCGCCCGGCCGACGTCGAGCGGCGCCTTCGTGATCGAGGCGCAAGCGGCGCCGTCCGCGCGGCCGCAACAGACCTCCGCCGCCGCGCCGGTCGAGAGCGAGGATAGCTCTGGCGCCACGGAGGACGGCGAAGTCGTCGTCACCGGCACCTTGCTCCGCGGTGTCGCCCCGACCGGCACCAATGTCGAGAACATCACGCGTGAAGAGGTGCTGGCAAGCGGTGCCACTTCGGCGAACGACTTGCTCGCCGGGATGCCCCAGGTCGGCAATTTCGGTACGGTGCCGAGCGGGAGCGGCGACATCTCTATCCCGGTCGTGCGGCCCAATATCCGCAATCTCGGCGCCTCGGGCGGCACCACCACGCTGGTGTTGATGAACGGCCGGCGGATCGTCGGCGCGGGCGTGCTGCAGACCTCGGTCGACCCCTCGATCATCCCGCCCGACATGATCGAGCGCGTCGAGGTGGTGCCTGACGGTGGCTCGGCGATCTATGGCTCGGACGCGATCGGCGGCGTGATCAACTTCATCACGCGCAAGCGCTTCGACGGGATCGGCGCGAACGCGCGCTACGGTTTTGCCGACGACTACCAGACCGTCGATGGAAACCTGACGGTGGGAAAGGACTGGGGCAACGGATCGATCTACGCCTCCTACGCCTATGCCTGGCATGACAACATCCTGGGCATCGACCGCGACTATGTCCGCGCCGATCATAGCGGGCGCGGCGGGCAGGATTTGCGCTCGACGACCTGCGCGCTGGGCAATTTCATCACGCTGAACAACGGTGTCAGCCATGCCGCGCCAGGGCTGCTGCCCAACACCCAGAACCGCTGCGACGCCACCGACTATGCCGATGTCTATCCGCGCGAGGAGCGGCACGCCGTCTTCGCCGGGTTGACCCAGCAGCTCAGCGACAGCGTCGACTTCCAGGCGACCGCCTATTGGGCGCGGCGCGACACGACGCGGCTCAACGCCACGCCCGGCTTCACCGGGCAGATCCTGTTCACCAACCCCTATTTCAAGCCGATCGCGTTCCAGCCGATCCAGCAGGTCGCCATGTCCTTCGCCAGCGTGTTCGGCGAGAGCATGGAGAGCCACGCCCGGTTCGACAGCTGGGGCGTCTCGCCGAGCCTGTCGATCGGCCTCGGCGACCGGTGGGAGCTGCGCACCGAGGCCAATTACGGCCACAGCTTCTCGCAGGTGCGCGAGCCGACGATCAACGCGACCGCCGCCACGCTCGCGCTTGCCGGCACCACGACCGCGACTGCGCTCAATCCCTATGATCCGGGCGCGACCAACCCGGCGGTGCTCGCCGCGATCCGCGACTTCGAGAATTACGGTCACGCCGACCAGGAGCTGTTTCAGACCCGCGCGATCCTCGACGGGCGGCTCGCAACGATCGGCGGGGGCGACATCCGGCTGGCGATCGGTGCCGAGTATTTTTTCGAGAAGCTCGACTCGCTGGTCTCGCTCGACCGGCGCAACGTCTTCACCAACGCGATCGGATCGGTGAGCAGCCGCCACGCCAAGTCGGTGTTCGCCGAGGCACTGATCCCGCTCGTCGGGCCGGGCAATTCGATGCCGGGGCTGCGTGCCTTTCAGATCTCGGGCTCGATCCGGCACGACAGCTATGACGATGTCGGCGGGACGACGAATCCCAAGATCGGCTTCAACTACAAGCCGTTCGACGACCTGCTGATCCGCGGCAACTACGGCACCTCGTTCCATGCGCCGAGCCTGGCCGACACGACCAGCCTGGCGGATGCGCGGGTGCAGATCCTGCTGGTCAGCCCGCTGCGCGCGCCGGGCAGTCCGCCGACCGATTTCCTGCGGCCGACACTGGTCCTCGCCGGCGGCAATCCGGCGCTCAAGCCCGAGGAGGCGAAGACCTGGTCGCTCGGCTTCGACTGGACGCCCAAAGCGGTGCCTGGGCTGGTGGCGAGCGCGACCTATTACAACGTCAAGTTCACCGACGCGATCTCGGTTCCGCCGGTGCTCCTGCCGGTGTTCTTCACCGATCCCGGGTTCAGCAGCTTCTACACGATCAACCCCACGCTGGCGCAGGTGCGCGCGCTGGTCGGGAACACGCCGCTCAACGGCGCGCCCAGCCTGGAGAGCCTGTATCTCGGCACCTCGCCCTATGTGCTGATGGACGCGCGGCGCACTAATCTCGGCGCGATCCATGTCGACGGGATCGACTTCAACCTCGCCTATCTGCGCGAGACCGGCTTCGGGTCGATCAACGCCAGCATCGCCGGCACCTACACGCTCAATCGCAAGACCCAGGCGGTCGCGGGCAGCGCGTTCGACGACAATCTCAAGAACGGCACCGGGCGGCTCGCCTTCGTCGCCGCGCTCGGCGCGAAGGTCGGGGATTTCACCGCGCGCGCGACGCTCAACCATCGCAGCGGCTACCCGATCATCAGCGCGACGCAGAACGAGGTGAGTGCCTTCGACACGGTCGACCTGTTCTTCGCCTACGACCTTGGCGGGATGCTCAAGGACACGATGCTGACGGTCAATATCGACAATGTGTTCGACCAGGACCCGCCCTATCTCGACAGCTCGGTCGGCTACACCAACGGCTTCACGCTCGGCCGGCTCGTCTCGTTCGGCGTGCGGACGAAGTTCTAGGACGAGCTTGCGTGCCGCGTCTCCCAATGCTCCCTCTGTCCGGAAGCGGCCTCCGCATCGGCCGCTTCCGGGCTCTTGTCGGCGCGTTGCTGCTGCTCGTGCTGGCGCCGGCGTGGGCGGCTGATCCGGCCGGGGCGCCGGAAGCGTTGCGCGTCGAATATGCGGAAAAGCCGCTCGGACTCGACGAGCCGGCACCGCGGCTCGCCTGGCGCTCGCCGGTCGCGCGGCAGACCGCCTATCGCATCCAGGTCGCGGGTTCGCCCGAGGCGCTCGCCGCGGGCGACCTCGTCTGGGACAGCGGCAAGGTCGCGTCGGACGCCAATGTGCAGATCGCCTATGCCGGCCCGCCACTGGCGTCGCGCCGGCGCTATTGGTGGCGGGTCCAGGCCTGGGACGCGGCGAATCGGCCGAGCGGCTGGAGTGCGCCCGGCTGGTGGGAGATGGGGCTGCTCGCCCCCGCCGACTGGCAGGCGCAATGGATCGGCGGGCGCGAACCGCCCGCGCATGACTGGCGCGATCTCACGCTCGACGTCGAGCTGACGCTGACCGGCAAGGCGGTGGACGTGCTGTTCCGCGCGCTGCCTCACGGCAAGACCTATGGCGACGCCTATGTCTGGACGCTGAGCGACGGTCCGGACGGCGCGGCGCTGACGGCGAGCGTGCGCCGCTATTCCGGGGGCAGCAGCGCGGCGGTCAAGACCGATGTGCTGAAGCGGGTGCCGCTCGCCGCGTTGCTCAAGCGCGGGCGCCACCGGCTGACGATCCGCGCCGAAGGCGCCCGTATCGTCACCAGCCTCGATGGCCGGGTGGTCGACACGCTGGAAGATGCGACCCACGCGCACGGGACGATCGGCTTCGCGGCGGTGGAGGCGCGGGCCGCGACGATCCATTCGGTCGCGGTCACCGGGACGGGCAGCGCGGCGTTCCGCACCAGCTTCGCGCGCAACGGCAATGTCTTCACCGGCGGGTCGGTCGAGGCGGACGGGCTGGTCGTTGCGGCGGGCGTGCCGCGGATCGCAGTGGTGCTGCCGATCGAGGCGCCCGCGCCGCTGCTCCGCCGCGCCTTCGACGTCGCGCGCAAGCCGATCGCGCGCGCGCGGCTCTATCATGCGGGTGCGGGGATGCCGCGCGTCCTGCTCAACGGCACGCAGGTTGGCTCGCCGCTCGGTGCGGGCTTCACCGCCTATGACAAGCGCGTGCTGAGCTATGTGCACGACGTCACCGCACGGTTGAGGCCGGGCGCGAATGTGCTCGGCGCCGAGCTGGGACGCGGCTGGTATGCGCCGACCGATCCCGACGAATGGTATTTCCACGCCGCGCCCTGGCGGGCCGAGCCGGCCCTCAAGGCGCAGCTCGAGATCGACTATGCCGACGGTACCCGCCAGACGATCGCGACCGACGGCAGCTGGCGGACGGCAGCCGGGCCGACACGCAGCGATTCGGTGCATCGCGGCGAGCGCTACGACGCACGCCTGTTGCCGGCCGGCTGGGACCGCCCGGGCTTCCGCGCGAAATGGCAGGCGGCGGCGATCGTCGCTGGCCCAGCGGGAAAGCTCGCTGCCGCCAATGCCGAGCCGATTGAGCCGGTCGAGACCATCGCAGCGGCGTCGGTGAAGGAAGCCGCGCCCGGCGTGTGGATCCATGATTTCGGCCGCATCGTCGCCGGCTGGCCGGTGCTGGAGGTCCGCGGCTCGCGCGGCGCGACGGTGTCGATGGTGGCGAGCGAGAAGCTCGGCGCCGATGGCGGTGCCGTCCCCGCTTCGGGCCTGATCCACGCGCAGTTGCAGACCGACCGCTACACGCTGGCGGGCAAGGGCGTCGAGCGCTGGGAGCCGAGCTTCGGCTATCGCGGCTTCCGTTATGTCGAGCTGCGCGGCGCGCCCGGCGCGGTGCTCAAGGCGCGCATCGTCCACTCCAATGTCGCACGCACCGGCAGCTTCGCCAGCGCCGACCCGCTGCTCGGCAGGATCGACGCGGCGGCGACCGGCACCATCCTCAACAATCTCCACGGCTTCGTCACCGACACGCCGACCTATGAGAAGAATGGCTGGACCGGCGACGCCCAGGCCTCGGCGGGCGCGGCGGCGCGCAGCCTCGATGTCGCGCGGGTCTGGACCAAGTGGCTCGCCGACTTCCGCGACGCGCAGGCGGCGAACGGCGAACTGCCGGAGATCGTCCCAGCGACGCCCTATTATGGCTATGAGAACACGCCCGGCTGGAGCATCATCTGGGGCCCGACCACGCCCTGGGATGCCGCGGCGCTGATCCTGCCGTGGGAACTCTACACGACCTATGGCGACACGCGCATCCTCGCGCGCAGCCATGATATGCAGCGGCGGCTGGTCGACTATACCGCGACCTTCATCAAGGCGCCCGAGTTCCGTCGCGCGGCCGGCTTGAGCGAATGGATGCCGCCGGGGCCGCTGGACTTTCTGAATGCGCGTGGCGGCGGGGTCGATGCGGTGACGACCGCCTATTTCTTCCTCGAGGCCGACCTGCTCGCGCGCTCCTCGGCGGTGATCGGCGAGGCGGCGGATGCGAGCCGCTACCGCCAGCTCGCCGAGGCGATCCGCGCGGCGTACAATGCGCGCTACTGGGACGACGCCAATGGCTGGTATCGCAGCGTCGACGCCAAGGGCGCCGCGGGCTCGCCAACCCAGGTGCAGAACGTGCTGCCGCTGGCCTTCGGCATGGTGCCCGCGGGCCGCGAGCAGGGTGTCGCCGACGCAATCGCGCGCGACGTCGACAGGCAGGGCCTGCGCACCGGCGTCTACGGGACTCGCCACCTGCTCGAGATATTGAGCGACTATGGCCATGCCGACCTCGCCTATCGCGTCGCGACGCGCACCCAAGAGCCGAGCTGGGGCTGGTGGATCGCCAACGGCCATTCGACGATGTTCGAGAGCTGGAGCCTCGAAAGCCGCTCGCGTGATCACCATTATTTCGCTTCGATCGCCGACTGGATGCGCCAGCGGCTTGCGGGCTTGAGACCCGGCGCGCCGGGCTACAAGACAGTGCGGGTCAAGCCCGCGATCCCCGCCCGCCTCGCCGCTGCCGAGGCGGTGACGGAGACGATCCATGGCCGCGCCGCCTCACGCTGGCGGGTCGAGCAGGACCGCCTGACGCTGACCGCCGAGGTCCCCGCCAACACCGGCGGCGAAGTCTGGGTGCCCGAGCGCTTCGGCGCGATCGCCGCGCCGCGCGGCGTCGAACTGCTGCGGCGCGAGGGCGGCTATGCGGTCTACCGCACCGGCCCCGGCAGGTTCGAGTTCCGTGCGGGAGGCGGTGCATGATCCGATGGCTCGTCCTTGCCCTGCTGGTCGCGATGCCTGCCGCCGCGCAGCAGGTGCGCATCGACGGCGGTGCATTGGCCGGCGCGACCGCGGACGGGATCGCTTCGTTCAAGGGCATTCCCTATGCCGCGCCCCCCGTCGGCGAGCGGCGCTGGGCGCCTCCCGCGCCGGTGACGCCGTGGAGCGAGCCGCGCGACGCCACGCGCTTCGGCGCCGACTGCGTGCAGAACCCGGTGCCGGGCGACGTCAGCCGCGGCGCGCCGATGGCCGAGGATTGCTTGTTCCTCAATGTCTGGACGCCGAAACCGGTGCCGGGCGCCAAGCTTCCGGTGATGGTGTGGATCCACGGCGGCGGCTTCGTCGCCGGATCGGGCGCGCTTGACGTAACCGACGGCGCGCGGCTCGCCCGGCGCGGCGTGGTCGTCGTCACGTTCAACTACCGGCTCGGCCGCTTCGGCTTCTTCGCGCATCCGGCGCTCGGCGAAGGCGGCAACTGGGGCCTGATGGACCAGATCGCCGCGCTGATGTGGGTCAAGCGCAACATCGCGGCATTCGGCGGCGACCCGGCCAATGTCACGCTGTTCGGTGAGAGCGCGGGCGGACAGTCGGTCGCGCGCCTGATGGCCTCGCCCGCCGCGCGCGGCCTGTTTGCCAAGGGGATTGCCGCATCGGGCGGCGGCCGCGACCGCTGGCCGGCGCTCGCCGAAGCGCAGGCCAAAGGGATTGCCTTCGCGGCCAAGACAGGGGCGGCCGATCTGGCGGCGCTGCGCGCGCTCCCGGCCGAGATGGTGCGCGGTGGCATCGCCATCCTCAACAAGGAGGAGGGGATCTACGCCGGCCCGATCACCGACGGCCTGATCGTCACCGGTCATGCCGACGCGATCTTCGCGGCGGGCGGGCAGGCGCGCATCCCGCTCATCGCCGGGAGTAACGACGACGAGCTCGGTTTCGTGCCCGCGCCGTTCCTGCCGATGGTCAACGGGCCGCTGCTCGCGCAGCTCGGGGCGAAGGCGAATGTGGTGAACATTGCCTATGGCGCCCCCGAGCGGGCCGCGCGTTACCTTGCCGGGGACGTGATCTTCGGCGAGCCGGCGCTGGCGCTTGCGAGCCGCCACGCACGAAGCGGGGCGGCGGCGTGGCTCTACCGCTTCGGATATGTAGCGGAAGCGAAGCGCGAGGCGGGGAAGGGCGCGGGGCATGCCAGCGACGTGGCGTTCCAGTTCGGCAACCTGCCCGCGGACGCGACGCCGGCCGATCGCGCCGCGGCGGAGCGGATCATGACCTATTGGACCAACTTCGCGCGCGGCGGCGACCCCAATGGCAAGGGGCTTCCGGCCTGGTCGCGGCTCGATCCGGCCAGGCCCGAGCTGCTCGCGATCGGCATCGACCGGACCGCCATGGCGCCCGCCGCGACGCCACCGATCGCCGCCATCGCCGCGGCGCAGGATTCGCAATGAAGGAGATGACGATGCGCCTCATCGCGCTGTTCGCCGCCGTGGCCGCGTTGCTCGCCCTGCCTGGCGCGCCGCCCGCCGCCGCCGAGGAGGTGGTCCGCCTCTGGCCCGGCGAGCCCGCGGCCTCGCCCGGCGTGCTGGAAGACCGCGCGCCGTTCGGCACGATCGTGCGCAACGTCGAGGATGCGACGCTCACCGTCTATCGCCCCGACCCCGCAAAAACGAACGGCACCGCGGTAATCGTCGCCCCCGGCGGCGCGTTCCACATGCTCTCGATCGAGAATGAGGGCGCCGAGGTGGCGCGCTGGCTCAACGGCATGGGCGTGACCGCCTTCGTGCTGCGCTATCGCCTGCTCAAGTCGGGCGGCGACCTGCCGTTCGTCATGCTGCGCTACATGACCAACCTTCCCAAGCTCGCCGAAGCGGTCGAGCCGCTGCGCCCGCTGGCGACTGCCGATGGCGAGCAGGCGGTGCGCCATGTTCGCGCCAATGCCGCGCGCTATGGCGTTAAGCCGGACCGCATCGGCGTGCTCGGCTTCTCGGCGGGCGGCGCGGTGACGGTGTGGACGATGCTGGCGAACCACGCCGACAGCCGGCCCGATTTCGCGGCGGCCGTCTATCCCGGCCTGCTCCCCGATCCGATCGCCGCGCCGCCCAATGCGCCGCCCTTGTTCGTCGCGGTCGCTGACGATGACAAGCTCGCGCGCGCCGACAGCGCGCGGCTCGACGCCGCCTGGCGCGCCAGCGGAGCGCGGTCGCAGCTCGTGACCTTCGCCAAGGGCGGCCATGGCTTCGGCATGAAGCGCCAGGACAAGCCGAGCGATGCGTGGACCGAGCGCATGCAGGCATGGATGAACTCGCTGGGGGTGCTCGGGAAATGAAGAGCTTTCGTTTGGCAGCCCTCGGTGCGGCTGCGCTCCTCGCCGGCACCGCGACGCCCGTCGCCGCGAGGCCCGCGCAGCAGGCGGAAAACTGCGCCGCGCTCGCCGGCCGCGCGCTCGCCAACGGCAAGATCGAGGCGGCGGAGTCGCTCACGACCGGCGCGACGGTCGACACTGGTCCCGGCATGCCGGGCCTCCCCGCGTCCGCGCCGTTCTGCCGCGTGCGGGCGGTGCTGACCCCGGTCGCAGGATCGTCGATCAAGGTCGAGATGTGGCTGCCCGAACGCGCGGCGTGGAACGGCAAGCTGATGGGCGCGGGCAATGGCGGGTTCGGCGCCAATCTCGGCATCCCGGCGCTGCTGATGCGCGGCGCGGTGGCCAGGGGCTATGCCGCGGTCGGCAGCGACATGGGCCATTTCGGCAAGAGCGACGTCGATGCGAGCTGGGCGCTGAATGCGCCGGAGAAGATCAGGGACTATGGCTGGCGCGCCAACCATCTCGCGGCACAGGCGGCCAAGCAGGTGATCGCGGCCTATTACACGGTCCCGCTCGCCGCGAGCTATTTCCATGGCTGCTCGGACGGCGGGCGGCAGGCGCTGATCGAGGCGCGGCGTTTCCCCGAGGATTATGACGCAATCATCGCCGGCGCCCCGGCGATCCCGTGGACGCGCATGGCCAGCGCCTTCGCCAGCAACCATCTCGCGCTGTCGCGGCCCGGCGCCGCGCTCGGGGCGCCGCAGCTCAAGCTGCTCCAGACCGCCTCGCTCGCCAAATGCGACAAGCTCGACGGCGTCGCGGACGGCGTGATCGAGAATCCGCGCCAGTGCCGCTTCGATCCCGCCGAGCTGCAATGCAAGGCGGTCGGCGGCGACTGCCTCACCGCGGCCCAGGTCGAAGCGGCGCGCCATCTCTACCGGGGGCCGAAGACGCCGGACGGCAAGCCGTTCTATCCCGGCTTCGCGCCGGGCGCGGAGGCAGTCGAGGGCACCTGGGGCATGTGGCTGACCGCTGCGGACTCGCAGCATGCGAAATTCTCGACCCAGTTCTTCCGCTACTTCGTGCACGGCGATCCCGAATGGCAGGTGTCGCGCTTCGACCTCGCGCGCGATTACGCGCTGGCGAGGGCGCGGGTCGGCAAGGAGCTCGACGCCGACAGTCCCGACCTCGGCGCCTTCTTCCGCCGCGGCGGCCGACTGCTGATGTACCATGGCTGGCAGGACGCCGCGATCCCGCCGGAGAACACGGTCGGCTATTACGAGCGTGTTCTCGCTGCGAACCCCGCGGCGCGCGAACGAGTGCGGCTGTTCATGGCGCCGGGCATGTCGCACTGCCTTGCCGGGCCGGGTCCCAACGTGTTCGACGCGCTCGGCACGCTCGACGCCTGGCATGTCGGCGGGCCCGCGCCCGAGCGCATCGTCGCGACCAAGTTCGACAATGACATGCTCGGTTATTTGGGCTTCCCGGCCAAGGCACAGCGTACCCGCCCGCTCTGCGCCTGGCCGAAGGTCGCGCGCTGGGACGGCAAGGGGCCGACCGATGAAGCCGCGAGCTTCACCTGCGCGGCGCCGGGCACATGAGCTTCGTCACCCCCGGCCTCAGCCATGTGCGGGGTACCGACGCGCCGCCGTTGCTGGAGCACACGATCGGCGAGGCTTTGGCGCGTGCGGCGGCGCAATGGGGCGAGCGCGACGCACTGGTCTCGGTCGCGCAGGGCATCCGTTGGAGCTTCGCCGAGCTGTTGACGCGCGTCGATGCGCTCGCGTCGGGGCTGACCGCGCTCGGGCTTAGGCCGGGCGAGCGGATCGGCATCTGGTCGCCCAACTGCGCCGAATGGGCGCTGACCCAGTTCGCAGCGGCGCGCGCCGGGCTGATCCTGGTGACGATCAACCCCGCCTATCGCCTGTCCGAGGTCGAGTATACGATCAACAAGGTCGGCCTCGCCGCGCTGGTCGCTGCCGAGAGCTTCAAGACCAGCGCCTATGCCGAGATGATCGAGACGCTGGGACCCGAGCGGCTGCCGACGCTGCGCGCGCGGATCCTGATCGGCGAGGCGGCGCGGCCGGGCTGGATTCCGTTCGCCGAGGTCGATGGGCGCGCCGATCTGCCTGGCGATCTCCACCCCAGCGACCCGATCAACATCCAGTTCACCAGCGGCACCACCGGCCTGCCCAAGGGCGCGACGCTGAGCCACCGCAACATCCTCAACAACGGCTATTTCGTCGGCCGGACTATGGGGCTGAGCGCGGACGACCGCATCTGCATCCCGGTGCCGCTCTACCACTGCTTCGGCATGGTGATGGGCAACCTCGCCAGCCTCACGCACGGCGCGGCGATGGTCTATCCCGCGCCTGGCTTCGAGCCCGAGGCGACCTTGCGCACGGTCGAGGCCGAACGCTGCACCGCGCTGTACGGCGTGCCGACGATGTTCATCGCGCTGCTCGCGCATCCCGGGTTCGACGGCTTCGACCTCACCTCGCTGCGCACCGGCTGCATGGCCGGCGCGATCTGCCCCGAGCCGCTGATGCGCGAGGTGATCGAGCGGCTGCACATGCGCGACGTGACCATCGCCTATGGCATGACCGAGACGAGTCCCGTCAGCTTCCAGACCGGGCTCGACGACCCGCTCGACCGCCGCACCGGATCGATCGGGCGGGTGCAGCCGCATCTCGAGTGCAAGCTGATCGATGGCGACGGTGCGGTGGTGCCGGTCGGCCAGCCCGGCGAGTTGTGCACGCGCGGCTATTCGGTGATGCAGGGCTATTGGAACGAGCCCGAGCGTACCGCGGAGTCAATCGATGCGGCGGGCTGGATGCACAGCGGTGATCTCGCGGTGATCGACGGCGCGGGTTACGCCAACATCGTCGGGCGCTTGAAGGACATGGTGATCCGCGGCGGCGAGAACATCTATCCGCGCGAGGTCGAGGAGTTCCTCTACCGCCACCCCGCGGTCGAGGATGTCGCCGTGGTCGGCGTGCCCGACGCGCGCATGGGCGAGGAGCTTTGCGCCTGGGTCCGCCTGCGCACGGGCGCCGAGGCCGACGCGGAAGCGATCCGCGCCTTTTGCCGCGAGCAGATCGCGCACTTCAAGGTGCCCCGCTACGTCCGCGTCGTCGACAGCTTCCCGACCACGGTGACCGGCAAGGTCCAGAAATATCTGATCCGGCAGGCGATGATCGCCGAGCTCGGCAGCGAATCCGCTGAAACCAAGGAGAACCAGTGATGAAACTTCCCCTCGTGCTCGGGGCGGCGTTGCTCGTGCCCGCTATCGCCATCGCGCAGACCGCGCCTGCTCCGGCCGCCCCCGCCGAAGCCGCCAAGCCCCCGGCGAAGTTCACCCTCGACACCCCGATCGGCGAGTTGCTCGCGAACGAGCAGGCCAAGGCGGTGCTCGACAAGGATCTGCCCGGCCTCACCCAGCTGCCGCAGCTCGAGATGATCAAGGGGCTCAGCCTCAAGCAGCTCCAGCCCTATTCGGACGGCAAGCTCACCGACGAGCTGCTCGCCAAGACCGAAGCCGATCTGGCCGCGATCAAATGAGATTGCGGCACGAGGCGGCGATCGCCTTGACTGTCGGCATGGCGATGCCCGCCGGAGCGCAGGAGGCGGCGCCGGTCTATCGCGACGCGAAGGCGCAGCTCGAAGCGCGCGTCGACGACCTGATGGCGCGGCTGACGCTCGACGAGAAGATCCTGCTGCTGGCGGGCGAATCCTCGATGGCGCTCAACCCGATCCCGCGGCTCGGCGTCCCGGCGGTGAAGATGACCGACGGGCCCACCGGCGTGCGCTCGCCCGACGGCAAGCCGGCGACGGTCTTCCCGGTCGGCGTGGCGCTCGCGGCGAGCTGGAACCCCGAGCTCGCCGGGGCGGTCGGCGCGGCAATCGCGCGCGAGACCAAGGCGCACGGCGCCGACGTGCTGCTCGCGCCGACGGTCAACATCGTGCGCACGCCGCGCTGGGGGCGCAACTTCGAGACCTATTCGGAGGATCCGTGGCTCACCGCGCAGCTCGCGCTCGGCTATGTCCGCGGCGCGCAGGCCGAGGGGATCGGCGTCTCGATCAAGCATTTCGCGGCGAACAACCAGGAGAGCTACCGCTTCGTCGTCGACTCGGTGGTGGACCAGCGGACGCTGCGCGAAATCTATCTCCCCGCGTTCGAAGCGGTGGTGCGCGAGGCCGATCCGTGGTCGGTGATGGCCTCGTACAACAAGATCAACGGCACTTATGCCGCGGAGAATCGCTGGCTGCTGACCGACCTGCTCAAGACGGAATGGGGCTACAGAGGCTTCGTCGTGTCCGACTGGGGCGCGACGCATTCGACCGCGCCCGCCGCCAATGCCGGGCTCGATCTGGAAATGCCCGGGCCGCCCAAGCATTTCGGCGATAAGCTGAAGGCCGCCGTCGCGGCCGGCGAGGTGAGCCAGGCGCAGATCGAGGCGAATGCGCGGCGCATGGTCCGCCTGATCGTGCGCAGCGGGGTGATCGAGCGCGGCAGCTCGCGCCCCGCAGCTGCCCAGCCGCCGCGTCAGGCCGGTGTCGCGCGCAAGGCGGCGGAGGAGGCGATGGTGCTCCTCAAGAATGAGGGCGTGCTGCCGCTCGATCGCGCGATCCGCTCGCTCGCGGTGATCGGGCCCAATGCCGATGTCGTGCGCATCCAGGGGGGCGGCAGCTCGAACGTCGTGCCGTTCGAGACCCAGACCCCGCTCGAGGCGTTGCGCGCAGCACTGCCGGGCGTGCGCGTTAGCTATGAGAAGGGCGTCGACAACGAGGAGACGCCGCCGGCCGCCGATGCCAAGCTGTTCAGCCCCGGTGCCGCGCGCGGCGAGACCGGGCTGACGGCGAGCTACTATATGTCGGAGGATGCGAGCGGCGCGCCGACCAAGACCGAGCGCGTCACCCGCTTCGTGCGCTGGATCAGCGGCAACGTCGCGGGCCCCAAGGTCACCGGCTATGCCGCGATCCGCTGGGAGGGCATGTTCTGGCCGCGTACCAGCGGCGTGCACGAGTTCAGCGTGCGCGGCACCGGCGCGCCGCGCATCACGCTCGACGGCAAGGTGGTCCTCGATAAGGCGAGCAAGATCGTCCCCGACAATCGCGACGTGCTCGGCTTCCCTGTGCCGCGGCGGACGGTCCAGGTCGAGCTGGAGGTGGGGCGCGGCTATCCGATCCGGGTCGATTATGCCAATGGCGGCACGCCCTATGAGAATCTGAGTTTCGGCGTGCGCGAGCCGCTGCCCTCGTTCGATGCCGCGGTCGCCGCGGCCAGGGCGGCGGATGCGGCGATCGTGATCGTCGGCTCGTCCTCGACCACCGAGGGCGAAGGCTATGACCGCGCCTCGCTCGACCTTCCCGGCGAGCAGAACCGGCTGGTCGAGGCGGTCGTCGCGGCCAATCCGCGGACCGCGGTGGTGGTCAATGCCGGCGCGGCGATGACCATGCCGTGGCACGAACGCGTGCCCGCGATCCTCGACATGTGGCTGCCCGGCGAGGGTGGCGCCGCGGCGCTGGCCGATGTGCTGACCGGCAAGATCAATCCTTCGGGCAAGCTGCCCGTGACGTTCGTCCAGCGCACCGAGGACGATCCGGTCGATCTCAAGAGCTCGAAGAGCGCCTATTCGGAGGGGCTGCTGGTCGGCTATCGCGGCTATCGCGCGCGGGGGACCAAGCCGTTGTTCCCCTTCGGCCACGGCCTCTCCTACACGAGCTTCGCCTATTCCCCGATCAAGCTGCCGGCGCATGCCAACGGCGGCACGCCGGTGGCGGTACGGCTCACCGTCCGCAACACCGGCAAGCGCGCGGGGCAGGAGGTCGTGCAGCTCTATGTCGAGCCGGTCGAGCCGCAGCCGGGCGAACCCCCGCGCACGCTGCGAGCGTTCCGCAAGGTCGCGATCCCCGCCGGAGCGCAGCGCGAGGTGACGCTGACGCTCGATCCGCGTGCCTTCGCCTTCTACGATCCCGAGGCGGGCGGCTGGCGGGTCCGCGCGGGTGCCTATCGCGTGCTGGCGGGCGCGTCGTCGGAGGATATCCGGCAGACCGGCACGATTCACGTCGTTGCGGGAGGACGGGCGCGATAGGACAGCGCGCGGAAGGTCGCATGGCCTTCTCCCGCAGCGTAGAAGGCGGGACGGAGGCTGAGGAAACCGTCGGCAACATTGTGGTTGTAGCCCGCGACCTCCACCGAGCGTTCCTTGGTCCATTTGCGGCCGTCGAGGCTGTAGAAGAAGGTGACGATATTCGCGTCGTTCACCGCGCGCAGGTGCATCCGCCGCGCCGAAGCGGGGCCGCCGGGCGGCCAGCGCTCCTCCTGGCCGATGCGCCAGGCGTGGAGCTTGCCGTCACTGAGCCCGATGCCGCAGAATAATTTTTCGTTGTAGAACAGCACCAGCCCGCCCTGCGTGCCGCGCTCGATCTCGACCTCGACCTCGATCTGATAGGCGCGGTCTCCCGCAACGAAGGTGAGCGGCGAGCAATCGGCGGGACCCGTGCCGCGGCCGGCGAGCCGCAGCACGCCGTCCTTGAGCTGCACGCGTGTCGCATAGTCGCGATCCATGGTGTGGAAGGACATGCGCGTCGCGAACATGTCGTCGGTGAAGCCCGAAAGCGCGACGCCGTGCCTGCCTCCACCTGTGCCGCGTGGCTTGGCGAGCGGGCGCGACAGGTCGCCACCGAGCGCGCGGGGCCAGTCGTCGGCGGTCCATTCCATCGGCTCGATCAGCATTTGCCGCCCGAGCGTGCGGAAGCCGTTCTCATAGCCGTGATAGACCATCCACCAGTCGCCGCCCGGCCCCTCGACCGGCGTCGCGTGGCCGCGCGACCACCAGGGCTCGCTCGCCCGTTTCGTGCGGACGATCGGGTTGTGCGGGCAATTCTCCCACGGCCCGTGGATCGAGCGCGAGCGCGCGACCACCACCATATGGCTGGTCGGCGGTCCCGCCGTGCCGCCCTGGCCGGAGAAGAGATAGAACCAGCCGTTGCGGCGAATCACCTTGGGGCCTTCGAGCGCGAAACCCTCGATGATCCAGTCCTCGGGGATCGGCCAGCCGCCATAGACATGCTCGACCGGTCCCGCCGCCGACAGCCCGTCGTCGCTGATCCGCACGCGGTTGCCGGCGTTGAGGAACAGGTAGCGCTTGCCGTCCTCGCCCACCGCGTGGCCGGGATCGATCAGATTGTCGATCTTCATGTCGATCGGATCGCTCCACGGGCCGGCCATGTCATCGGCGTGGATCACCCAGGTCTTGATGCCGCGCTTGGCGTCGCTGGGGTCGAGCGCGGGGATGTAGATGAAGTAGCGGCCATTGTGCTTGGCGATGTCGAGCGCCCAGACGATGCCGATATGCTGCTTGAGCGCAGTGGTCAGCGGCGTCCAGTTCACCAGGTCGCGCGAATGCCAGATCGGGATGCCCGGATAATATTGGAAGGACGAAAAGGTCGCATAGTAATCGTCCCCGTCCTTGAGCACGTTGGGGTCAGGACGGTCGCCGGCGAGCACCGGGTTGAGATAGCGTCCGTCGCCGAGATCGGCCTTGCGCTGGCCTTCGATGCCCGGCTTCCACGCGGGTGCCGGATCGCCGCAGCTGCCCGGTTGCGGCGATCCGGCGGTAGCACTGCCCGGCCGCGCGAAGCCCGCGCCGGCCAGGGCCAGGGCCAGGGTCTGGCGGCGGGTGGGTTCCATGACGCTAACTCCGGCGGTCTATTTGCGCTTTGCGGCCGCAAGCGGCTCGAGTTCGGCGAACACGACATCGTTCGTCCGCATCGGAACGCGCAGCATGTAGCGGCCGTCCGCGCGGACCCGGACCGTCGTGCGCGTCTCGGGCTTGTCCTGCGTCAGGGCGCGAAGCTCGGCGAGCTGCGCGGCGCTGAGCGCGGCCGGCGACCCCATCTTCAGGTAGCGCGTATGCGCGTCGTTCGCCTCGAAGCCCGTGCGCCGGACAGTCAGCCGGTAGCTGCCGGGTGCGAGGCCGGTGAAGCTCACTTCGGCCGGCACGGCGGGCTGGGCGGGAAGCACCTTGGTGAAGAAGGGCCGGTTGCTCAGCGTCTGCGCGGGCTGGGCCCAGTTCCAGACCAGGATCGAGGTGCGCCCGTCGTCAGTCGCGGCCAGTGTTTGCGCGTCTGCCGAAGGCACTTCGCGCCCGTGAAGCTCGTTCAGATACTTGTACGCGAAGAAGGTGGCCTTGGGGATGCCGTCGCGGTTGATCAGGCCGAAACCGCCATGGAAGGGAGTCGGCGGCGGACCCGCTTCCTCGAACAGATCGCTATAAGTCCAATAGCTCATCCCCTGGGCGTAGGGCCGCGTCGCCTTGAGCTTCGAGAGGACATAGGCGGCGCTGATATAGCTGTCGTGGACGGGGTCGCGCGGGTTGTAGCTCGCGCTCCATTCGGTGAAGAACAGCGGCAGGCCGGGGAATTTGGACGCCGCGATCTGCTGCCGCACGCGCCGCACGTCGCCGGTCACCGCATCGGGATTGGTCGACAGCTTGTTGTCGTCCTCGCCCTTCTCGTCGAGGAAGCCGCCATCGACGCCATAGGTGTGGGTGGTGACGAAATCGACCGGGATGCCGCGGCTCGCGGCATAGTCGAGGAATTCGGGCACCCAGGCCGCGCCCGCGGTGGAGGGACCACCGACACGCAGCGCGGGGTCGATCGCCTTGATCGTGCGCGCGCTGTTCTCGTAGAGTTCGAAATAGGCCTTCTGGTCGGCGCGCTCCCAGAATCCGTCGAGATTGGGCTCGTTCCACACCTCGAAATACCAGCTTCGTACTTCCGCCTCGCCATAGCGTTCGCGCAGATGGCGTACGAACGCGTCGACCAGGGCGGCCCAAGCCTTGGGTTCGGGGTGCGAGGTATTGCCCTTCCAGTAGAAGATCGTCTGCTTCGAGGTCGCCATCGCCTCGGGCGTGAAGCCCAATTCGACGAACGGCTTGATCCCCATGCCGAGCAACGCGTCGTAGAGCTGGTCGATCTTGGTCCAGTCATAGACGGTTTTGCCGTCGACCACTCGGACCGTACCGAGCACGTCGTGGAAGATCGCGTGGAAGCGGATGTAGCGGAAGCCGAGCGCGTCCCGGGCGGTCTTGAGTTGCGCCAGGCTGTCGGAGCGGATCAGCGTGCCGGGATAGTCGGCGCCGACCGAGAAGTTGAACGAGCGGTCGAGCGGCGCACCCGCCTTGGCGAGGTCGATCTCGATGCGGCGGACCTCCGGCGTCTGCGCCTGCGTGGGACTGGTCCCCAACGCGGCGACGGCCAGCAACAGGCCGGCGAGCAGATTGGACGCGGAACGATGACTCCGTCTCATTTCATATCCCTGGTTGATGGGCTGCGGCGTGGAGGCGCATCTCACGCCGCGCCGGGCGGTCTCGCCGCGCAATGCTGCGCGATGAATTCTTCATGGGTCGGCATCGCAGCTGCGGTCTTGCCGATCACGTCGCGCAGGTGATGCAGGAAACGGCTGGTTTCGGGGATCGGCAGCGCGGCGGCGAGCGGGTCGTACCCTCGTGGCACGATGCGCTGTCCTAGCAGCACCGCATACCAGCTATCCTCGGTGAACAGGTCCCCCTGCATGCGGAAGTTGCGGGCCTTGCCGCGCCACAATTCCACCCGCTCGGTCAGGGTCTCGGGCACCGCCATCGTCCGGCAGTAGTCCCAGAAAGCGGAATCGCTGCGCTCGGTCGCGTGATAATGGAGAATGACGAAATCGCGCACCTGCTCATACTCGCGCGTCAGCCAGCGATTATATTCGTCGCGCTCCACGGGGTCGAAGCTGGTGTCGGGGAACAGCGCCAGCAGGCGCGAGATGCCCGACTGGATGAGGTGGATGCTGGTCGATTCGAGCGGTTCGATGAAGCCGCCCGACAGGCCGATGGCGATACAGTTCTTCTCCCACAGCCGCTCGCGCCGGCCCGGGGTGAAGCGTAGGTAGCGCGGTTCGGCGGTGGGTGCGCCGTCGAGCCCGTCGAGCAGATCGCGCAGCGCGTCTTCGTCGCCATGATGCGCGCTCGAATAGACATGGCCGTTGCCGATGCGGTGCTGCAGAGGGATGCGCCAGCGCCATCCCGCCAGGCCCGCGGTGGCGCGCGTATACGGGGTGAGCGGGCTCACGCTCTCGCAGGGAATCGCGATCGCGCGGTCGCAGGGCAGCCAGTGCAGCCAACTGCGATAGCCGACGCCCAGCGTCTCGCCGAGCAGCAGCGAGCGGAACCCGCTGCAATCGACGAACAGCTCGCCTTCGACGCGGCGGCCATCCGCCAGCACGACCGCGGTGATGAAGCCGGACTCGCTGTCCTGCTCGACCGTCGCGATCCTGCCTTCGATGCGCTTGACGCCGCGCTCCTCGGCATGGCCGCGCAGGAAGCGCGCATAGAGGCCGGCATCGAAATGGAAGGCGTAACTCAGTGTCGAGAGTACCGCCGCCGGGTTCTGCGACGGGCGGGAGAATCTGTTCATTCGCGCCGCGACTGCGGAGAGGTTGTAGTCCGACAGCGGTCCGACGTCGCCGTCCGACTTGGCGAGGCTCGACTGGCGCAGCCAGATCTGATGGAATTTGAGGCCCTGGGTGTCGCGGCCGTGGACGCCGAACGGATGGATGTAGCGGTCGCCCAGTCTCCCCCAGTTCACGAACTCGATGCCGAGCTTGAATGTCGCCTGGGTCGCGCGGACGAACTCGTCCTCGTCCAGCCCGAGCAGGCCGTTGAAGTCGTGGAGCGACGGGATCGTCGCCTCGCCCACGCCGACGGTGCCGATCTCGTCGGATTCGACCAGGGTCACCGAGACGCCGGCGGCCGTGAGCCGCGCTGCGGCCGCCGCCGTCATCCAGCCCGCGGTGCCGCCACCGACGATCACGACCCTGATGACAGGTGCCCCCACGCCGCCCGGGTTCATGCCGCGGCGCCCTGTGCCCCGAACCGTCCCGCCCGGGCATATTCGACGAGCTCGCGGTTGGTCGGAAGATTGTGGATCGCGAACTGGGCCTGGCGGCGCACCTCCGCGAACGCTGCGCGCGCCTCGTCATGGTAGCGGAAAAGGCCGGCGCGGGCGCTCAGGTCGGTTCGCCAGCCCATGCCGTAGAGCACATATTGCCAGCTCGGTTCAGTGAAGATGTCGATATTCGCGTCGATGTCCATCTCGTTCGGCGGACGGAAGCGCCAGCGGTCGAGCAGTTCGTGCAGGCTGTCGGGGACGGTCGCGGGATCGACATTGTCGCGCCAGAACTGCGTGTCGCGGCGCTCGGACAGACAATAATGCAGCTTGATGAAATCGAGCGTGCGCTCGTAGCGGCGGCGCATGATCTCGTTGAACTGGCGCGCCGAGGTCTCGTAATCCCCGCCCCACGGGAAGAGGTTGGCGACCATCGCCGCAGCGACTTCGGAGAAGACGATCCCGGTCGCCTCGAGCGGCTCGAAGAACCCGCTCGACAGCCCGATCGCGACGCAGTTCCGGTGCCAGTTGACCTCGCGATAGCCGGCGTCGAAGCGGAAGGTGCGCATCTCCAGCCCGTCCGCGGCCTGGCCGATATAGCCACGCAGCACCGCTTCGGCGCTGGCATCGTCGCTATGGGCGGAAGAAAAGACATGGCCGATGCCCCGGCGATGGTCGAGGCCGATATCCCAGATCCAGCCCGCCTGCTGCGCGGTCGAGATGGTATAGGAGGCGATCGGATCATCCGGTCGCGCATAGGGCACCTGGATCGCGATCGCGCTGTCGCAGAACAGCACGTCGCGACACGAGCGCCACGGCATGCCGAGCGCCTTGCCGATCAGCTCGGCACGGAAACCGGTGCAGTCGATATAGAGGTCCGCTTCGAGCAGGCCATTGGCTTCGGTCCGCACGCCGGCGATCGCGCCATCCTCGCCGACCAGCACTTCGGTGACGGTGTCGGTGAGATGCTCGACGCCATTCGCGACCGCCTGGTCGCGCAGCAGCTCGGCGAGGATCACCGCGTCGAAGTGGTAGGCGTAGTTGAGCGGCGCGACATAGTCGGGGTGGGAGGGCAGCTTGGGTGCGCGGTGCGCGTCGGCGGCCTTCTTCTGGGGCGTGCTGATCTCGTCCCAGCCCTCATCCCCTCCGGCGCCGAGCAGCCAATAGGGCAGCAGCTCGAGCCCCGAGCGCTCGTCGGCCTGCTGGAAGGCGTGGAGATAATGGTCGTTGCCGGTGCGCCAGTTGGCGAAGCGGGCGCCTTGCTTGAAGGTCGCGCCGCAGCGCCGGACGAGTTCGGCCTCGTCGATGCCGATCGTCGCAAGCGTCTTGCGGATGGTGGGGAAGGTGCCCTCGCCGACGCCGAGGATGCCAATCGCGCTGGATTCGACCAGGCGAACCGATGCGCCTCCGGGAAGGTCGGCGCCGAGCCGCTTGGCGAGATAGCCGGCGGTGATCCACCCGGCGGTGCCGCCCCCAACGATGAGGATCTGCTTTTTCATATGCCTCCTAAGGGGGGCCGGCGTCGCGGCCGGCCACCCCAGGAATGCTATACTAGAAGGACAAGTTCGCGCCGAGGCTGACGCGCCGGTCGCTCTGGAACCAGCTTCGCGTGTAGATGGCGTCGTTCTTGTAGCCGCCCATCAGCGTGCGCTGGGTCTCGTTCAGGATGTTGGTGCCCTTGACGGTGAACGACAGCTGGTCGGTCACCTTGTAGGTCACGCCCACGTCGACCTGGCCATAGGCGTCGCCATAGACCGGCAACGCGATCTGGGTACTCTGCCCCGTTGCGCCCGGCGCGGAGACGAAGGTGTAGGTCGGAGTGGTGCCGTTCGCATTGGTCGACTGGAGATATTTCGACCGCCACGAATAGGCCACGCGCGCCGAGAGCTTGCTGCGCTCGTAGAGCAGGGTGACGTTGAAATTGTGCTTCGAGAGACCCTGAAGCGGCGCGTCGTTGCGGATCGTACCGAAGATGTCGCGATAGAGGTCGCCCGGGTTCTTGCTGTCGATGAAGGTATAGTTGGCCTCGACGCCGAGCCCGGCCAGGTCGCCCGGCAGCATGTCGAGGAAGGCGCGGCCGCCCACTTCGATGCCCTTGACCGTTGCCGCTTCCGTGGCCGTGACCACGTCCGAAGTCGACGCCACCGCGGTCTCGGTGGTCCCGTCCAGATAGCGGATCGTGACCTCACGTTGGCCGAGCGAGTAGATCGGCAGGTCCTTGATATGCTTGTAGAAGCCGTTGACGTAAAACATCGTCCCGGGCTTGAGATACCATTCCAGTGACACGTCCACATTGTTGGACATGGCGGGCTTGAGGAACGGATTGCCCGTCGATGCCGTGAAGTTGGTGAAGATGCCGGGCTGGCCCGAGACCGGATTCGCCGTCGTGGCGACGCCGATGTCGCCGCCGCCGCGGGTGGCGTTGAACGACGGCAGGTCCATGGTGATGTTGTAGGCAGCGCGCAGCTTGATGTCTTGGCTCGGCTGAAGCTGCAGGTTCACGGCCGGCAGAAACCGGGTGAAGGTCGCGCTGCCGCCGCGCGGATCGACGCGATTTGCAGTTTCGAAAGTCTGCCCGTTGCGGATGAAGGTGAAAGCGTTCTGGACGATGAAGCCCTGCGACTCGTTCTTCACCCGCACGATGCGCCCGCCGACATTGCCGGTGAAGCCGAGCTTGCCCGCCTCATAGTCGCGGCCGAAACGCACTTGCGCATAGCCGGCGAATGTCTCGGTCCGCCACAGCCCCAGATCCTGCTGCAGGAAATTGCTGGTGCGCGAGCGCGCGCCGCCATAGCCAAGCGGGGCGGGGCGGTGAAGTTCGTCGGCGGTCACCCCTTCGATGAGGGCGATCGAGGGCCACAGCGTGTTCGCCGGGACATCGATGTCGCCATGGAAGAAATTGTCGAAGGCGTAGAATTCGACATCGCCCGGCCGCGCATCGGCAAAGGTCAGCTGCGGATCGCCGTTCCATCCGCGCCCGAGCGCGGTCCAGGTGAAGCCGTTGTTGAGGTCGCGTTCGCGCCGCTCCGACCAGCGGCCGCCGACCTTGATCGCGCGGAAGAAGCTGTCCTCGAACACATACTCGGCATCGAGGTTGACCGAGTCCATCGTGCCGCGGTTGCGCTCGTTGTGCGGCATCGCCGCCGTCCAGATGTAGTTAGCCGGATTGGTGAACTGGTCCGGGGCCAGCGCGGGCAAGGTGACCGTGGGGAATTTACCCGTGAGATCGAACCCGAACGAGGAGGGAAAGGGCACCTCGCGGAACACCGCGAGGCGGTCGAGCTGCGAGGTCGAGAGGACGTTCTGATAGGCGCCCGACAACTTGAACGGTCCCTGTCCCGGCTGCCACTTGAACTCGGCCGAGACGTCGCGGGTCAGCGACTTCGACCGCGTGCCTTCGGTGCCGCCGCCGCCCGTGATGTTGCCGCCAGTGGGCAGGAAGGTGTTGTTGTCGCGCAGGAACATCGAATTGGTCGAGAGCAGCGCGCCATTCTCGTCGAACGTGCTGCCGGCGCGGTCGACCGACAAGTCCTGCAGCGCCTGCATTGCGAAGTGCGACCGGTTGTGATTCTTGTAGCGCGATTGGAAGAAGATGCCGGTCAGCGTCAGGTCGTCGCTCGGCGCCCATTGCACCGCGGCATAGATGCCGGTGCGGTCGCGCTGGAATTCCTCGTCGCCATAGTCGTAGCCACCGGGAATGAACACGTCCTGCGTCTCGCCCGGCAGGCGGCGCCGGAAATAGGGCTCGGTCCGGAAAAAGTTCGACCGCGAGGTGAGCCGGCTGTGCGCCAGATCGACTAGGATGCCGATGTCGCCGATCCCGGTGGACCAGCGATTGGTGAGGAGGAACGATCCGGCATAGTCGGTCTTCTCCACGAGGTCGCCCATGCTGACCTCGAGGCTGCCCGCGGCATGCCAGCCGGACGAGAAGTCGAACGGCAGCTTGGTGCGCAGGTCGATCTGGCCGCCAGTGCCGCCCTCGATCAGGTCCGCCGTCGCCGACTTGTAGACATCGACCGCGGACATGAGCTCGGGCGTGACGTCACCCCAGATCAGGCCGCGGCCGCCATTGGCGCTGAAGATCTCGCGGCCATTGAGGCGCGACGCGACACCGGAGAGCCCGCGCACCTGGATACCCGATCCTTCGACCGAGAAATGGTCCGGATCGCCCAGAGAGCCAAAGCGCACGATGCTCACGCCCGACACTCGCTGGAGGACCTCGGTGATCGAGTTATCCGGGAGCTTGCCCGCCTCGTCGGCGACGACCGAGCTGATGATGCTTTCCGACGCCCGCTTGCGCGCATCCGCCGCTTCGAGCGCGCGGCGGCGGGCGGTGATGACGACGTCCTGCTCGCCGGCGGACTGCTCGCTGGCGGGCGTTTCCTGCGCGGCGGGCGGCGCTTCGCTCTCTGCGGCGGAAGGCGTTTCCGCGGCCCATGCCGGTGCCGCGACGCCCATGGCGATCATCGCGAGGCAGGAAGCACCCGTCCGTGCGAGGACCTTGGTGCACATGTTACCGCTAACATTCAAAGGCGTCATTTATCCTCCCCTCCTAATGGCAAGCGGCACGTCGCCGCTGGCTCTAATGCCTTCTTCCGGGCACTGAGCTCATGCGATCTTATTGATCATATCTATGCGAGCCTGTCAACGATGTCACGACATTATGATGACATTATTTTGTCTGATATAAAAAGCGTCTCCCCTAAGCCTTTGCGCCGGAACGTATACCAGTTGTGGAGGCGTTCCGTTGATCGCGCCGCCGTGGACCGCAGCAATTGACGGAGTTTTGCCACATATATAGTAGGATAAATTAATCCACCTACCCCGGGGCCGACAGCGCTGTCTGAACCGATTTGAGATTAGGCCGAGGAGAGAATCATTGCTCGACCGCCGCGATTTGTTCGCCCTTCCAGTATTGCTGGGCCTTGCCGGCGCACCTGCGCTCGCGAGCCGGCAGGGCGCGCGTACGTCCGACTCGCGCCTGCGCGCGCCGACGCCGCCGATGGGCTGGAACAGCTGGAATTCGTTTGCCACCACGCTCACCGAGGCGCAGGCGCTGGAGACGGCGCGGATCATGGCGGGGAAGCTGCTGCCCTTCGGCTATGACGTCTTCACGGTCGACATCCAATGGTATGAGCCGAACGCCACCGGCTATGCCTATCGCCCCGGCGCCGAGCTCGCGATGGATGGCCATGGGCGGCTGCAGCCCGCGCCGAACCGCTTTCCCTCCGCGGCGGGCGGCCGGGGCTTCAAGCCGCTGGCGGACCGGATCCACGCGCTGGGCCTCAAGTTCGGCGTGCATCTGATGCGCGGCATCCCGCGCCTCGCTTATGCACGCGATCTTCCTGTGCTTGGCACGCCTCACACCGCCCGTGACATCGCCAATCCCAATTCGGTGTGCACCTGGAACACCGACATGTACGGCGTCGACATGTCGAAGCCGGGCGCGCAGGCCTATTATGACTCGGTGTTCGCGCAGTTCGCCGAATGGGGCGTCGATTTCGTCAAGATGGACGACATGAGCCGCCCCTATGCCAATAACTGGGCGGAAATCGAGGCGGCGCAGGCCGCGATCGCCGCCTCGGGCCGGCCGATGATCCTCAGCCTGTCGCCCGGCGAGACCGATCTTCAATGGGGCATGCACGCGCAGCAGCATGCGCAGATGTGGCGCATCTCGGACGATTTCTGGGACGAATGGAAGCTCCTGAAGGAACAGTTCGCGCGGCTCGAGGCGTGGAATGCCTATCGCCGCCCGGGCGCCTGGCCCGACGCCGACATGCTCCCGCTCGGCCTGCTGGCGATGGGATCGCGCAAGACCAAGTTCACGGCCGACGAGCAGCAGACGCTGATGACGCTCTGGGCGATCGCGCGCTCGCCGCTGATCATGGGTGGCGACCTGCGTGCGCTCGATGTCGAGACGCTGAAGCTGCTGACCAACCGCGAGGTGATCGCGCTCAACCAGGCGAGCCGCAACAACCTGCCCGTGTCGAACGACGGCGCGCGAGTCGCGTGGACAGCGGAGACCGCGGATGGCAGCGCGCGCTACCTTGCACTGTTCAACCTCTCCGATCATCCGCTGGTCGTCGCGCAGAAGCTCAAGGCGATCGGCGCGCCGCGCAAGGCGCGAGCGCTCAACCTGTGGACCGGCGAGGCCGGCGACGTGGACACCGAGCTCGCGATCGAGCTGCGCGCCCATGCTTCGGCCTTGTTCAAGCTCAGCTGACGCCTATTCCGGGCAGCCGCTGGCGTTCGGGTCGGACACGATCCGCGCGTCGGCGATGCTGACGGTGAACGGCGCGGCGGCGGTGATGCGCAGCGGCGACGCGACCTTCTTGAGGCCCGGGTTGACCGTCGCAAAGCATTTGAGGCTGATCGTCGCGGTCTGCCACTCGCCGGGCTTGCGGCTGAACATCGCGGTCGCGGCCAGGCCCTTGCCCGCGGCGCCGTCCGGCACGGCGAGCTCGACCGGACCTTTGGGTGCCGCGTCGACGCGATAGACGATGCGCAGCGAGAGATCGGCATTGCTCTCGCGCGACCAATCGAGCTCGGGACCGGTGATCGCGAAGGCGGCGGGCGCTGCGCCGCTCCAGGCGAGGCGGATCGCGCCCTCCTGCTGAGTCGCGGAATCTACCGGGCTGCGCGTGATCCCGGCGCCGAGCGACGCGCCGAACGGCGCCGGCGTCGCGCCGCGCGCGAAGAATACCGAGCGGTTGGACAGGCTCGCATCGACGCCCGACACCTCGCTAAGCGCGCCGAGCGGTCTGCCCGGCGAGCGATAGTCGAGGCCGTAGCCATAGGCGAACAGCGGGTCGTAGTTCGGCTGGCCCGGGTTGAGCACGAACTGGCCCGCGGTCTTGGGCCAGGAGAAGCTCAGCCGCCCCCGGAAGTCGTGGCGCGGTTTGCCCGCCTGGTCGCCGATCAGCACATCGGCGATGCCGCCGCCCTCGCTGCCCGGCAGCCACGCCGCGACGAACGCGTCGGATGCGTTGAGCTCCGGATTCACCCAGAGCGGGCGGCCCGAGAGGAACACCGAGACCGTCGGGATGCCCGCCGCCTTGAGCTTCTTGAGCGTGGTCAGCGCCTGCTTGTCGCCCGGCTCGAACTCGAGCGAGCGGATATCGCCGCGCATCTCGGCATAGGGTGCCTCGCCGAATACCACGATCGCGACGTCGGGCTTCTCGGCAAAGCTGCCGTCGGCACTGAGCGTCGCCGTGCCGCCCTGCGCGCGCATCGTTTCGTCGATCCCTTCCCAGATCGTCTGGGCATTGGGAAAGTCGGTGCGCTTGTTACCGTCGCCCTGCCAGCTCAGCGTCCAGCCGCCGGTCTGCGGTCCCATGTCGTTCGCTGCGGGGCCCGTAACGAGCAGCTTGGCGCTGGCGCGGATCGGCAGCACGCCGCCATTGTTCTTGAGCAGCACCAGCGACTTGCGCACCGCGTCGCGCGCGACCGCGCGATGCTCGGGCGCCCCCATCAGCTCGGCACGGCCGTCATAGGGGCGCGGCGCGTGGAACAGGCCGAGCTTGAACTTGACGCGCAGGATGCGGCGCACCGCATCGTCGATCCGGCTCATCGGGATCGTGCCGTTCTTCGCCTGCGCCAGCGTGCTCTCGTAGAGGCCCTTCCAGGTATCCGGGGCCATCACCATGTCGATCCCGGCGTTGAACGCGCGCGCGCAATCGGTACCGGTACAGCCCGGGATCTGGGCATGACCGTTCCAGTCGCTGACGACGAAGCCGTCGAAGCCCATCTTGCCCTTGAGCACGTCGGTCAGCATCGACTTGTTGCCGTGCATCTTCTCGCCGTTCCAGCTGTTGTACGAGGCCATCACGGTCATCACCCCGGCGTCGATCGCGGCGACATAGCCCTGGGCGTGAGTCGCGATCAGCGTCGTCTCGTCGATCTGCGTGTCGCCTTGGTCGATGCCGCCGGTGGTGCCGCCGTCGCCGAGGAAATGCTTGGCGGAGGCGGCGACATTGCCCTGCTGGATCGTCCCGCTGGCGCGCGCGCCTTGCAGCCCGTCGATCAGCGCCTTGGCATAGGCCTTCGAGATGTCGGGCTTTTCCGAATAGCCCTCATAGGTCCGGCCCCAGCGGTCGTCCTGCGGCACGGCCAGCGTCGGGCCGAACGCCCAGTCGATCCCCGCCGCCGCCGTCTCCAGCGCGGTGACGCGTCCGATCTTCTCGATCAGCGCGGGGTCGTTGGCCGCGCCGAGGCCGATATTATGGGGGAACAGCGTCGCGCCGACGATGTTGCCGTTGCCGTGCACGGCATCGATGCCGAAGATGTTGGGGATCGGCACATAGCCCGGCCGTCGCTCGAGCGAGACCGCGCGGAACGCCTGCGCCGTCGCCAGCCAGGGGCCGATCGGGGATCGGTCGGGCGCACCAAGCGGCGGCGAGCTGCCGCCCGCCAGAATGCTGCCGAGCGGGTATTTGCGCAGATCCTCGGGCTTGATCGAGGCGGTATCGCCCTGGATCATCTGGCCGACCTTCTGCTCCAGCGACAGTTTCGCGAGCAGTTCGTCGATCTTCTTCTCGATCGCCGGATCGACCAGGCCAACGCTCTTCGCCGCCGGCCAGTTCGCCGGATGAGCGGTCGAGGCCGGGCTGTCCTGGCCCGCAGCGGGACCGGCGGACAACGTTGTCCCGGCCAGTAGCAGCAACACCACCCGGCTTGCCCTCATCGACGCTCTCCTAGGTTGATTTCTCTGTTCAATTGAAGAAATGTGAGCGCTACCATAATGCGGGAGGAAGCCTTGTCCACTCTTTTCCGGGCCGCGGCGGTGGCCGTGTTCGCCTTCGCCATCGCCGGTGTGGACAAGCCCGCCGCCGCGCAAACGGTGCGCGCGGCCCCATCCGTCCCCTATCGCTGGAGCAACGTCAAGGTCGGCGGCGGCGGCTTCTCGCCGGGGGTGGTCTTCAGCCGCGCCGAGCGCGGGCTCGCTTATCTGCGCACCGATATCGGCGGCGCCTATCGCTGGGACGCGAAGGCGAAACGCTGGATCCCGCTGCAGGACGGGATCGGCGAGAGCAATTATCACGGGATCGAGAGCATCGCCGCCGATCCGCGCGACCCCGACATCGTCTATCTCGCCGCGGGCATGTATCGCCGCGATCCCGCCGCGATCCTGAAATCGGTCGATCGCGGGGCGAGCTGGCGGGTGATCCCGGTGCCCTTCCGCATGGGCGGGAACGAGCCGGGCCGGGGTCTTGGCGAGCGGCTTGCGATCGACCCCAACAACCCCGCCATCCTCTATTTCGGCTCGCGCTTCGACGGGTTGTGGCGCAGCACCGATTCGGGCGAGAGCTGGAGCAAGGTCGCGAGCTTCCCCCATGCCGGCCGCACCGCGTCCGAGAAGCGCTGGAACAGCAATGCGGGGGTGAGCTTCATCCTGTTCGATCGCTCGAGCGCGAAGGACGGCAAGTCGCAGACGCTCTACGCCGCGGTCGCCGATCCCGACGGGCAGGGGCTCTATCGTTCGGTCGATGGCGGCGCGAGCTGGGCGAAGGTGCCGGGCGGGCCGATGGGACTGATGCCCGCCAAGGGCGACATCGCGGACGACGGGCGACTGGTGGTCGCGTGGTCCAACTGGATGGGCCCGAACCACGTGTCTGGCGGCGCGGTGTGGCGGCTGGCTGGCGGGCAATGGAGCGACATCACGCCCAGGGGCGCGCGACACGGCGGCGGCTATATGGCGGTCAGCCTGGCGCATGGGGCGCCCGGCATGCTCGCGGTGGCGACGATGAACGCCTCGCCCGATACCGCCTATGTCTCGCGCGATTGGGGCGAGACGTGGATCGACATCGGCAAGAGCAGCCATCGCGACATTTCCGCTGCGCCCTGGCTGCGGTTCGACGAGGCCGAGGCCGATTTCGGCCACTGGATCGCGGGACTCGCAATCGATCCGTTCGATGCCGGGCGGATCGCCTACACCACCGGCGCGACGGTTTATGCGACCGACAATTGGAGCAGCGGACTATGGCGGCCCTGGACCGACGGGGTCGAGGAGACCGCGATCGTCTCGCTCGCCAGCCCGACCGACGGTGCGCAGCTCATCTCCGGCTTCGGCGACATTGCGGGCTTCGTGCACGACGATTTCGCTGTCTCGCCGCCCAAGATGCATTTGGGCCCGCGTCTCGTGACCACCATCAACCTCGACTATGCCGGCCGCGCGCCGGAGGTAGTCGTGCGCAGCGGGCGGGTGCACGAGGGGTGGAAGACCGAGGCGACACTCGCGCTGTCCAGCGATGGCGGGCGGTCGTGGCGACCGATCCTGGTCCCCGCTTATGCCGAGGTCGGCGAGACCGAGGCCAAGCGCCACGACCTCGCCAAGACGCCCGCGATCACCGTCTCGGCGGACGGATCGGTGCTCGCGGTCGCGACGCCGACGCCGCTTTTCTCGCATGACGGCGGGGCCACCTGGACTTCGGGCATGGGCGCGCCGCGCGAGACGCGCGCAGTGGCAGACAAGGTCGATCCGCAGCGCTTCTACATGCTCGACTTCGCCTCGGCGAAGCTGTTCGTCAGCACTGACGGTGGTCGCAAGTTCCGTGCGGCCGCGCCCTTGCCCGGCGATCTGTGGAAAGCGCGCGCCTATAATGTCGAGACGCCGTGGCCGCTGGTCGCCTCGCCCTTCGCGGCGGGCGACCTGTGGCTCGGCATCGGCGGCACGCTGTACCGCAGCCGCGACGGCGGGCGCAGCTTCCGCGTCGCGAGCAAGGGGCTGGAGATCAAGCGTTTCGCGCTCGGCAAGCCGGCCGAGGGCGCGCGCGACCCGACGGTGTTCGCCTTCGGCACGCTCGGCGGCGTGACCGGCATCTGGCGCTCGACCGACGGCGCCGCGAGCTGGACCCGCGTCAACGACGACGCCAACCAATGGGGCAATCGCATCCGCCTGATCGAGGGCGATCCGCGCATCTTCGGCCGTGTCTATGTCGGCACGGACGGGCGCGGCCTGCTCTATGGCGAGCCCGCCGTGCGCTAGGGCAGGCCCACCTCGAACGGGGTCACCGGCAGCCCGTCGCGATCGTAGAGATTGGCGATCGGGCTGTCGGCCCAGAGATAGCGCACCTTGGTATCGCCGGGCGCTGCGTCGACCAGGATCGTCGCCGGATCGGCAATGCGCGCGGCGGTAAAGCGGCACGCCTTCGCGCTGCACGCCTCGAAGCCGATCGGCACCGCGTCGCCGATTACCTTGAGCGGGCGATCGAACCGCAACCGCACCTGGCCCCCTGCGCGCGCGACCTCGGGCAGCTGCGCGTTGCTCGCACCTTCCATCGCGAGCGCGAGGCGCAGGCCGACGTCCTTCTTGTTGGTTGGATGGATGTCGCGCGGGTCGCCGATATCGATCGCGACAGCCATGCCCGTGTCGCGATCCGCGGCGACGGTCGCGCGCTGCACGTCGCGAAGCGCCGCCCAGGCTGAATCGACCGGCCTGCTTTGCATCGGGCCGAAATTGGCGAGCTGGACGAGCGCGAAGCGCCGCGTCGAGAAGCGCTCGCGCCAGTCCGCGATGAGCGAAGGAAGCAGCTTCGCATAGCCCGCCGGATCGCCGACATTGGCTTCGCCCTGGTACCAGGCAATGCCGGCAAGCGGGATCCGTCCCAGCGGCGCGATCATACCGTTATAGAGCGTCGTCAGACCGCTCGCCCCGATCCAGGGCACGGATGGAGCAGGGCCCGCGTCGCGAATATCCGCGCCACGTTGGAACTGCCAGCGCCCGTCGAGCGGAACCGAACTGCCGTCGTCCAGCTCGAGCCGGCGCGGAGCGGTGCCCCACATCCCGCCGCCGCCGCCGGTATCGATGACGCGAACCTGGATGTGGTTGACTCCGGCGCGGAGCTGGTCGGAGGCGAGCGAATAGGTTCGTTGGCTGGTCCAGCCGGTCGTGCTGCCGATGACAGCGCCATTGACCAGCGTCTGGTCGAAATCATCGACTGCACCCAGATGGATGCGCCGCGCGCGCCGTGCCTGATCGGCCGTCAGCGTCACTTCACTGATATAGACCCCGGCACCGTCGAAGGATGCGAGGTCGGAGGCGCCCCATTCCTCCCAGAGCCGATTGGGGTCGGCCGGGATCGGCGCCTCGAGCTTTGCCGTCGCGTGCTTGAAATAGCGGTCGAGCTCTTTGTCCAGCCAGCGTTGCGCAGCGGCGGGATCGGTGCCGCGCAGCGCCAGCATCGCCAGCCCCTCGTCGAATCCGCCGTTGCGCCGGAGGCCGGCCTCGCTCAGCCAGTCCTGGATGATGGAGCCGCCCCAGGACGCGGCGATCAGCCCCACCGGCACCTTGCGGACCCGCTGCAATTCCGCTCCCATGAACCAGCAGGCGGCCGAGAAGTCGCGCGCGCTGGTCGGGGCGGACGGCTGCCAGGTGACGGGCGACGCGAACTGCGCCTGCGGCGTGGGGCTGCTCTGACGCGGAACATTGAACAGGCGCAGCGCGGGGTTGGTGCTCGCGCCTACTGCGCCATCCGCGTTGGTCGCGACGCGAAGCGTGAACTCCATGTTCGACTGCCCCGAGCAAAGGAACACGTCGCCCACCGCAACATCGACGAGACGCGCGGTCTCGCCGCCCGACCGCACGGTCAGCGTCGTGGACGTGAGCGGCCCGTGGGCCGGGAGCTCGATCCGCCATCTGCCTTCGGCGTCTGCGCGGCCGGCCACCGCGGGGGCGTCGCCGAACTGCGCCGATACCTCCGCGCCAGGCGCGGCGTGCCCCTCCACCGGCATCGGCTTGTCGCGCTGCACCACCATATGGTCCGAGAAGACCGGTGCGAGCCGGAGCGTCTGTGCGCCCGCCGGGGCGGCTACCAGAGCCAAAGCCAGTGCCGTACCGCAAGTCCACCTCTGCATCGCAATCCTCTCGCTCTTGGTTGATGATAGCGCTATCACATCAATCATATCACGCAAGACGTAACAGGAGAGGAACGGGTATGATCACCAGACGCAACGCGCTTGCCGGGGGCGCCGCGGCGATGCTGGGGGCCCCGGCGCATGCGCGCGGCAAGGGTGCGCAGGGGCCGGTGCGCCCCGACTGGGCCTCGCTCGCCGATCATTTCCGCAGCCCGGACTGGTTCCGCGACGCCAAGCTCGGCCTGTGGTCGCACTGGGGACCACAATGCGTGCCCGAATTCGGCGACTGGTACGGCCGGCTGATGTACGTCCAGGGCCATCCCACCTACGAACACCATCTGCGCACCTATGGGCACCCGTCGCAATTCGGCTTCATGGAGTTCATCCCGCGCTGGCGTGCCGACAAGTGGCAGCCCGAAGCACTGGTCGCCAAGTACAAGGCGGCGGGTGCGCGCTACATCGTGTCGATGGCGAACCATCACGACAATCTCGACATGTTCGACAGCACTCACCACCCGTGGAACACGACGCGGCTGGGGCCGAAGCGGGATATCGTAGGCACATGGGGACGCGCGGTGCGCGCCGCAGGATTGCGGTTCGGCGTCTCCAATCACGGCGCCCATGCATGGCATTGGTGGCAGACCGCCTATGGCTATGACGCCGAAGGGCCGATGAAGGGCTTGCGCTACGACGCTTTCCGGCTGCGCAAGGCGGACGGGAAGGGCAAATGGTGGGCGGGGTTCGACCCGCAACTTCTCTATACCGGCCCGTCGATGGTCGTCCCGGACGGTATGGGCAGCATGAAGGAACTGGCCGCCTGGCACGAAGCGAACGACGGCAAGTGGCTCGAGAACGTGCCAGCGAACAATCCCGGCTTTGCCCCGCACTGGCTGGCGCGGCAGAAGGATCTGGTCGAGAAATACCGGCCCGACCTCGTCTACATGGACAATTTCAGGCTTCCGCTCGAGCGCTTCGGGCTTGAGGCGGCGGCGCATTACTACAACCAGTCGATCGCGATGCACGGCGTAGTCGACGTCGTTCTGACCGCCAAGACGCTGACTTCCGAACAGCGCCGCGCTGCCACCGACGATGTCGAGCGAGGCTTCGTCGCGGATATCCGGCCCGAGCCCTGGCAGACCTGCACTTGCCTCGGCAGCTGGCACTATGACCGGCCGCTCTACGAGCGGAAGGGCTACAAGACCGCGAAACAAGTGATCCAGCGGCTGCTGGACATCGTCTCGAAGAACGGCAACCTCCTCCTCTCCGTTCCCCAGCGCGGCGACGGCAGCATCGATGACGAGGAGGAGAAGATTCTCGACGGCATGGCGCGCTGGATGGCGGTGAACGCCGAAGCGATTCACGGCAGCCGCCCGTGGCGACGCTATGGCGAGGGCCCGATGCAGATCGGCGAGGGCATGTTCAACGAGGACAAGGCCGTCTTCTCCGCCGCCGACATCCGCTTCACCGCCAATGGCGGGAAGCTCTACGCGGCGGTGATGGACTGGCCGACGGCGCCGGTGACGATCGCTTCGCTCGCGGGGATGGCGGTCGAACGGGTGACGTTGTTGGGGCAGGGGGCGCTGGCATTCCGGCAAACAGCCGATGGGCTGAACGCGACGCTTCCGCCGCCGCCCACAGGCGCATTCGTGCCGGTACTGCGGATCGAGGGTAGCGGAATCGCCTGATGGTCTCCGCCGCCGGCGCCGACCGGCGGCGGATAGAGGTCAGGGCCGCTTTACGGTCACCGCCCGGCCCGAATAGGCGATCGGCGCCGACAGCCTGTCGGTGCCGTCGATGCCGCTGCCGTCCTTCATCCAGCGCACGATGACCTGGCGGTTCGCGACCATCCCCTTGTAGCTGCCCTGGCGCTCGCCGATGGTGAGCGTGCCGGTGGCGTCGTCATAGCTGAAGGGGATGCGGCTGAACCCGCCCTTCTCGAACCGGTGGCTGCGGCCGTCATCCTCGTAGAGCGAGAAGCTGCCGTCCGCGCCCGGATAGATCAGGATCGTCAGCGGCGCGTCGGGCTTCTCGTCGACATATTGCATCACCGGTCCGGTGGGGATGATGCTGCCGGCGCGGACATAGACTGGGATGCGCTCCGCCGGCGCGTCGACCTTCACGGTCCGCCCGCCGCGCTCGCGCTTGCCGGTGTCGAGATCGAACCAGTCGGTCCCGGCGGGGAGGTAGAGGTCGCGGCTGCGCGCCTTGAACTGCGTCACCGGCGTCACGAGCAGCGCGGGGCCGAACAGATACTGGTCGCCGATACCGCGCACCTTCGCGTCCTGTGGAAAGTCCATCACCAGCCCGCGCATGATGCTGCCGTCCTTCTGCCAGGTGTCGGCGGCGAGCGTGTAGATATACGGCATCAGCCGGTAGCGCAGCTCGGTGTAGCGGATTAGCGCGTCGCGCACCGGCGACCCTTCGGGCGCGATATTGTAGGTCTCGCGATACGGGAACTCGCCATGGCTGCGGAACACCGGCGAGAAGGCGCCGAACTGGAACCAGCGCAGGTAAAGCTCGCGCCACTCGTCGACATGCGCCGGATCTTGCTTGGTGTAGCGATCCTCGAGCGCGAAGCCGCCGATATCGTGCGACCAATTGGGGATGCCGGTCATCGAGATGTTGATGCCCGCTGGAATCTGCTCGCGCAGATCGTCCCACCGGCTCGCGACATCGCCCGACCACACCGTTGCGCCCGCGCGCTGGAGGCCGCCGAACGCGGAGCGCGAGAGGATATAGGGCCGCACGTCGGGCCGCATCGCGCGCTGGCCCTTATAGACATTCTCCGAATGCGGCAGCGAGAAGCTGTTGTAGAATTCGCCGCCCGGGCCGCGCGCGGTCGGGCCCATGATCCAGGCGCGTTCCTCAGGCGAGAGGTTGGAGTGCATGTCGGGCTCGTTGGCGTCGAGCCACCAGCCATCGACGCCGAGCACCGCTAGCCGCTCCTTGACCTGGCGCCAATAGATGTCGCGCGCGCGCGAATTGTAGGGATCGTAATCGGTGTTGAGGTAGCCGGGCCCCACCCAGTCCTTGTTCCCCATCGTTATGTTGCGGGTATAGACCCCGCCCGCCGCCGCCAGCTCCTTGTAGGTGTCAGTGGTCGGATAGAATTTGGGCCAGACCGAGATCATGAAATTGGCGTGCTGCTGATGCAGCGCGTCGATCATTCCCTTGGGATCGGGGAAGCGCTTGGGCTCGAGCCGGTGACTGCCCCAGTCATCGTCGCGCCAGTAGCGCCAGTCGAGCACGATATTGTCGAGCGGGATCTTGAGGTCGCGATAGGTCTTCACGACATCGAGGATCTCCTTCTGCGTGTCGTAGCGCTGACGGCTCTGCCAGAAGCCATAGGCCCATTTGGGCAGCATCGACGCCTTGCCGGTGAGCTTGCGATAGCCCGAGACCACGCCGTCGAGGTCCTTGCCCGCGACAACATAGTAATCGATCGCATGGGCGAGATCGGAGGTCAGGGTGAGCGAATGGCGGTCGGCCTCGGGCAGCGGGTCGCTGTGGTGGAGCGATAGATAGCCGGCGTTCGGCTCCCACTCGATGCGGATGTCGACGGACTTGCCCGCGGTCATCGGCACGTCGAAATTATGGTACCAGGGGTGCCAGTTCTGCCGCCAGCGATCCATCACCAGCTTGCCGTCGACATAGAGCTTGAAATAGCTCGAGCCGTAGAGGCGAAAGCGGTGCAGCCCGCTCTTGTCCGCGGTGACATTGGCCGACCATTCGACGCGCTGCGTCTCGACGGCATTGCCCGCGGTATTCTGCCCGCCCGTCGCGGCGACCGTCTTGGCCTTGGCGTCGGCCGGCCAGTTCTTGAGGTCGCGGATGTGCTGGTAGTTGATCGCCTGCTCGCTCTGCGCGACCGCGAGCCGCTCGCCCAGATAATAGCGCGCGTCCCAGCCCGGGCGGCCGTCCTTGCCCTCGACGCGGAGGCTGTCGCCGGGGGCGCCGGCGAGCGCATAGGGCTTGGGATTCCCGAAGCGGCTGATCCCGTTATTGTCCCACAGCAGGCCATAGTTGCGCGTCGAGACGACGAACGGCACCGCCGCGACGAAGTTGTACTGGGCGAGCTCGACGTCCTCGCCGTTATAGTTGAACTGGCCGTTCTGGTGCTGGCCGAGGCCGTAGAACCCCTCGTCGGTGCCGCGGTTGAACTGTTGGGTCACCGCGACGTAGCTCTGCCCTTCCGCATGCGCGGGCCGGAAGCTGGCGCTTGCCGTTTCGTTCAAGATCGCATTGCCGCCGGCGTCGCGGAACGAGACATTGCCGTCCGCCAGCCGTACGGTCGCCGACAGGCTCGGCGTCGCCAGCGTCACCGTGCCGTTGCCCTCGCTGACGGTGAAGCCCTGTTTCACCGGCGCCGCGATCACCTGCAGGCTCTCCGGCACCTTGGGCGCGGGGGTGTCGCTCTCGGTCACGCGGATCAGCCCGTCGCCATAGACCTGAAGCTCGACCCGCTTCTCGCTCCCGCCCGCCGGGGTCACGACGATACCGGTGCCGGTCTTGCGCCAGCCCTCCGCCGATTGGGCCATCGCGGGCACCGACAACGCTATCATGCTGGCGCTCAGCAGGGCGGCGATCTTCATGTCTCTCTCCGGTGATCTTGTGTTTAGCGGTAAGTGGCGAGCTTGACGCGCAGCACCTGCTTTGCGCCCGTGAAATTCAGACCGTAATCGATCTGGTCGCCGTTCCAGCGGCGTAGGAAGACCCATTGGTCCTTGTCGTAATAGCCTTCCTCGACCCGGTCGAAGAGCAACGGCCGCTTGTCACCCGCCTGACGCGCGAATTCGATCCGCGCGTTGAAGCCAGTGACGAGATATTCGTCGGGCCCGAGCTCCGCGACCGCGAGTCCGCCCGAGGGCCATTCGTTGCCCTTGGGCGGTTCGAAGCCGAATTGCGGCCGGCCAAAGGTGACGGTGGCGGTATAGCTGCCGAGGTTCAGCAGCTGCGTGAACTTGGCGGCAGGATCGGTCGGCTCGGCCGCGCCCCACACCTTGCCCGCCGCGGCGGCCTTCGCCCAGATGCGCTGCATCGGCGCGAACAGCTCGTAGTTGCGCGCGAAGACTGCGACGGTCTGCTCGTCCAGCTTCGGCGCGCCGAGCGGGAAATTGGCATAGCCTGTCTCGTCCATCCCGAACGGCGAGAAGCCGATCGCGCCGCGCCCGATCGCCGCGAAGAAATAGCGGGCATAGTGGCGCGCATTGCCGGTCTCCGCGACGAACAGCGGATTGTCCTTGCGCGCGTACCTGTCGAGGAAGCCCAGATACGCCTTGTGATCGGGATTGTAGATGTCGGGCGACACCCAGTCGAGGTTCGGCGCTGCCGCCTCGTAGATGTCGATCACCGCGGGCGAGGGGCCGCCCGAGGCGAATGTATTCGGGTCTTGCCACGCCACCGGATCATTGGGCAGCGCCGCGTTGGCGTACATCGGCAGCGGTTTCACCTTCTTCCCCGCCGCTGCGACCTTGTCGATGTAGGAGGCCACCGCCCAACTGTGGAAATAGAGCTCGGCATCGCGCCCGAATAGCGCGGTCCAGCTGCCCGGCCCCTTGCCGAAGCGCTCGCGCACCGATTCGGGCACCGGCCCGGCGAACAGGCGGTTGGCCTCGGGCGAATGGTCGCGCGCGCTGCCATAGGTGCCGGGCTCGTTCTGAACCTGCACAGTGATCACGGTGTTCTGCGGGTCGGCGGTCTTGAGATGCTGCATCAGCCGCACGAAAGCGCGGGTGTCCGCTTCCAGCGTCGATTTGGCGAAGGGCGACAGCGCGTAGTGGGTTTCGCCCTTGGCGTTGAGCATGCGCGGAAAGCGCTTGTTGTCGAGCTTCACCCAGGCCGGGGCATAAGCGGGCGCGGTGTTCTTCCAGGTCGCGAACCACAAGAGGATCAGGCGCTTGTCGTTGGCGCGCGCTTCCTTGAGCAGCTGGTCGAGGAAGGTGAAGTCGAACTTCGCCTCTTCGGGTTCGATCTGCTCCCAGGCGATCGGCACCTGCACGGTGTTGGCGTAGAGCCGGTTCGCCATCGGCCACACCTTGGGCAGCATCGCCGGCCAGGCGCTGCTGTTGTTGACCTGCGCGCCGAGTACCAGGAAGGGTGCGCCGTCGACGATCAGCGCATGACGGCCGTCCCGGCTTTCGAGACGGGGCAGTTCCTCGGCCGGTGCGCTCGCCGCGGCGAGCAGCGCTCCCGCAGCCAGCATGAATCCGGACAGCTTTCCTACGCCTCTGCCCTTGCCCACCTTAATCCTCCCCGTGGGTCACCGGGTGCGAGCAGCCGCTTCGCCCCACCATTTATGGTAGCGGTATCATTTCGTCGCTGGCCTGTCCATCTTGTCCGAAGAAGGCGATCGATTTAACTCATGACGAGCCGCAAAGGGGGATCGAGGATGCATGCAGAGCCGCTCGCACAGCCGCCCGGCGTACCCGCGCCGGACCGCGTGCGGCTGCCGCTCGCGTTCGACGCCGATCGCCTGCGTGCCGATCTCGCCACAGTCGATCGCGACTGGATCGATCATCTCGTCCGCCAGAATTACGAAGGGTCGTGGTCGGTGCTGCCGCTGCGCCATGCCGCGGGCGCGACGCATCCGGTGATGATGATCTATTCCGATCCGACCGCAACCGAATTCGTCGACGGCCCACTGCTCGCGCACACGCCCTGTTTCCGTGAGGTGCTGGCACAGTTCCGCTGTCCGCTTCATGCGGTGCGCCTCATGCGCCTCACACCCGGTTCGGTGATCAAGCCGCATCGCGACCACGACCTCGCCGCCGAATGGGGCGCGGCCCGGGTACATATCCCGATCACCACCAATGCCGATGTCGAGTTTCTGCTCAACGGCACGTCGCTGACGATGGCGCCGGGCGAGGCCTGGTATCTGCGCCTCGCCGACGAACATGCGGTGACCAATCGCGGGACCAGCGATCGCGTGCATCTGGTGATCGACTGCATCGTCGACGACTGGTTCGCTGCGATGCTGCGCGACGCCGCCTAGCGTCCTTCCGCGCGGGGCAGCGACACTTCCGCCACGCGCCGCTTGCCGCCGCTGCGCTCGAGCTGGACGAACACGTCGATCGTCGAACGGACATAGTGCGACACGTCCGCGCGGTTGAGCCGCGTGCCGCGCTGGAGCACGAGCAAGGCGATCTGCTCGACCGCCGCCTCGGCGCTGTTGGCGTGGACCGAACTCATCGATCCGGGATGGCCGGTGTTGATCGCGCGGAGGAAGGCATAGGCTTCCTCGCCGCGCAGCTCGCCCAGGATGATGCGGTCCGGCCGCATGCGCAGCGAGGCGCCGAGCAGGTCGTCGGCGCTGACTCGCGCTTCGCCCAGGTCGCTGCGTGCGGCGAGCAGCCCGATCGCATTGGCGTGGCGCAGGTGCAATTCGGGCGTGTCCTCGATTAGGATCAGCCGCTCCTCGGGTGAGATCTCGCGCAGCAATGCGTTGAGGAAGGTGGTCTTGCCGGTCGAGGTACCGCCCGAGACGAGGATGTTGCGCCGCGCGCGCACCGCGCTGCGCAGCATGCCGGCAAGGTCGCCGGCCGCGAGCAGTGCGCCGAGTTCGGCCTCCTGCTCGTCGGCATGGGTGCCGAGGGTGCGCCGCGTATCGGCGAACGCGCCCGCCGCGACATAGTCGTCGAGCCCGAGATCGGCCGAGACATGCTTGCGGATCGCCAGCGCGAGCCCGCCGCGAGTCGCGGGCGGGGCGATCACCTGGACGCGGGCACCGTCAGGCAGGGTCGCGGAGAGCAAGGGGTGCTCACGACTGATCCCCTGGTGCGTCAGCGCGGCGATCTGGCGCGCGAGGCGTTCGAGCATGCGCTCTTCGAGCGCGGGCGCGTCGTGCCGCTCGCTCGCGCCGCCCAGTGTCTCGACCCACAGCTCGCCGGGCCGGTTGACATAGATGTCGGTCACGTCGGCGCGATCGAGGAACGTGGCCAGCGGCTCCAGGAAGCTGCGCAGATAGACGCCCGCCGCGAGCGGCTCGGCGGTCATCGGGGATTTCCGACGCCCGTGAAGTCGAGGTCGCGCGTGACGAAGATCGCGATGCTGGTGCCGGGGCGCACGCTCAGCGTCGGCGCGGGCGGGCTCTGGCCGCTGGTCAGGCTGGAGCTGCCCGAACCCGGCAGGCCGATCACGACCGATCCGTCGCGCGGGCGCGAGGCAAGGTTGACGCCGATGTCGAGTGCCGACTGGAGGATCGCCGGGAACAGCCGTTCGAGGAAGTGCGAGTTGACGTTGGCACGCACGCCGTTGCGGCCGACCGAGTTGGTCGCGGGCGAGCCGATCGCGATCGCGACCCCGTCGGGCCGGACGAGGCGCGTCCAGTTGATCACCGCGCGCTTCTGCCCTGCCTCGGCGCCGCCGGCATATTCGCCGGTCACCCGGCTGCCGCGCGGGATCAGGATGCGGCTGCCGTCGAAGCTGCGCACGTCGCGTGACACGACCGCACGGGCGAAGCCGGGCTTGGTCGAATCGAACCCGGTCTCGAGCACCGCCGGGATCAGCGTGCCCTGCGGCACGGTGGTGGCGCGGTTGGGCAGCACGGTGGCGGTGGCGCGGGCGCCGGGCGGCTGCGCGGCCGGGGCGCCGCCGCCTTCCGCCGGGCCGTCGCCCTCCTGCGTACCCGAACGGTCGAGCACCAGTGCCGACGGCGAGGACGCGCGCTCCATCACCGGCGGCGGGGGTAGCGGCATCGGCTGCTGCTGGATCATCGGCGGCGGCGGGATTTGCTGTGGCACATAGTCCATCCGGGGCTGCCGCGTCGGTGGCTCGGGCAGTACGAACGGCACCGTCTGGGGCGCTGCGGCGATGGCGGGCACCGCATCCGCTGCCGGCGCGCCCGGCGGGACGTAGAGCGGTGGCGGTTCGCTTGCTACGGCGCGGGCACGCTCGGCCGCGGTGAGCCGCACCGCGGGCGTTTCCAACGCACGCCGCCGGGAATCGAGCACGAGGAAGAGCAGCACCCCGAACAGCGCGAGGCCGATCGCGATCGTGAGGCCGGACAGGGCGAAGGGCCGGCCGGCGACGACCGGACGCACGTCCTCGGGCAAGGGCTGGGGCAGTCCGAGCCGCGGGTCGCCGGAGGGCCGCTCGCCGGCCATCAGCGATCTTCCTTCGGGACGAAGCGCGTGGCGGTGGCGGCGCGCCGGTCGCGGCGGAACAGGAACTTCCTGGCGATGCTGTCGACGACGATGCGGCCGTCGCGGACATTGCCGGTGACGAGAGTCTCGCGTCCGTCGTCGCCGATCGCATAGATCGCTGGCAGCGACGCGCTCGCCGGCCATTCGATCTCGGTGCGCATGCCGTTATCGGCCATCGCGCTCGGCCGCAGCAATTTGTCGCCGCCGAGCTTATAGCGTCCCGCGACCGGCGCAGCGCCCGCCGGATCGGCCGCGGTGGTTGCCGTCGCGCTGGCGGCGGCGGGATAGACGAAGCGCACCGCGAAAGGCAGATTCTCCATCGGGCCATAGGCCGGGACCAGCTCGAACGCGTACATGCGCACATCGGTCAGCACGACCATGTTGGTGGTGACGCCCGCGCTCACCGGCTTCACGAACAGATAGTCGCCGCGCTTGTTGGCGGTGACCTGCCACGCATTGCCGTCGCCGAGCGCGATGCTCTCGACCCGCTCGTCGGGGTTGAGCGCGACCGTAACCTGATAGCCGGGCGCCGCCTGAAGCTGGATCACCTGGTCGGGGACATATTCCACCGTCTGCACGCGCGGGTCGCCGGGGCCCGGCTGCGGCCGCACCTGCGCCGTGGCAGGCAGGGCGGCGAGCGCGCACAGGAGGAGCAGCGCCTTCACCGTGCGACCTGCCGGCTCGGCGCGGCGGACGGCGTCGGCGTCGGCGTCGCCACCGGCGCGAGCGGCGAAGGCGCTGCGGCAGTCGTCGCCACAGTCGCCGCTGGCTCGGGCGGCGGCAGGGCCTCGGCGTTGCGGGCATAGCTCGCGACCTGGAAGCCGAGCGGGTTCACGAACCGGTCCTCGACCTTCATCGGCTCGCCCGAATAGCGGTAGCGGATCACCGCGACCCACGCCTGCGCCGGCGAAACCTGCCCGCTCGCGTCGCGGCGCTGGGTGTTGAAGCGGACCATCGCCGTGTCCGGCCCGATCGGCGACACGCTCTTGACCCGCGTCTCGAGCATGCTGCTGCGCGGCAGGCTGGCAAGCGGGCTGTCGGGGTTGGAGGCCTGCACCGACGCGATGTAGCGCGACCGCGCCGGTCCCTCGGACCACAGCACGACCTTGCGGTAGTTGGTCTGCAGCGCGTTGATGTCGAAGCTCTCGCGGGCGATCACATATTGCACCAGGAAGGATTGGGTGAGCGCGGTGTCGGGCGCGATCCTGTTGGCGTCGAGGGGTTTCAGCTCCTGCACGAAGCCGGTCTGGCGGTCGACCAGCAGCGTATAGGGTTCGACCGTCTTGAGCGGGGTCAGCGCCAGCAGGGCCAGCGCGAGTGCCAGGGCGACCACGCTTGCCACGCCCGCGACGATCCACGCGGTGCGCCGCGACCGGGCGAGCGACGCCTCGCGGTCCTGCGCCCAGCTGCCCGCTTCCCGGTAATAGGCGTCGAGCGCCTCGCGCGCTGTCTGTTTCATCTCGTGTCTCGCCGCCCTGCACTCGCCGATACGCGATTGCGCGTGCGGCGGCCATGGCTTTGTCCGAGCGGCGGCACGGTGCGCGCGGGCAGATCGCGCGTCGTGCCCTGCGCCGCCACCGTTCGGTCGGCGGCGAGCACGGTGCGCGTGCCGCCCGCGATCGCCGTGCCGACCGCCACCTCGCGGCGCTGAGTCGCGACCACGGCGTCGGCGACGGCCGCGGCGCGTGAGCGCTCGATCGCGGGCTCGCCGGTAGCGGTCGGCGCCAGCGCGCGGTCGCGGACGAAGCGCTCGAACTCGCTGCTCACGCGCTCGGGGAAGGTGCGCCATGCCTCGGGGAAGCGGAAGCCGCCGGCGACGCGCGCCGCCGCGGCGATCGCGCCGAGCATCGCCAGCGCGAAGATCGCGGTCGCCGCCATCAGCTCGACCGGCGCCCCCGCGATCGTCGCCTCGCCGCCGCGTCGCGCGAGCAGCCCCGCCACCCACGGCTCGAGCAGGGCGAGCTCGACCCCGAGCAGGATGCCGACGCCGAACATCCCGATCATCGTCGCCGAGAGGCCGCGCAGCCATCCCGCGAACCAGCCGCGCGTGGTATCGAACAACAGGAACGCCACGAACAGTGGCCCCAATGCGAGCAGGATCGCCGCGACCAGCCGCAGCACCACCAGCCCCCCCACGGCGCTGACCAGGAACAGCACGCGCGCGAGGCCGAGCGAGATCGGCTCGATCACGCCGACCGGATCCTGCTGGTTCTCGACCACCATTTCGCGTCGGCCGCTGATGTTGCGGTAACGCATCACCTGCTGGTCGCCTTCGCGCTTGCCCACGCCCATCTCGCCAAGCTGCGCGAGCCCGCGATCGACATATTGCAGGCGCAGCGCGAGGTCGCCGCGGCTGCCGGGCAGCCCCGCCGCGCCGCCGACCTCGGCGACCAGCTCGGTCGGGCCGGTCAGCACGACATCGTGCGCGAGCGTGCGATAGGTGCCCCAGCTCGTCGCGAGCGCGAGCACGATGCCGATCTTGGCGAGCGCGACCACGCCCTCGCGCACGCCTGGCGTCTCGCCGAGCATCAGGCGATAGCCCCACAGCGCGACGAACAAGGTGAGCAGGCCGGTCAGTATCAGAGAGCCGCTCGATCCTGGCGCGGCCAGCGCCTGGTAGCCGAGCGAGGCGATCGCGCGCGCCTGACAGTCGACGGCGTTGAGCGCGGTCGCGGCGAACGCCTCGCCATAGCCGATGGCAGGGCAGCTGTTCACGCCACCTCCAGCAGGCGCGGGATCCAGTCCGCGGGATCATCGCCATGCTGCGCCCGGATCTCGTCGAGCAGCCGCACGGTGCGCTCGCGGCCCGACAGGATCGTCAGCAGCTCGGTTTCGCCGGTCAGGTTGAGCCGCGCGACGACGCTCTCGGCGCCATGCTTGATCAGGAAGCAATGCGCATTGTCGGGCAGCGAGCGGACGAGCTCATACTCGTGCTCGGTGAGGCCGAAGCCATCGATATAGTCGGCCGCGCGCGCCTTGGGATTGGCCATGAAGATCTGCGTCGCGGCCTGCTCGATGATCGCGCTGGCGATGCGGCTTTCGAGCGCGTCCTGCGCGCTTTGCGTGGCGAAGCCGACGATGCCGTTGCGCTTGCGGATGGTCTTTTCCCAATCCTTGATGCGGCGCACGAACACGTCGTCGTCGAGCGCCTTCCACCCCTCGTCGACCACGATGATCGCCGCCGACCCGTCAAGCCGCTCCTCGACGCGCTGGAACAGGTACATCATCGCCGGGGTGCGCACCGCCGGGTCGTCGAGGATCTGGGTCATGTCGAAGCCGACCGCGTCGCGCGTCAGATCGGTGGTGTCGGCCGCATTGTCGAACAGCCAGGCGCGCTCGCCCTCGCCCCACCACGGCCGCAGCCGCGCCCACAGGTCGGCGCCGTGCGGCCGGTCGCCGCCGCGCAGCAGCTCGACCAGGTGGCGCAGCCGGCGATATTCACGCGGCGCCTCGAAATTCGCGTCGACCGCGTCCTTGATCCGCGCGGTCTCGTCGATGTCGGCGCCGCCCGCGAGTACGCCGAGCCACTCGATCAGGAACTGGCGGTGCTCGGGCGTGTCGTCGAGCAGCAGCGGGTTGAGCCCCGCGGGTGTGCCGGGGCGCAGTACGTCATACTGCCCGCCGATCGCGCGCACGAACAATTCGGCGCCGCGATCCTTGTCGAAGAAGATGATTCGCGGATGGAATTTGCGCGACTGGGCGAGCAGGAAGTTGAGCACCACCGTCTTGCCTGAGCCCGACGGGCCGATCACGGTGAAGTTGCCGAGATCGCCATGGTGGAAGTTGAAATAATAGGGGCCGGCCGCGGTGGTCTCGAGCAAGGTCACCGCCTCGCCCCAGTGATTGCCCGCCGCCTGGCCGACCGGGAAATTATGCCCGCTGGCGAGTCCCGCGAAATTGCCGGTGGAGATCAGGCCGCGTCGCGCGATGTAACGGAAATTGCCGGGGAACTGCGCCCAGAAGGCGGGCTCGAGCGCGATGTCCTCGCGCACCGCGATGATGCCGAGATCGGCGAGCGCGGCCTGCACCTCGGCCACCGCCTGGTCGATCGCTGCGAGGGTGTCGCCGCGCACCGCGATCGTCATGTGGTGCTCGCCGAACCCGGCGCGGCCAGCGGCGACCTCGTCCTTGGCGTTGGTGAGCTCGGCGCGCAGGCTCAGCGCCTCGTCCTCGGCCGAGCGCATCCGGCGGAGCGCGAGGTTCATGCGCGACAGCGCGACCTGCCGGTCGACAAAGCCGAAGCTCTGCGACACGGTCAGCTCGAACGGCAGCCGCAGCAGCTCGTCGAGCATCCCCGGCGCGGTCTGGCCGGGATAATCCTTGATCGAGACGAACCCCTGGAAGCTGCGCCCGCTGTCCGCGGCCGGCGCCAGCTCGACCGCATTCTGCCCGAAGCTCACCCGGCGATAGGGGAGGTAGGCCCCGATATCCTGCATCGGCAGCAGCACCGGCCGCAGCTCGCCATTGTAGAGCGACGACAGGAATTCGAGCGGCTCGGACGCCGGGCCCTGCGCGGTCTCATAGGCGCCGAGCAGCCGCGGCGCATAGACCGCCAGCGCGGCGGTCAACGCCTCCCGCGCCTCGTTGAGCGCGCGCAGCTCCTGGCCCCTTGCCGCGTCCGCCGCCGCGCCGGTCATCCCGCCGCGCAGCCGGTCGAGCCAGCCGATGCGGCCCTGCAGCGGCCGCCGCACGATCGTCAGGAACAGGTCGTTGACGTAGAGCTGCTTGCCCGCGAGCCGGCCGTGCCAGGCTGCGTCGAGCCGGCGCGAGAAATCGTCGGGGAAGTCGGCGGACAGTGCCGCGTCGACGCGCTGGCGCACAACATGGTGATAGATGGCGAAGCGCGACGAGCCGATCGCCTGCAGCGTCGCGTCGCGCAGCCGCTTGCGGTAGTTCAGCTCGTCGCTGTCGGCGGTCTCGAACAACAGGCCGCCGATCTGGATCGTCTGCATCAGGAGGCCGTCGCGTGTCTCGATCGTGTGATCGTCGACATGCCGCGCATAGGGGAGGTGCTTCCCCGCCGGTTCCTCGCGCGCCACGACGCGGGGATCGCGAGTCAGGGCCGGTAGGAGTTGCAACGCCAGATACCGTGGTTGCGTACGCGCGGGCAGCGGCTGACGCGCGTGATCCAGAGGTCGAAGAAGCGCGGCTCGCGCAGGCACAGCAGCATGCCGACGCCATGGATCACGAGCGCGGCGAGCAGCACCCAGGCCGAACGGAAGATCAGGAACAGCTCGGTGGCGATGATCGCGTTGGCGATGAAGTAGGTGTAGGTCACGCCCGCGAACATCTGCGGCCGGGTCAGCGCAACGAAGACCGTGTCGCGGTCGAGCCCGTTCACGGTGGGTCAGCCCGCGCCGGCGGCGGACTGGATCCCGGCGACGATGCTCGCCGCACCGAACAGGATGAAGCAGCCGAGGATGACGGTGGCGCCATAACGCCAATTGATGCGGCCGGTGAGCATCAGCAGCCCGACCGCCGCGACCGCGATCACCGCCACCACCGTCGCCACCGTGCCGAGCAGGGTACCCTGCAGCCAGCGCACCGCGTTGACGATCACGCCCGAGCCCTGCGGGTCGGCAAGTTCCTGCGCCATCGCGGCCGAGGATAGGACCAATGTCGAGGCGGCGGCGAACGCCGCCAAGGCACGCTGGAAAAGAATATGGTTCACGAGTCGCTACCGCTGTTCATTCACGCATCTTGCGCCAGCCGAAACGCCTTGCCAACCAGCGACTTGCTGCGGCAGGCCCGGGACGGGACAGCGTTCAGGCGGTGACGATCGCGACCTTGCCGCTGCCGCGCGCCAGCCGCTCGAGACGCGGCACGTCGCGCATCAGCGCCTCGACCATCGCCGGCTTTCCGGCCAGTGCGGCACCGCGATAGGTGCTCGGCAGGTTGGGCGCGATCGCTAGCCAGCCTTGCGCGGCGTAGCGGCGCGCGGTCGCTTCCGCCTCAGCGGTCAGGGCGCCGCTTTCGGACACCACGACGACCACATCGAGCTTGGTCTTGCTGCGCGGCGACGCCATGAAGCCGTCGACGATGCGATGGCTGTCCACGGCGTACTTGCCCTTGAAGGTCTTGACCTTCACGCCCGGCAGGATGGCGGCGGCGGCATTGGTCGCCATTCCCGCGGTGGCGGCTCCGACCGCGGATGCGACGCCCGCGCGGGCGAGGAAGGCGCGGCGGCTGACCTGGCCCGCGTCCGGATTTGCTGCGTCGTGCGAATTGTTCGACATGGCCCCCACCTTGCTCAAACGTGAAGACGCAAGGTAGCGTGATGCGCGGCGGTACACAATGTCTGATCGCGTGGCGCTCCGGCGTCATTTCCGATGGAGTACAAGGGGATGGGGGTGGATGCCGTCGAGATGTTCCAGCGCGCGGTCCTGGCGAGCGGCCCGCTGCAGGAGCGACTCGGCGCGATCGAGATGCCCGATGCGTTCGAGGCCGAAACCGCCGCCGCGGCCGCGGAAATCGGGATCGTCCTGCCGGCGCTGGCGCTGGTCGGGCGGCGCGCGACGGCGCTCGACCGCTGGCCTGACCTGGGCTGGCTCCCTGCCCGCTCCCTGCCCGACGGCGCGGCGCTCGCGTTCGAGTGGGCGTGGTTCGGGGCCGGGCGGCTGACCGATCCCTTCTATGGGGATTCAGTGCGCCGGATGGGTGTTCGGCCGTTCAGCCGCGCGTTCCGGCCGCGCACCAGCCTCGACGTGCTGATCGCCGGTGCGGCCGGGGAGGAGGCGCTCGCGCCGCAAGGGTTCGTCTTCCACATGTCGCGCTGCGGCTCGACCCTCGCCGCGCAGATGCTGGCGGCGGTTCCGCACCATATCGTCGTGTCCGAGGCGGCGCCGATCGATGCGATCGTGCAATGGGCGAGCGAGTCGAGCGCCCCGCTCGAGGACCGGCTCGCGGCGTTGCGCGCGATCGTCGCGGCGCTCGGCCGCGACCGCAGCGGCGCGGCGCGGCGCTATTTCGTCAAGCTCGACAGCTGGCACGTGCTGGCGCTGCCGCTGTTCCGCGCCGCGTTTCCCGACGTGCCGTGGATCTTCCTCTATCGCGATCCGGCAGAGGTGATGGTGTCGCAGATGCGCATGCCGGGGCTGCACCTCGCCTCGCCGCGCGTCGCAGTCGAGCCGAATCGGGCCTTCTCGCTCGAGGCGCATGGCTCACAGGTGCTGGCGCGGTTCCTGACCGCCGCCGGCGAGTCGCTCGCGCTGGGCGGTGGCATGCTGGTCAACTATGCCGGCCTCGCGCAGGCGATGCAGGCGGATGTTCCCCGGCATTTCGGCTTCTTGCCCGACGCGGAGGAAAGCGCCGCGATGGCCGGCGCGCAGGCGCGCGACGCCAAGGCGCCAGGCGAACCCTTCGTAGCCGACGCGGCCGCCAAGCGCGCCGCCGTGACTCCCGCGATCGCGGCCGCGGTCGAGGCCTTCTTGCGCAAGCCCTATGCGCGGCTCGAGGATTTGCGGGACCAGGCTCGGCACGCCCAATGATCCGCCGAAGGATTGACCGATGTCGTTGACTCGGAACCGGTCCTCGCTACACTCCGCAGCCTGACCGCTTCGCGCGCCATGCGCGCTGGAAGCGAGTGGGTGCAGGGCGTCAGGGGGTGAGCCGACTCGTCGGGACACCGCAGATATTGGGGGTATCTATGTCGGAACCATTTCTCGGCCAGCTCATAACCGTGGGCTTCAACTTCCCGCCGCGCGGCTGGGCCTTCTGCCAGGGGCAGATCCTGTCGATCGCGCAGAACACCGCGCTGTTCGCGCTGCTCGGCACCACCTATGGCGGCAACGGCCAGACCACCTTCGCGCTGCCCGACCTGCGCGGCCGCGTGGCGATGGGGCAGGGCCAGGGACCGGGGCTGAGCCCGCGGACGCTCGGCGAGATGAGCGGCACCGAGAACACCACGCTGGTCACGTCCAACATGCCGGCGCACAACCATACCATCGCGCCGGGCCAGGTTTCGGTGAACGCAGTCAACGTCAAGGCGTCGGAACAGGCGCCGCAGGCCGGCGCGTTCCTGGGCCGCGGCGTCGATACCGCGCCCAATCCGGATTCGATCCCTGAGATCTACGTGCCGGCCAGCGCGGCCCAGGGCCAGCCGCTGATTCCGCTCGGCGGGGTCAACGTGGCGGGCAGCACCGGCCTCAACGGCAGCAACATCCCGTTCTCGACGCTACAGCCCTATCTGGTGCTCAACCAGTGCATCGCGCTCGAAGGGATCTTCCCCTCGCGCAACTGATGCCGGATCGGGCCGGCGGCTTTGCCGGCCCGACCGATCAGTTGAAGACGGCCTGGTAATAATGGCCGGGCAATGCGTTCATCGGCGGCACGACATCCTCGAGATAGACAAGCGCAGGGCCGAAGCTGCCGCTGCGCAGGGCATAGGTACCGCTGACCAGCCGCACCTTCGGATCCGAATGGAAGATCAGGATGAACGGCGGACGCGGCGCCGCGCCGCGATCGGCCAGCGCCGTCGCTTCCATCAAGGTGATGTCCACGCTCTTCGGCGCGCAATCGACGCGGATCGCCTTGCCGACCAGCGGCGTGAATTCCTCGAGCACCATCGGGCGCGGCAAGAGTTCCTCGGTCATGGCGGCGAACCTAGATGGATTTGCGCGCCGATCAACTGGATGCGATGGGAAGCCCGCAATGCTTGCCGATCCTGATTGCTCATGCCGATGATCGACCCTTCCGCCCGATTCGATGAAGCCTTCGCGGCGCGGGCGCCCGCGCTGGCATGCCGCGCGGAGCAGGCGGCGGACGCGGCGTTCCTGATCGACCTCGCCATCGCCTGCTCGCCGCTCGCCGGGACCTTGCCCGAGCCGATGCTGGTGCAGCAGGCCGAGTTTCAGCACGCGGCACACAATGCCGCGCACCCACGGGCGATGCGGCGTATCGCGCTGTGCGACGGCCGGCCGCTCGGACGCATCATGGTCACCTGGGACGCGCATGAGAGCTATGGCGTCGACATCGCCGTGCTGCCCGAGGTGCGAGGGACCGGGGTGGGCTTGGGCCTGCTGCGCGCATGGCTCGACGTCGCTGATCTGCTCGACCAACCCGCGCGGCTCGAGGTTCGCTTCGACAACCCCGCCGCCCGCATCTACGCGCGGCTCGGCTTCAGACCCGCGCCCGACCCGGCCGGCTGGTCGCCGATGGTGACGATGCTGCGCCCGGCGCGTTCTTCGGCCTAGCCGCGATGCTGCTGGCGAACGCCATGGCGCTCGGGCGGGGAGTGCGCGCGATGGCAGGGGCGTTCGCTGCGCATGGCGGGCGCGGCGGGCTCGCGGCAGCGGGCCTGGTCGCCGCCGCCGCGGCGCTCGACGGCGTCGGCATCCTGATGCTGGTGCCGATTCTCGGGCTCGTCGTCGGCGCCGACCGCGGCAGGGCGGCGGCGATCCTGAACGAGCTCGGCGCGACGAGCCCTGTTGTGCAGCTCGCGCTGCTCGTCGGGCTGTTCCTCGCCATCATGCTTTTCCGCGCCGCGGTCAGCTATGGCCGCGACATGGCGCTCGCCCGGCTCCAGGCGGGTTTCGTCGAGGCCGAACGCAACCGCATCATCATCCGGCTCACCCACGCGCCGTGGCCGAGCGTCGCGCCGATCAGCCATATGCGCGTCGCCAGCCTGCTTTCGCAGGAGATCGGCCGGGTCGGCGCGGCGCTGCAGACCCTGCTGCAGATGGCGGTCGCGGCGGTGATGCTGTTCGTCCAGGGCTGCATCGCCTTCCTGCTGGCGCCGCTGCTCACCGCCGCCGTCGCGCTGGGCCTGCTCGCCGCTGCGGCGCTGTTCCTCGCGACCAATCATGGCCTTCGCGCGCTCGGCGGCGAGATGGTGCAGGCGGGGCAGGCGATGATGGCGGGCACCGGCCGCTTCCTCGCAGGCCTCAAGACCGCAGCGGCGCAGGGCGCGCGGGCCCGCTTCCTCGACGAACATCACCGCGTCCAGGCGCGCGTCCGCCAGGCGTCGATCGCCTTCGCGCGGCGCCAGGCGCGCTCGCGTCTCGGCTTCGGCATCGGCTCGGCGGTGCTGGCGAGCCTGGTCGTGCTGCTCGGCTTCGGCTGGTTCGGCGTCGCGCCGGTCCTGCTCATCACCTTGCTCGTCATCTTCGCGCGCATGAGCGCGCCGGCGGGCCAGCTGTTTCAGGCTGCGCAGGTGCTGGCCTTCCATCTGCCGAGCTTCGAAACGGTGCGCGGCTTCGACATCGAGCTGGGCGAGGCGGCGGACACCCCCGCACCCGCGCCGCCGCCAGCCGGCCCGATCGCGCTCGCGCAGGTTACCTACCGCCACGCCGGCGGCCGCGGGGTCGAGGGCGTCACGCTGTCGATCCCGCCCGGCAGCTTCGTCGGCGTCGCCGGGCCTTCGGGCGCAGGCAAGACCACGCTGGTCGACCTGATCGTCGGGCTGCTCGTCCCGCAGGCGGGCAGCATCGCGGTCGGCGGCATGATCCTCGACGCCGCCGGGCGGGCAGGCTGGGCGGATGCGATCGCCTATGTGCCGCAGGACGGGTTCCTGTTCCACGACACCGTCCGCCGCAACCTGACTTGGAGCAGCCCCGAGGCCGACGACGGAGCGATCGCCGCGGCGCTCGACATCGCGGGGGCGGCGGCGATCGTTACCCGGCTCGGCGAGGGACTCGAGACCGTCATCGGCGAGCGCGGCGGGCTGCTGTCGGGCGGCGAGCGTCAGCGCCTCGGGATCGCGCGCGCGCTGCTCGCCCGGCCGCGGCTGCTGGTGCTCGACGAAGCGCTCGGTGCGATCGATGCGGAGGGGGAGGCCGAATTGCTCGGCCGCCTCGCCGCGCTCGACCCGCGGCCGACGATCCTGATGATCACCCATCGCGAGCACAGCCTGCGCTGGTGCGACATGGAACTCCGCGTGGCCGACGGCCGGGTCCGCGCGGTCACGCGTCCCTGAGCGCGTCGGGCACGAAGCAGGCGACCGGCGTGTGCGCGGCGAAGCTTCCCGCCCCGCCGCTCACGATAACCTCGCCCGCGCTCACCCAGGCATGCGCGCGCATCTTCGCCGGGCCGTCCCCGATCGCGACGCCCAGATGCACCGCGCACGGCACGCGCCACAGCGCGCATAGCAGGCGCGCGGCGAGCGCCTGGGGAAAACAGTCGGCTCGGAATGGCGCATGGCGCGCGGCGAGGCGGATCGTCTGCGCGATCCGCAGCGCCCGCTGCTGCTGCTGCGCATCGACGGCGGGTTTGATCGCCACCGCGCCGCGGTTGACGCCGAGCCAGGGCGCGATGCGGCGGAAGGGTACCAGTGCGATGAGCCCGGCGGACAGGCCGATCAGCAGCCACGCCGGAGCCAGCCACAGCAGCACGAAGGCGGGCTTGCGCCGCGCGGCGGCGAGCTTGCGTGCAACGGTCGCGCCCAGCGCGAAATGCATGTCCCCTCGTCCCGCTTCCGGTGTCCCGCTTTTCGGCTTGTGGCCTGCCGCCACGCGCGGCAATACCCCTATCAGGCCGGGGGGAACGCGCCAACATGTCCAGTCACATGATCATCAGCCAGGAGACCGGGAAGCGGATCACCGCGGCCGACGAATGCGTCTTGGTGAAGGCGGCCTATGCGCGCAATCCCGGCTCCCCGCTGCTGCGCCAGCGACTGGCCTCGCTGTTCAATCTCGGCGACGCTTTCGACGAGACGCTGGCGCTCTACGCATCGGCCGATATCGACGCGCTGTCCTATGCCGAGGCGACGCTGCTCGCTTATGCGCATCTCGCGCAGGAGGACGATGCGCATGCGCGCCGCGCCGGTGCCGGGGCACGGGTGGCGCTGGCGAGTGCGGAGAATGACGGACAGCGCGCCGCAGCGCTCGCGCTCGAAGGAAAGACCTGGACCCGGTTGGGGGATATTGCCGCCGCCGAGCAATGCCTGCGCCGCGCGCTCGAGATCGATCCGCACAACAAGGACGCGTGCAAGCGCCTCGCCGCGCTGCTGATCGATCGCGACGAACCGGGCGCGGTGATCGCGATGACCGACGGGCTGCTCGCCCAGGGCGTGGGCCATTCGCGGCTGTTCGGTGCGCGCATCCTCGCCTTTGCCCGGCTCGGCGAGATCGCGGCCGCGCGCGAGATGGTCGGCTGGAATGTGCTGGCCCGCCGCGCCACGCTGGCGCGGCCGCCCGGCTGGGCGAGCCTCGATGCGTTCAATGCCGCGCTCGCGCAAGAGCTGCTGCGCCATCCCGGCGTGCGCTTCGACCGCTACGGCACCGCCTCCGAGCAGACCTGGCGGATCGACGCGCCTGCGACCGGCGAGGCGCCGATGGTCCGTGCGCTGCTGCGCGAGATCGAGGCGCAGGTCGACGCGCATGTCCGCGACATCGCCGGGCTCGATCACCCCTGGGCGCGCGCGCGTCCCGCACGAGGCACGCTTCATTGCTGGTGCGTGATCACCGAGAGCCAGGGGTTCGAGACCTGGCACGTCCATCAGTTCGGCTGGCTGAGCGGCGTCTATTATGTGCAGATCCCCGACTCGATCGCGCATGGGACCGATCCCGGCGGCTGTATCGCCTTCGGCCTGCCCGAGGAACTGGCCGGCGCGGAGGCGGCCGCGGCGTTCGGCGAGGAGCTGGTGCGCCCGGCGCCCGGCACGCTGATGATGTTCCCTTCGCACAGTTATCACCGCACCTTCCCGCACGGCGCGGCCGAGCGCAGGATCTGCTTCGCCTTCGATATCTGGCCGGGCTGACCGCGCGCATGCGCGGCTTTCTCGCCTATGGCCTACGGGTCCTGTCGGAGATTTCGATTCCCGGTGCCGTGATCGACGAAGCCGCGGACGCGGAGGTCGAGATTGCGCTCGCGGCGCCGGACGTGGCGCGATCGGACCGGATCTATCGCTTCGAGGGGGACGCGCTCTGCTTCACCGCGCCGGGCATCGCCGAATATCGCTGTCGCTCGGCAAGGATCGATGTGACCCCGCATCCCGCGGCAAGCGAGACCGAGGTGGCGGCGATGCTTATCGCGACCGCCTTGCCGGCCCTGCTGTGGATGCGCGGCCGCTTCGTGCTTCACGCTGCGGCGGCGCAACTACCCGGCTGGGATCGCGCGATCGCCATCGCGGGCGCATCGGGAAGCGGCAAGTCGACGATCCTCGCCCAGCTCGTCGCGGCGGGCGGATCGATCGTCGGCGACGACACGATCGTGATCGACACGGCGGAACGCCTCGGCGAAGCGAGCGGCCTTGCCGGCGGCTATTTCCTCGGCGGCGGGCAGGGGGCGGCGCGGGACTTCCACCCGGTGCCGCGCGACCGTTCGCTCGCCCGTGCGCCGCTCGGCGCGATCCTGGTCCTGTCGCGTGGCGATGCCGGCGCCGCGCAGGCCGTTGCGCGCCTCGCCCCGGTCGAGGCAGTCGCGCAACTGCTCGTACATCGCCATCGCCCCAGGGTCCCTGCGCTGCTTGGCCGTCATATGGCGATATTGGCGGATTCGGCCCTACTCGCCCGGACGATCCCCCTGTATAGCTGGTCTTATTCGGCGGGCACGGGCGAGCTGGCGGCATGGGAATGGGCAGCCCTCGCGCGCTGCGCGGGGGCAGGGGGATCGGGATGACGGACAGGGTTTGGCGGCGCAATGACGACTGGGTCGGGTCCCCGGTCGAGGACAGCTATGTGATGGTCAATATCGAGAGCGGCACCTATGTCGCGCTCAATCCGACCGCGCGGGCGATCTGGGAAGCCCTCGCCACGCCCAGCACGCAGAGCGAGGTCGAGGCCAGCCTGCTGCGCCAATATGACGTGCCGCCCGAGACCTGCGCCCAGGCCGTGACCCGCACGCTCCAGGAGATGCAGGCGCAGCAGCTGGCGAGCGCGAGCTAGCCGCGATGCGCGGGTGACCGGCGCACTGGCGTATCACGCCGCGGCATTCGGATTGCGCTGGCTGAGCGACATCCCGCTCATGCATTTCGAGGCGATCGATCCGGATGAAAGGAGCGAAGCGGATGTCCGCGTCGCCCGGGCGACGGCGCTGGCGCAGCGCACCCCGCTCGCACAGTTGCGGCGCGGCCAGATCTATGCCGACGGCACGCGCTTCCCCTGGGAAGCGGAGGCGGTGTTCGACACGCATGCCGGCACGCGCGTCGACTATCTCCCCGGCCCGAACTGGAACGGGGTGCTGCCCCATGCCTTTTACGGCACCGTCGCGGCGCACATCCTCGCTTGGCGCGGGCTGACCCCGCTCCACGCCTGCGCGGTCGAGCTTGGCGGCAAGGCGGTGCTGATCGCGGGCACGAGCGGCGCGGGCAAGTCGAGCCTGACGGCGGGGCTGCTCGGTTGCGGCGCGGCGCTGGTGAGCGACGACTTGACCGCCATCGCGATCCGCGACGGCGTGGCCGAAGCACTGCCGGGACGGACGACGATCCGGCTCGGCCCGGAGATCGCGTGCTGGACCGCGGGTGAGGAGGTCGTGCCGCCCTCGCCCGCGACGCGCGGCAAGCATGTCGTCCGCCCGGCGGCGCGCATCTCGGCGGCGCGGCTTCCGCTCGCCGGCCTGCTCCTGCTCGGTGCGCCGATCGAAGCGATGCCGCCGGCGGCGCGCGGCATGATGCTCGCGAAGCACCTGTTTCGCCCGGTCTGGCTGGCGGCCCTGCCCGGCCATCGTGCGCGTCAGCAGGCGCTGCTCGAGCTCGCCGCCCGGCTCCCGGTGATCGGCTTCCCCGCCGTCGAGAAGACGGGCGAGGACGCGCACCGCGCCCGCGCCCGCGACGCGTTGGCGCTGGCGGAGACCCTGGTCAGCTCATGAGACGCCGCGCCACCAGGCGATGAACTCGGCGGCCATCGCCGTCAGCTGCGCCGTGAGGATTTCCTGCCTGCCCCGCGCCGCGCCGCCCGCGATGCGTTCGAGCGCGGCATCGAGCGCGTCGAGATCGAGCCATTCGTCGGCGCCGGCCTTGCGGAATGTGCCGATCCGCGCGCGCGCCGCGGGAGCCTGGCGCGTCAGCCGCTCGAAATAGTCGGGCGAGAAGGCCAGCCCCTTGGGGCGCAGCCGGATCGAATCGGGTAGATGTCCCGTCAGCAGGTGTCGCACTGGCGCGCGATTCTGCCCGGGGCGCTGCAACATGCCCGCCGGGAAGCCCGAGAACAGCGTCAGCAGCCGCGGATCGCGAAAGGGCAGCGCGATCCGCACCCGGCCCAGCGCCAGCGAGGCGGGTGCGAGCATCGCCTTCTCGGTGCCCGCGAGAATCCCCCAGAGGTCGCCCGGTGCCGGCATCCGAGGCGGTCCGGGCGGAGCGCTCGCCGCCACAGCCGCCGCAACCGCATCGGGCAGCGCCGCCAGCCGGTGCGGCGCCATGAACAGGTGGAAGGCCGCGCCCGGTTCCGCGCTCTCCTTGCGCCGCGTTGCGTGCAACCTGCGGCGGAGGCGATCGCGCCAAGAGGACAGTGGGAACGGATTGGTCAGCGTGAACTCGCCATATTGCCCATCGAGCAGTAGCGGGATCGCGTGCGCCTGCGCATGACCGGCGAAGGCATCGTAGAGATAGTGGCGAGGGCCCAGCAGCGGCCCGTTGCGCTCGCGCAGCTGGACGGCGCTCGGGCGGTAGAGATGCGGTTCCTCGTCAGGAATCACATGCGTCAGCGGCGCCCCCAGATGGTCCGCGACGATCTGCGCGAATTCGGTTTCGTCGGCGAGACCGCTGTCCGCCGGCGCCGCGGACGTGAGGAAGCTGAGCAGCGTGTCCGGCCGCCGGTTGCGCGTGGCGAGCCAGGCGACCGTCGAGGAATCGAGCCCGCCGCTCACCATGCATCCGATCCGCGGCGCCCCTATGCGCTGCCGGACGATCTCATTGAGCAGCGCCCCGGTCTCGGCGACCGCGTCCTCGAACCGGCCGCGCCAGCGCGGGGCCGGCGCGGGCACCGCGCGGGGTGCGACCTGGCTACCCGCGCGGTCGAGCGTGACGAACCCGCCCGGCTCGAGCATGCGCACGCGCGCCAGTGCCGTGCGGCCCGCCATCGCCGCGCGCAGCCCTTGACGTCCCACCGCGAAGAGCACCCCGACATCGTCCAGCGCATCGCCGATCCAGTCGATCCGGCCGAGCTGGCGCAGATCGGGACCGATCGCGACGCGGTCGCCCTCGCGGGCGTAGAGCAAGGGGTCGCGCTGCGCGATCGAGCAGGCCAGCGTGATCCGGCCCGCGTCCCGGTGAAGGAGCGTCCATTCGCCGGCCATGACCTGCCGGACGTCCGGGCCGAAGCGCCGCAAGGCCGCGTCCGCGAGCGTCACCCGGGGCGTCTCCGCCGCCATCCCCAGCCGCGCCGCGACCGCCGCGGGGTCGTCGAGATGCCCGAGCAGCAGGGTCAGCGCGTCATCCGATTGGCTGAGGTGCACCGCGTCGGGATCGGCGAGGTCGACGGCGCGTGCGAGCGCAGCCGTCGGCGGACCTGGAAGCTCGAACCCCAGCGTCGCCGCCTCGCGCGCATCGATCGGCGCGCTGTCCAGCCTGAACAGGCCATAGATGCCGGTGCGGTCCATCGTCGGCCCGGGCCTCACGCGCGGTTGACTGTCGCGCGGCGGCGGCTAGGCCAGCGGCGATGCAGGACGGCTTCGCAAGCGAGCGATCGATCCGCGCGGCGCTGGCGGACCGTGCCTATGCCGCGGACCAGGTGCGCATCTGCGACCCCGATCTGCGCGGCTTCGAGTGCCTCGCCGCAAGCCGCAACGGGCTGTTCGCGGTCGGTCCGCACGGCGCCAAGCGCATTGCCTTCGGCTTCTTCTTCGGCGTGCGGCAGCGCGGGAATGCGCTGTTCCTCTTCGAATCCTGCGGCGTGCCGAGCGCGCGATCGGACAAGGGCAGGATCGTCCGCCTGAGGCTCGATGCCGGCGTGATCGCCGACGCCGCGGTGATCGCCAAGGGGCTCGACAGCCAATGCCATCAGCTCGCCGTGATCGATTCGTGCATCTGCCTCGTCGATACCGCCAACCAGGCGATCCGCCGCTTCACGCTCGATGGCGCGCCGGTTGATGTGCGGCATCCGTTCGCCGATGCAAGCGCGCCCTACCATCATGTCAATTCGATCGCGCTTGTGCGCGGGCAGGTGGCGATCCTGCTGCACAACGGAACCTCGGAGCCGCGCCGGCCGAGCGAGCTCGCCTGGCTCGACGCCGATTGGCGGCCGGTCCGGCGGCAGAGATTGGCCGGCTATTGCTGCCACGATATCCTCGAGGATGCGCAAGGGGTGCTGTGGCACTGCGGCTCGATGAGCGGGACGCTGCTCCGCTCGGCCGGTCCGCCGGTGCAGGTGAGCGATCGCATGACCCGCGGGCTGGCGATGGGGCGGCGGGGGCTGATTGTCGGGACGTCGCTGTTCGGCGTGCGCGCCGTTCGCGCCGATCTTCCGGGAAGCGTGATCTTCCTCGATTCGAACCTGCGCAAGATGGATGAGATCGAGCTGCCGGCGGCGCCGACCGACCTGATCGCCCTATAGATGAAGGCCGGAGCCGGGCGGAAGGCGCAGCGCGCGGCTGACGCTTCCGCCCATGTGCCGGTCGCTCAGGAGCTGGTGCAATCCGGGAACGCGCCTCCATCGGGACCCGGGCCGGAAAAGGCAGCGGTCTCTTCGATCGCCAGCGTCGAGATTTCCGGCTCGACCCAGGTCAGACGATCCGACTTCGGTTGATTGTCGTCCATTCGCTCGGTCATCGTTATCCCCCAAAGATATCAATCCAAGGCCAGAGAACGGCCGCGGCAGCGATCGTCCTGTCCCGACGTCGCCTCTTTCGATACCGAAACGGCAGCGAGCGCCAGCCATTGCTTCCTACCTGTTGCTGCCGTTCGAGGCAAGGCGAGGCTCCCGAAAACGGGCGGATGGCCAATATGATAGGACGTTCCATGGACCGCCGCCGCATCGCCGAACGAAACCCTTACGGCGCGGCGCGACCCGAGCTAGTCTCGATTCGCCTGTCCGCTGCCGAGCAACCATGATTTCGCCATCCGGTATCTCGAACGAATTCAGGATCGTAGCCGCCTGCTGCCGCTGGCCTCGCGGACCTGCGCGCGACGCGGCCGTGCGCGAAGCGGCGAGCGGCACGATCGACTGGCCGCGGGTCGAGCGGATCGCGCGTCGTCACCGCGTCACCGCGCTGGTCCAAAACGGACTCATCGGTCCCGGCATGGCCGTGCCCGACGCGACCGCGCAGCGCCTCGCCGACGAGGCTCGCCGACTCCGCATGACCGCCCTCGCCATGGCGCGCGAGGCGGTGCTGCTCCAGGACGCGTTCGACGCTGCCGGCTGTCCCGCGCTGTTCGTCAAGGGTGCGTCGCTGGGCGTGCTCGCCTATGGGGATATCGGCCTCAAGCAGGCGTGGGACATCGATCTGCTGACCACCCCCGAATCCGCGGCGCATGGCCGCGCGATCCTCGAGCGCAATGGTTATGCGCTGGTCGAGCCGGCATCGCTCGACGGGCATCGGTTCAAGCTCTTCATGGAGCTCGCCAAGGAGTGCGTGCTCGTCCATCCCGCGAAGCGGATCGCGGTGGAGCTGCACTGGCGGCTGGTCGACAATCCCCATCTGCTCCCCGGCGTCGACGCGCGGTCGCCGACCCAGGCCGTGGCCATCGGCGCCCAGCAGCTGCGGACGCTGACGGATACCGAATTGCTCGCCTATCTCACGGTGCACGGGACGCGATCCGCCTGGGTGCGGCTCAAATGGCTGGCGGATGTCGCGGCGCTGCTCTCGCGCTACGAGGCCGCGGAGCTGGACGGGCTCTACCGCCGCCTGCACGCGCTCGGCACGGGGCGTGCCGCGGGGGTCGCGCTGCTGCTCTGCCACCAGCTGCTCGGCGTCGCCTTGCCCGGCGCGCTGCTGGCCGAACTGCGCGACGACCGCCGCACCGAGCGGCTGGCGGCGACCGCGGTGGCGGCGCTCACCTACGGCGAGGGAGAAGGCGCATTCCCCGATCACTCCCGGCTCGGCTTCCGCGTCCGATTTGCGCGGCTGGGGATCGCGCCGGGCTGGCGCTACCTCGCCGCCGAGCTTGCGTCGCTATGGCGCTCGCCGGTCGACCGGCTGGCGCTGCCGTTGCCGCGCCGGCTCGCCTTTCTCTATCATGTGCTGCGCATCCCGCTCTGGATGTACCGCCGGCTTGCGGCGCTGCGCCGCCCGCCGAGCCCGGAACCGGGCTAGATCATGCGGGAAAAATGGTGCTGCCGGTGAGGATTGAACTCACGACCTCAGCCTTACCAAGGATGCGCTCTACCACTGAGCTACGGCAGCACTCGGCGCGGGCGGCAGATCCGGCCCCGCGCGGGAGCGGCCCTTTTGCGCGGGGAGGCCCGGTTGTCAAGGCGGGCAGGGCGGGTTTATCGCATCGCGCCATGAACGACGCCGAGAAGAAGGCCCGCCTCGCCGCCGCGCTGCGCGAGAACCTGCGCAAGCGGAAAGCGCAGGCTCGGGCAGCGGGCGAGGCGAAAGCCGAGCCGCCGCGCGAGCCCGAGGCGGACTAGCTCACCGTGCCGCGATCGGGCGGCACTTGGCCTCGAGCCACACCCGCTCCTCGGGCGAGAGCTGCGGGCCCAGCACCTCGAGCACCTTGGCATGATAGGCGTCGAGCCAGCGGCGCTCCTCCTCGGTCAGCAGCGCGGGCTCGATGAGGTTGCGCTCGATCGGGGCGAAGGTCAGCGTCTCGAAGCCGAGCATCGGCGATTCGGCGCCCGGGATGCCCTTCTCGACCACCAGGACGAGGTTCTCGATGCGGATGCCGAACTCGCCGGCCTTGTAGTAGCCGGGCTCGTTCGAGAGGAACATGCCCGCGCGTAGCGGCTCGGCCGGGCCGCCGCCGGGATAGTTGGGCGCGGCGATGCGCTGCGGCCCTTCGTGCACCGACAGGTAGGCGCCCACGCCATGGCCGGTGCCATGCGCATAGTCGCAGCCCACTTCCCATAGCGGCCGCCGGGCGAACGCATCGATCTGTCCGCCGGTGGTGCCCTCCGGGAACACCGCCGTCGCGATCGCGATATGGCCCTTGAGCACGCGGGTAAAGCGGTCGCGCATCTCCTGGGTCGGCTCGCCCACCGGGATCACGCGCGTCACATCGGTCGTGCCGTCGGCGTACTGCCCGCCCGAATCGACCAGATAGAGATGTCCGGTCTCGATCGGCAGGCTCGATTCCTCGGTCACCTTGTAGTGCGGGATCGCGCCGTTCGCGCCAGTGCCGGAGATGGTGTCGAAGCTCAGGTCCTTGAGTACTCCGGTCTCTTCGCGGAACGTCTGCAGCTTCGCGGCGGCCGAGATCTCGGTCACCCCGCCCTTGGGCATTTCGGCCTCGGCCCATTTGAGGAAGCGCGCCAGCGCCGCCCCGTCGCGCGCCTGCGCCGCCTTGTGTCCCGCGATCTCGGCGTCGTTCTTGATCGCCTTGGCCAGCACCACCGGATCGCGAACGGCGAGCACCTTGCCGCCACCGGCTTCGATCGCGTCGAAGATCGCTGCCACCGAGCCGCCCGGATCGGCCGCGACGCGCTTGCCCGCGAACTGGCCCAGCGCCGGAGCGAAGGCCGAACGGTCATGCACGCGCACGGCGTTGCCCAAGTGCTTGGCGACCTCCTCGCCCACCTTGTCCTTGGCCACGAACAGGTCGGCGGTGCCGTCGGCATGGACGATCGCATAGGCGAGCGCGACCGGCGTGTGGCTCACATCCTTGCCGCGCACGTTGAACGCCCAGGCGATCGAATCGAGCGCGGAGAGCACCACCGCATCGGCCTTGCGCTCGGCCAGCCAGTCGGCGATCCCCGCGCGCTTGGCGGCGCTGGTCTGGCCCGCGGTATCGTCGTCCTGCACCGCGAGCTTGGCGTCGGAGGGCAGCGGCTGGTCGGCCCACACCGCGTCGATCGGGTTACTCGTCACCGCGACCAGCTCGGCGCCCTTCTCGGCCAGTGCCTTGCGCGCTTCCTCGACCCAGCCGCGCGTGTGCAGCCAGGGATCGTAGCCGATCCGCCCGCCCTGCGGCGCATGCTCGCCGAGCCAGCTCGCGATGCTCACCTGCGGCACCGGCACATATTCCCAATGCGTCCCGTCGACCTGCTGGCGCACCTGCAGCGTATAGCGCCCGTCGGTGAAGATCGCCGCCGCCTCGGGCAGCACCACCGCGCTGCCCGCGCTGCCCTGGAATCCGGTCAGCCAGCCCAGCCTTTGCGCATAGTCGCCGACATATTCGCTCATATGCTCGTCGGTCAGCGGCACGACGAATCCGTCGAGCTTCTCGCGCTTCAGCTGCTCGCGAAGGGCGTTCAGGCGATCGGCATAGGTCGACATGAGTTCCAGTCCTTAGAAAGCGCGTGGTCCGGCGGCTCCGGGCCCAATCTGGGGGCGGCAGGGCCGCCTGTGAAGCCGTCCGGGCAATGGCGAATGGCTAGGCCGATCGCGCGGCTTTTGGAAGGGGCGGGAGGACGAGGTTAACGGCCGGACGGGATGTGCCATGCTGGAACGCCGCGGAATCGAGGCTGGCACGAGCGGCTCGAATTGCGGATCATGGCGGGACAATTTCAACGGAGTCGGGCAAGTGCGCTGGAGCGGATGGGCGATCAGGACGGGACTTCTCGTCGGCGGCGTGGGCGCTGCGATGGGCGCCGCGACGCTGCTTCCCGCCAACTCGCCCGCCGCGGCGCCCGTGAAGCCCGCGGTCGCGCCGCGGCCCGAGCCGGTGGCCAAGGCGCCCGCGCCAAAGCCGGCCGTCGTGGCCGCCCCGGCACCTGCACCCGCGCCGCAACTCGTCGTCAAGCGCATCCTCGACATCCCTGGCCCGATCCGCTTCGGCGAATATTATTGGGACGCCAAGGGCATCCCCGCGAACGGCCCGCTCACGATCACGATCGATCTCGAGGCCGAGACGATGTCGGTGTTCCGCGACGGCTACGAGATCGGCGCGACCGCGATCCTCTACGGCGCGGACGAGAAGCCGACGCCGCTCGGCGAGCACAAGATCACGCAGAAGAAGGTGCACCACATCTCCAACCTCTACGGCGCGCCGATGCCGTACATGATGCGCCTCACCAACGACGGCGTCGCGATCCACGCCTCGGAGGTCGAGATGGGTGCGGCGACGCATGGCTGCATCGGCGTGCCGTTGCCCTTCGCCAAGCTGCTGTTTGCCCAGGCCAGACTCGGCGACCGCGTGATCATTACCCGCGGCAAGCGGCTCGGCGTGGGTGGCGTGATCGCGGGAAGCTAAGGCTCTGCGCCACCCGTCCTATGTCATCCCCGCGAAGACGGGGATTCATTGACGCTGCCGTTGCGGATGGAGCCTGTAGATCAGCCAGATGGATCCCCGCCTTCGCGGGAATGACGAAGCTCATGACTTTGCCCGCAAGCCACGGGAAGCACTGGATTTGCATCGAGCCTATCTTGCGGAGCATATCCGCAGGAGATTTCACATGACCCTCGTTCACACCGATATCGGTTCGCCCGTCGGCACGCTCCGGCTGGTCGCCAGCGACACCGGCCTCGTCGCCATCCTCTGGCCCAACGAGCGCGCCGGCCGCGTCCCGCTCGGCCCGACCGTCGACGAAGCGGCGCACCCCGTCCTCGTCCGGGCCGCCACGCAGGTCGCCGAATATTTCGCCGGCAAGCGCCGCGCCTTCGACGTCCCGCTCGACTTCCGCGGCACCGAGTTCCAGCGCAGCGTGTGGCAGGCACTGCTCACCATCCCCTATGGCGAGACGCGAAGCTATGGCGAGATCGCGCGCCAGATCGGTCGTCCCGGCGCCAGCCGCGCGGTCGGCGCCGCCAACGGCCGCAACCCGGTCTCGATCATCGCGCCGTGCCACCGCGTGATCGGCACCAGCGGCGCGCTCACCGGCTTCGCCGGCGGGCTCGCGGCCAAGCGCCTGCTGCTCGACCTCGAAGCGGCATAGCAACTCTCGACAAGGGCAGGCGGGGGGCTATGGATCGGACATGACCGATCTGCCCAAGCCCCCCGTCGCCGCCACCCGTCCCCACAGCTTCGAGCGCCACGGCGTGACCATCGACGATCCGTGGAACTGGCTGCGTGACCCGGGCTATCCGAACGTCACGAGCGAGGACGTGCTCGCCTATCTCGGCGAAGAGAACGCCTATTACGAAGCGGTGATGAAGCCGTTGAAGCCGCTCGCCGACACGCTGTTCCAGGAAATGCGCGGCCGCATCAAGGAAGACGAGGCGACCGTGCCGCAGAAGGACGGCGACTTCCTCTACTGGACCGATTTCGAGGAGGGCGGCGAATATCGCCGCTGGTGGCGCAAGCCTGTCGCGGGCGGCGACGACCAGCTGATCCTCGACGAGCCCGCGCTCGCCGACGGCAAGGAATATTTCCGCCTCGGCGGCTTTTCGGTCTCCAACAACGGCCGCTGGCTGGCCTATGCCTATGACGACAACGGCTCGGAGCGTTTCCTGCTCAAGGTCAAGGATCTCGAGACGGGCGAGCATCTGCCCGACGAGATACCCGGCACGCTTTCCGACATCGTATGGACCTCCGACGATGCCGGGTTCCTCTACGGCATCGCCAACGACCAGTGGCGCACCGACAATGCCCGCTATCACCGGCTCGGCAGCGATCCGGACGGGGACGTCGAGCTCTACCACGAGGACGACGAAGGCTATCGCGTCGGCGTTGGCGAGACCCAGTCGCGCAAGTGGCTCGTCATCTCGACCGGCGACCATGTGACCAGCGAGGTGCGTCTGCTCCCCGCCGACAATCCGCTGGCCGAGCCGATCCTCGTCGCCCCGCGCCAGCCCGGCCGCGAATATGACGTCGAAGAGCATGACGGCACGCTCTTCATCCACACCAACGACACCCACACCAACTGGCGGCTCTGCACCGCCAGCCTCGATGCGCCGGGCGAGTGGGTCGAGCGGATCGCGTCTTCGCCGCATTTCTACATGACCGGGGTCACCACCTTCGCCGACTTCTTCATCGTCGAGGGGCGCGAGGACGGGCTCGATCAGATCGAGCTGCACCGCTATGCGGGCGGTGAAGGCAAACGCATCGCCTTCCCCGAGGCGAGCTACGTCGCGTCGCTCGGCGACAATCCCGAATATGCGATGGACGTGCTGCGCATCGGCTATGAGTCGATGGTCACCCCCGCCACCGTCTACGACTATCATGTCGCCACCGGCGAGCTGGAAACGCGCAAAGTCCAGGAAATCCCATCGGGTTACGACGCGTCGAAATACGCCACCGAACGGCTCAGGATCACCGCGCGCGACGGTACCGAAGTGCCCTGCTCGATCGTCTATCCCAGGGACTTCCCCCGCGACGGCAGCGGCAAGCTCTATCTCTATGCCTATGGCGCCTATGGCTATGCCATTCCGCCGGGTTTCTCGACCGCGCGCATGTCATTCCTCGACCGCGGCGTCGCCTTCGCCATCGCGCATATCCGCGGCGGCGACGATCTCGGCCAGCAATGGTATCTCGATGGCAAGCTCGACAAGCGCGCCAACACCTTCAACGACTTCGTCGACGTGGCGAAGGGGCTGATCGAGCGCGGCTTCACCCACAAGGGCGGCATCGCCATCGCCGGGCGCTCGGCCGGCGGCGAGCTGATGGGCGCGGTGGTCAATTCCGATCCCGGTCTCTGGGCCGCAGTGGTCGCCGACGTGCCCTTCGTCGACGTGCTCAACACGATGCTGGACGACAGTCTGCCGCTGACCCCCGGCGAGTGGCCCGAATGGGGCAACCCGATCACCGACAAGGAAGCGTTCGAGCTGATCCGCGGCTACAGCCCATACGACAATGTGAAGCCCCAGGCCTATCCGCCGATGTTCATCTCGGGCGGCCTCAACGATCCGCGCGTCACCTATTGGGAGCCGGCCAAATGGGCCGCCAAGCTGCGTGCGACCAAGACCGACGACAATGTCCTGCTGCTCAAGACCAATATGGGCGCGGGCCATGGCGGCAAGTCGGGCCGCTGGGAAAGCCTGCATGAGGCCGCCGAGGAGAATGCCTTCGTCCTGTGGCAGCTGGGCCTCAGCAACGCGGGCTAGGCCGTGGCGGGCTCAAGTCGAGCCGCCGTGGTTCCGCTGCGAAAGCAGGGGTTCAGAGTCGGAAGCGATGAGCCCTTGGCCCTGGCCCCCTGCTTTCGCAGGGGGACGATTCAAGTTGAACGGACTAAGCTTCAGCCATGCAGATCGCCGTCCTCACCCTCGAAGGCTATAACGAGCTCGACTCCTTCATCGCCGCTGCGATCCTCAACCGGATGCGAGCGAAGGGCTGGGCGGCGCACATCACGTCCCCTACCGAGAACGTGACCTCGATGAACGGCGTCACCGTCCGCCGTCAGCGCCCGCTCGAGTTCGCGGCCGAAGCCGACGCCGTCCTCATCGGCAGCGGCGTCCACACCCGCGACCATGCTGCCGATGCCGGTCTGCTCGCGCGCATCCGCCTCGACCCCGCGCGCCAGCTGATCGGCGCGCAATGCTCGGGCACGTTGTTGCTGGCGAAGCTCGGCATGGTCGGCGATCTCCCCGCCTGCACCGATCTCACCACCAAGCCCTGGGTGATCGAGGCCGGCGTCAACGTCATCGACGCCCCGTTCGTCGCGCACGGCAACGTCGCGACCGCGGGCGGTTGCCTGTCCTCGCAATATCTCGCCGCCTGGATGATCGCCCGCGGCGCCTCGCTGCAGGATGCCGAGGAAGCGATCCATTATGTCGCCCCGGTCGGCGAGAAGGCCGACTATGTCGACCGCGCGCTGAGGATATTGCGGCCGTTCGTGACGCAGCCGCGGTCATCGATCCAAGCAGCCTAGGCCAGCCCGACCGCCGAAAGCCGATCCCCGAAAAGCCGGCCGCCGAAAAAGCGTCACCCCGGCCCGGAACCGGGGTGACGAGTGGGATGAACGCGATCGACCCCGGCAGCCCCTCCCAAGCCCCGGGGCCAGCGCCGCTCACCTCCCCATCTTCGGGCCCATCTTCGGCTTCGCCACGCAATCTCCCGGCCGCAACGGCGCCGCGGTTCCGCGGTCCTCCGGCCACCTTACTCCTTCTCCACCGCCAGCTCTTCCAGCTGGGTGCGCCGGTGGCAGCTGTGGCAAAAGGCGTAGTCGAACATCTCCGCCAGCACCCAGGCCTGCGTCTCCACGTCCCACGCCGCCCAGGCCTCGCGCGTCACGCCCGGCGTGCCGCAGCCATCGCATACGAAGATGATCCGCCCCGTCTCGCTCACCCGTGCATGTTAGCGGGCGATCGCGCCGATTTGGCGATTGTCCGGTCCGAAACGGATATATCGCCGGTCGCTCCGAAATGGCGGCAAGCGGCTCCGGATCCGTGCCGACCCGAAAGGATTTGGTGACTCGGGCGCGCTAACATCGCAGGCAATGAAGCCGGCCGCTCGATGAAGTATCCGTACGAGTTGCATCGCGGCCGAAAGGTGCGGCGCTCATGGCATGGCGCGCATCTCGAATCGCGCATCTTCGCACGCCGTCCCCGCCGCCGCTGGCGCTTCGGCCGGCTGGAGCTGGTGACGATGACGCTGGCCGGGGTCTTCGCCGGGCTCGGTTGGGCCGCCTGGCCGATGCTCGCGGGCGAATTGGCCATCGCCACGACCGTCACGCAAGCGGCGCCGGCGCGCCATCCCTGGGCGGAATCGCGCCGTTCGGCGGCGTTGCTCGCCAGTCAGGGAGGCCCGCCGGCGCCGGCCGTGGCTGCGGCACCCACCGGTGCCGCCCGCCCCCGCTTCGGCTTCTGCCATGTCGGCGGCGGCGCCAATTGCGTGGTCGACGGCGATACCTTCTGGATGGACGGCGCCAAGATCCGCATCGCCGATATCGATACGCCCGAAACTCATCCCGCACGCTGCCCGCGCGAGGCCGAGCTCGGCGCGGCGGCGACGCGGCGACTGCAGGCGCTGCTCAATTCGGGCGAGGTCGCGCTCGCCGGCATCGGACGCGACACCGATCGCTACGGCCGCCGGCTGCGTCTCGTGTCGGTCGACGGCCGCGGGGTCGGCGACGCGCTGGTCGCCGAGGGGCTTGCCCGGCCTTATGCGGGCGGTCCTCGCACGGGCTGGTGCGGCTGAGCGTTACTAAAAGGACGGAAGCGGCATTCGCGAAACGCTGTCCGCGCGAACGCCGCTCCCGCCCTCCCGGACAGCCGGGTCCGGGCCACGTAGCCGTTCAGGAGATCAGCGCCGCATCAGCGCGGCGACAGCATCGACACCTCGGTCTCGACCATCACGCGGCCGGCGGGAATGCGGATGCCCTTCTCGGCCATCTCCTTGCGGAAATCCTTGTCGGCATCGGCGACCTCCGCCTCGTACTCGGCATAGGCGTCGACCCGGTCGGCCTCGTCCTTGGCGTCGCGCAGATCCTTGCGCAGTTCGCGCTTCGCCTCGCTGATCGAGGTCTTGTAGTCGAGATAATGGTGGTTGCTGTCGTCGTAGATGTGCGCGGTGCGATCGTGCGCCAGCGCGGGGGCGGCGGTGAACGCGGCGAGCGCCGCGGCGGTGATACTCAGGGTTCGCATCGTTCGTCTCCTCATGTTGCCATGAACCGGCGCAAGAACGGCTCATCGCAACGGGGAGTTGCCGGGCGAACGGGGCAGCCTCGAGCCCGCGCCACCGGTGGAGCGGGACGAAGCGTGGCGGGGAAAAGGCGGGCCGAACCCACGCGAATGTGGCGGCGAGCGGGCCCCTTCACTTGGGGTTCAGCCCGTCGCCACAATCCCGCCCGATTTGGCTGGCCCGGAGTTGCGTTCGCGGCCGCGGGTCACCCGCGCGCAACGATCAGGTGCAGCGCGCGCTCGCCCATCGCCTGGTCGGCGACGCGATAGCCGAGCGCGGGCAGGTCGATGCCCTCGAGCAGCGCCTCGCCCTTGCCGAGCAGCACCGGCGAGACCGCCAGGTGCATCTCGTCGATCGCGCGCGTCTTGAGATAGTGGCGCACCGTCGACACTCCGCCGCCGATGCGCACGTCCTTGTCGCCCGCCGCCGCGCGCGCCAGCTCCAGCGCCGCCTCCGGCCCCTCGGTCACGAAGTGGAACACGGTGCCGCCGTCCATCTCGAGCGGCGGCCGCGCATGATGCGTCAGCACGAACACCGGGCAGTGATAGGGCGGGTTGTCGCCCCACCAGCCCCTCCATTGATGATCGGGCCATTCGCCGCGCACCGGCCCGAACATGTTGCGCCCCATCACCCAGGCGCCGAGGCCCGCCATCGAGCGCCGCGTGAAATCATTGTCGACGCCCTCCGCGCCGCCTTCGTTGCCGTACATCGCCTTGAATTGCCGCGTCTCGACCATCCAGGGGTGGAGGTTCTCGCCGTCCTCGCCCAGCGGGTGTTCCAGGCTCTGCTCCACGCCCGCACCATAGCCGTCGGCCGAGATGCTGAAGCCGTTCACGCGTATCTTGCTCATCGTCCGTCTCCCATACTGCTTGCAAATAGCAAGCGGTTGCGGACTAGTCAATCTGCTTGTATATTGCAAGCAGTTTTGGAGGATGCGATGCACGAGCCGCGATCGGGCTGCCCGATCAACCTGACGCTGGAGGTGCTGGGCGACCGCTGGAGCCTGGTGGTGATCCGCGACATGATGTTCGGAAACCGGCATTATTTCCGCGAACTGATGCGCGGCTCGATGGAGGGGATCGCGTCGAACATCCTCGCCGACCGGCTGAAGCGGCTCGAGGCGCGCGGGCTGGTCACCAAGGCCGGCGACCCCAGCCACAAGCAGAAGACGCGCTACAATCTGACCGAGGCGGCGATCCAGCTGCTGCCCTTGCTCGTCGCGATGGGCGCCTGGGGCCGGCGGCATTTGCCTGTCACGCCCGAGCTTTCGATCCGCAACCAGCTGTTGGAGGAGGGCGGGTCCGAGCTGGTCGCCGCCTTCATGGCCGAGCTGCGCGTCGAGCATCTCGGCGCCGCGCCCGATCCCGCCGCCACGCCGGTGCGCGAGCGTCTCGACGCCGCCCGCGCCGCGCTGGCGTGCGAAGACTAGGCATCTCATGGTTTCGGCAAGCGTTGTCGCTTGGGGAGAATACCCCTCCGTCTCCGCTTCGCGGCGCCACCTCCCTCCGGGGGAGGAGGTTTATCGATGCCGCCCGCTTCCTACGCCGTCGCCGCCACCTGATACAGAAAGTCGACGAAGCCGAACGCCGCGGCGTCCATCCCCATCACCTTGGGGTTGCTGCTCTCGATCACGAAATATTCGTTGGGAGCGTGTGCGCCGCTGCCATGGCCGAAGCCGAACTGGCCGGCGGGAAGGCCCAGCGGCGGGCCGGTGAAGATTACCCCCGGCCAGCTTCCCGCCATGCGCGGCGTGATCGTCGCCGGCACGCCCAGCCGCTCGCACGTCGCCAGCTCGGCGCGGATCAGCGCGCTGGTCTCGGCGGTTTCCGTCGGGCCATAGCCGCCCGAGACGTTGACCTCGACATCGGTGAAGCCGCGCTTGTCGAGATGCGCGCGGAGCTTGGCGAGCGTGTCGTCCTTGGTCATGTCGGGCACCAGCCGCATCTCGATCTTGGCGGTGGCCTTGCCCGGCAGCACGGTCTTGCCGCCCGGGCCCATATAACCCGAGACGAGGCCCTGGATGTTGACTGTCGGCACCTGCGCCAGCCGCAGCAGCGATTCCTCCCAGCTCATGTCGTCGATCCAGCGCGACACGCCGAGCGCCTTCTTCGCCGTCTCCTCGCTGTTGGCGCGCGCGTTCAGCAGGATCAGCTCGCGCTCGCGGGCCGACAGCGGGCGCACCTTGTCCTGGATGCCGTCGATCGTGACGGTGTTGCCGTCCGGCGTGACCAGCGTCGCGAGCGCCGCGACCAAGCGCCATGGCGGGCTGTCGACGCGCGCCTTTTCGCTCGAATGGATGTCGCCCTTGGGCCCGCGGCCCCATTTCTCGCCCGACACGGTGAGCTCGAACTCGACCGCGCCCTTGGCGCCGAGCGCGAGCGTCACGCCGCCCGTCGCCGGGCTCTGCCAGCCGGTCGGGATGATCACGCCGACGGTCTTCCTGAGCGCGGGGGCGACCTGCGGCGCGGTCACGATCTCGTGGAAATTGGGCGAGACGATCTCCTCCTCGCCCTCCGCCACCAGCACCAGATTGACCGGCAGCTTGCGTCCCGCCGCCTTCATCGCGTGCAGCGCGGCGAGGAAGGTCGCCTGCGGCCCCTTCTGGTTCACCGCGCCGCGGCCCATCACCACCTTGCCGAAGCCGGGCTTGTCGATCAGCTTCGCCTCGAGCGGCGGATGCTCCCATTCCGCCGGGTCGAACTGCTTGACGTCGTACATGAAATAGATGCCGAGCGTCTTCTTCGCGCCCGCGTCGAGCGTCGCGAACACCCCGGGCTTGCCCTTGGACGGGACGATCTCGGCATGCTGGAAGCCGGCGTCCAGCGCCAGCTGCTTCATATGCTCGGCGCCTTCGGGATAGCCGCGATTCTCCGCCGCGATCGAGGGCAGGCGGATCCAGTCCTGCAGCCGCTTCACCGCCGCGTCGTGCCCGGCGGCGATCGCCTTCTTCACGTCCGCCATGCCGTCCGCCGCCAGCGCCGCGCCCGGCGCGCTCAGCGCCGCGCCCGCCACCGCGCCCTTGAGCATCGTGCGCCGTCCGATGATGCCGTCCGCCTGGTCCGTCATGCCGCCCTCCTGCTGGTCGGCACGAGCCTAGCGCGGCGCGGACGAACCGCAATCTCCCTGTCCGTGGCCGGCACGAGGCCGGGTGACGGTAAAGCGGACAGGGCACCCCTACGGTTTGCTGCTCCGCTTCGCCCCGGTGACGCTGCGCAGCGCATGGATGCGCGTCTCGAGCTCGGCGCGCTCGGAGTCCGACAAGCCGCCCCGCATGTAGCGTTCCTCGAGCACCGCGATCTGGCGGCTCTCCCGGCGCAGCGCACGGGCTTCGCGGCGCGACAGCTGTCCGCTCTCGCGCCCGTCGCGGATCGAGCGGTCGGCCTGGCCCAGCTCGCGCGCCACGCCGGGCAGGGCGGGCGAGGGCGCCGGCCAGCGCACCCCGCCGGAAGGGTCGCGGATCTGCGCAGCGGCGGGAAGGGCGGTCAGCGCGGCAACGGCGGCAAGCAAGACGAGTCGCATCGATTCGGTCCTCCGGCCCTTACGACCGGGCCATCAATCCGGATCATGCCCCATGCTGGCTTTCGCGAAGCTGACCGACCGGCCCCAATATGTTGGGCCAGATTCCTGTGGATGAATCGGTGCATGAAATTTTTGTGAGTTCCGCGTTCGTTCTCTTGCATTCTGAAAAGGCGAGGAAGGTCCGCGCGTCGCATGCGCCAAGTCGTTCCGGGCGCGCCACGAACCGAGTCAAATCAGCGACGAACCGAGTCTTTCAATTGTCATTTACGGTCTTGCCTCCCGGGCCGATCTGACACAATCTCTAGTGGCTAGACAGGGGGTCGAGCCCAAGCACTGGTGGAACGCCGTCCGCGACCCCATATCGCGGCATGGGCCCGCTCGTGCCTTGGACGGGGGCGGTGGACACTTTTTGTTCTCACGCTCCGGTGTGTGCGATGGTAACATCGCCGGATGCCCCCGAGTCGTGATCTGGACGGCATAGGGACGAGCGACGATGGACTTCAGAGAACAGCAGGAAGCAAGCGAGACCGTGACCGAAACCGCCGAAGCAACCGTCGAGACCAAGGCCGCCGCACCCAAGGCGAAGAAGAAGGCCGATTCGAAGGCGGTGAACCCGCGGCCCTATCCGGTCGAGGTCGATCATTCGCGCGACGCGCTGCTCACCGAATTCGGCAAGGAGACGCTGAAGGACCGCTACCTGCTGCCCGGCGAGACCTTCCAGGACCTGTTCGTCCGCGTCGCCTCGGCCTATGCCGACGACGCCGCGCACGCCCAGCGCATCTACGACTATATCTCGAAGCTGTGGTTCATGCCGGCGACGCCCGTGCTGTCGAACGGCGGCACCGGCCGCGGCCTGCCGATCTCGTGCTTCTTGAACTCGGTGCCCGACAGCCTCGACGGCATCGTCGACACCTGGAACGAGAATGTCTGGCTCGCCTCGCGCGGCGGCGGCATCGGCACCTATTGGGGCAATGTCCGCGGCATCGGCGAGCCGGTCGGCCTCAACGGCAAGACCAGCGGCATCATCCCCTTCGTCCGCGTGATGGATTCGCTGACCCTCGCGATCAGCCAGGGCAGCCTCCGCCGCGGTTCGGCCGCCTGCTATCTCGACATCTCGCACCCCGAGATCGAGGAGTTCCTCGAGATCCGCAAGCCGTCGGGCGACTTCAACCGCAAGGCGCTGAACCTCCACCACGGCGTGCTCATCCCCGATGCGTTCATGGAAGCGGTGCGCGACGGCGCCGAATGGGAGCTCAAGTCGCCCAAGGACGGCAGCGTCCGCGGCAAGGTCGACGCGCGCGCGCTGTTCCAGAAGCTGGTCGAGACCCGCCTCGCCACCGGCGAGCCGTACATCGTGTTCGCCGATCACGTGAACAGGAACATGCCCAAGCATCACCGCGATCTGGGGCTCAAGGTCTCGACCTCGAACCTGTGCTCGGAGATCACCCTGCCGACCGGCAAGGACCATCTCGGCAACGAGCGTACCGCGGTGTGCTGCCTGTCCTCGCTCAACCTCGAGACCTGGGACGAGTGGAAGGACGCCAAGGGCTTCGTCGAGGACGTGATGCGCTTCCTCGACAACGTGCTGCAGGACTATATCGACCGTGCCGAGCCGGGCATGGAGAAGGCCGCCTATTCCGCCAGCCGCGAGCGTTCGGTGGGCCTCGGCGTGATGGGCTTCCACTCCTTCCTCCAGGCGCGCGGCCTGCCCTTCGAGGGGGCGATGGCCAAGACCTGGAACCTGCGCATCTTCAAGCACATCAAGGCCCAGGTCGACGAGGCGTCGATGCAGCTCGCGGCCGAGCGCGGGCCGTGCCCCGACGCCGCCGACATGGGCGTGATGGAGCGCTTCAGCTGCAAGATGGCGATCGCGCCGACCGCGTCGATCTCGATCATCTGCGGCGGCACCTCGGCCTGCATCGAGCCGATCCCGGCCAACATCTACACCCACAAGACGCTGTCGGGCAGCTTCGTGGTCAAGAACCCCTATCTCGAGAAGATCCTGATCGAGAAGTCGAAGAATTCGGACAATGTCTGGAACTCGATCCTCGAGCAGGGCGGTTCGGTCCAGCATCTCGACTTCCTCAGCCAGGAGGAGAAGGACTGCTACAAGACCTCGTTCGAGATCGACCAGCGCTGGCTGCTCGAGCTCGCCGCGGACCGCACCCCCTATATCGACCAGTCGGCCTCGCTGAACCTGTTCATCCCGGCCGATGTCGAGAAGTGGGACCTGCTGATGCTCCACTTCCGCGCGTGGGAGCTCGGCATCAAGTCGCTCTACTATCTCCGCTCCAAATCGGTGCAGCGCGCCGGCTTCGCGGGCGGGGTCGAGGCCGACAACACGATCGAGAAGCCGCAGTTCAACCTCGGCGAGAGCACGGACTATGACGAATGTCTGGCGTGCCAGTGAGCTAGAATTCCCTCTCCCTTTGGGAGAGGGAGGGAGCCGCGTAGCGGCGGAAGGGTGAGGGCGATGCGCCTCTACGCAAACCAGCCATCCGGTACTGTTCCCCGTGCTCGCCAGCTTCGGCGCGATGCGCCCGAGCCGGAGCGCCGTCTGTTACGGGCACTGCGCGAAGCCTTTCCTGCCCATAAATGGCGGCATCAAGCGCCAGTCGGTCCGTTCTACGCCGATATTCTCTGTTTTTCGGAAGCACTGGTGATCGAGGTGGACGGCGATACACATGCTGGCAGCGCGTCGCGCGTTGCCGCGCTGCTTGCGAGCAAGGATAAAGGCCGCGTCGCATGATCGACGCTGCCCTCACCCTTCCGCCGCTGCGCGGCTCCCTCCCTCTCCCAATGGGAGAGGGAAGATGAGCTCAGATCGGCTCGCCCGATTCCTCTTCCTCGAAGGTGATCGCGACATCGGCATTGGCGGAGAGCCGCACCTGGTCCCCCTCCACCTCGGCGATCAGCCCGGCGGGGATGTAATGGTGGTGGCGCCCGCCCTCCGCGACGCCTTCGATCTCGGCGCCGCTGTCGGCCTTGATCAGCTTGATGCGCCAAGAACCGTCGGGGGCGCCCTCGACGCGGTCGACCGTGCCGATATGGACGCCGTCGGCGCCGATCACTTCCATATGCTCGCGGATGTTGCTGGTGTCGGCCATTTGTCGCCTCCTCATGCGTTGATGCGTGGAACGCCGTCGGGCGCTCAACGTCCGTGCGCCCCTTTCGATGCAGGAGTCCGGCCATGAAGCTTCGTTCGACCGTCGCGATTGCCAGCCTCGCTTTGCTCGCCGCCTGCGCGCAGCAGGTCGCCACCGCGGTCGAGCCCGGCGCGCCCGGCTTCCTGCTCGGGCTGTGGCACGGCTTCATCTTCCCGATCGCCTGGGTGCTCTCGCTCTTCCTGCCCGAGGTCGCGGTCTATGCCGTGCCCAACAATGGCGGCTGGTATGATTTCGGCTTCTTCCTCGGCATCGTCGTGTTCGGCGTCGGCTCGTGGCGCGGCAAGAAGGTCGTGGTGCGCGAGAAGGTGGTGAGGGTCCGCGACTAATGACCCGCGCCCTCGCCCTCCAAGCCGGCATCGGCCTCGCCAGCGGCGTCGCGGGCCTCGCCCTGCTGCGCCGCCGCGCCGCCACGGCCGAGGGCGCCTATGCCACGCGCATCGCCGGCATGATGCTGGTCGCGTTCTGCCTCTTCCTCACCGGCTTCGCGCTGGTGTTCAGCATCGCGAGCGCGGCATGAACGATGTCGCCCTCATCCTCTTTCTGCTCGTCACAGGGCCGGGTTTCCTCATGCTCGGTATCTGGAATTTCCGAACCCGTGCGTGGCGGGATGGCGTTCCTGCGATCGAGTTGATGATCGATCGCGCCGCCGGCGTTGAGCTGCCAGCCCGTAACGCCACCGATCGCCGCTTCGGCTTTTTCAACGCGCTGATGCTCGTTCTCTTCGGCGCCTTTTTCTCACTGGTCCTTGTGGCCGTCCTCTATTCTCAGTTCGTCCCGGAGTAACCCCATGCCTCTTCTCGAAGCCCGCAAGACCTACAAGCCTTTCGAATATCCCTGGGCCTATGAGTTCTGGAAGCGCCAGCAGCAGGTCCACTGGCTGCCCGAAGAGGTGCCGCTGGGCGAGGATTGCCGCGACTGGGCGCAGAAGCTGACCGATCACGAGCGCAACCTGCTCACCCAGATCTTCCGCTTCTTCACCCAGGCCGATGTGGAAGTGCAGGATTGCTACCACGAGAAATACGGCCGCGTGTTCAAGCCGACCGAGATCAAGATGATGCTCGCCGCCTTCTCCAACATGGAGACGGTGCACATCGCCGCCTACAGCCACCTGCTCGACACGATCGGCATGCCCGAGAGCGAGTACGGCATGTTCCTCGAATATGCCGAGATGAAGGACAAGCACGACTATCTTCAGAAGTTCGGCGTCGACACCGACGAGGACATCGCCAAGACGCTCGCCATGTTCGGCGGCTTCACCGAGGGGCTTCAGCTCTTCGCCAGCTTCGCGATGCTGATGAACTTCCCGCGCTTCAACAAGATGAAGGGCATGGGCCAGATCGTCTCCTGGTCGGTCCGCGACGAGAGCCTGCACTGCGAGGGCATCACTCGCCTGTTCCACGCCTTCGTCAAGGAGCGCGACTGCCTGACCAAGGCGGTCAAGGACGACATCATGGACGTCTGCCAGACGACCGTGCGGCTCGAGGACGCGTTCATCGACCTGGCGTTCGAGCAGGGGCCGGTCCCCGGCATGACGCCCAAGGAGATCAAGAAGTACATCCGCTTCATCGCCGACTGGCGTTTGAACCAGCTCGGCCTCAAGCAGATCTACATGATCGACGAGCACCCGCTCCCCTGGCTCACCCCGCTCCTCAACGGCGTCGAACATGCCAACTTCTTCGAGACTCGCGCGACCGAGTACTCGAAGGGCGCGACCCGAGGGAACTGGGGCGAGGTCTGGGATTCGTTCGACAAGCGCCAGAAGGCCAAGGCCGGCCCGGCGGCGAACGAGGATGGCGCGGGTGAGGGCGGGCTGTTCGATGGGACGGTGGCGGCGGAGTAGGCGGGCCGCGCAGGGGATTAGCGTCAGCTAATCCCCGCTCCTCGGCGGCACGCCCGGCCGGCGGCGCCACGAGCGCCGACCGACGCAGGCACGGGCTTTGCCCGTGCTTCTCACTTATCCTCTTCTTCGATGCGCTTCCACTCGCGGCGGTAGCGCTTGACCTGCTTCTCCCGCGCGATCGCGGCCTCCATCGTCTCGCCGACCTCGAAATACACCAGCCGGTGGATGCCGTAGCGTTTGGTGAAGCCGTTTAACGTCCCTTCGCGATGCTGGATCATCCGGCCGATCAGGTTGGAGGTCACGCCGACATAGAGCGTGCCGTTATACGCGCTGGCGAGGATGTAGACGCAGGGGATGCGTTCGATCATCGGCGACAAAGCGTGCCGCCCAGTGGACCCCGGCACAAGGCCGGGGTGACGGGTTTGGTTCGGAATGGATGTTTCGCCGCTTCGTCCCGATGCCCTATTCCGCTTCCGTCGCCTCTCTCACCTTCGTCATCCCGGCCTTGTGCCGGGATCCACCTCACCACCCGCAATGCCGCCACGGCTCGAACCCCTCCTCCCCACCATTTTCCCACACGAACCAATTAGGTTAAATACCCCGGCTCCGCGAACCAAAGGAGCCGACTCATGAAGCACGCTCACCCTACCCCCGACGCCGCCGACCCCTTCGCCGGCTACGCCCCCGTCGCCTCCGCGCCCGCCACGACGGCTGGACCGCGGAGCGCCAGCGCGGCTTCCTGCGCGCGCTCGCCGATACTGGCTGCATCTCGGAGGCGGCGCATGCCACCGGCATCACCCCGCGCTCGGCCTATCGCCTGCGCCACCATCCCGACGGCAAGGCCTTCGCGCTCGCCTGGGACCAGGCGCTGCGGATCGCCACCGCGCGGCTGATGACCACGGCGTATGAGCGCGCGATCAAGGGCGGCGTGCGCGAGATGTGGCGCGAGGGCAAGATCGTCGCCGAGGTGCGCGAGCCATCGGACCGGCTGCTGATATGGCTGCTCGAGCGCAACTCGATCACCGCCGGCGTCTATGCCCTGGGCGGCAAGCCGGTCGGCATGATGGACTGGAGCACCGCCGGCGCCGCCGTGTTCGACGCCACGCTCGCGACCCTCGCCGACAGCCGCGTCCCGGCCGAGCCGCTCACCCCGCTCCACTATCAGGCCGGACCGCCGTCCGAAGGCCGTGAGGCGCTGGCCCCGCCCTATGACGAGGATGACGACGACTTTGATTATGAGGACGCCTGACTCGCGCGTGCGTGGCAGTGTGACGTTTGGGACTTTCCGCGAACCGCGACGAACGTCACAGCCACAGCCCCACGGCCACCGTCTCGCCCTCGCTCACCCCCGCCGCCCTGCGCACCGCGGCCTTGACCGGCAGCACATAGCCGCCGCTCGCCTTGTGCGGAAAGGCCGAGGTCTCGAACGCCGCGCCGCCGACGCTCGCGCGCACGCGCACCGAGCCGAACCCGCGCGCGCCGCCCAGCGCGGACCGCTCGAACCCCAATGCGCGGATCGCGTCGGCCGCTTCGCCGGTGATCGTCACGAAATACCAGCTCGCCTTGGCCGGCGGCTCGGGCGTCCAGCGCCACAGCTCGGCCGCGAGCTCGAACGAAGGGTCGCCGGCGGCCGCCCCCGGACCGCTCACCGCTTCAGCCGCTCGGCGTGCCAGCCGACATGCTCGGGAAGGAAGGTGGAGATGAAATAATAGCTGTGGTCGTAGCACGGCTGCATGCGCAGCGTGAGGTCGATCCCGGCGTCCCTGCACGCCTTCTCGAGCAGCTCGGGCTTCAATTGCTCGGTGAGGAACTGATCGGCATCGCCCTGGTCGACCAGCAGCTCGGGGACGGACAGGCCGTCCTCGATCATCGCGCAGGCGTCGTAGGACCGCCAGTCCTCCCGGTTGCCGCCGATATAGCCGGTCAGCGCCTTCTCGCCCCATGGGCAGTGGAGCGGCGCGCAGATCGGGGCGAAGGCGGAAACGGAGCGGAAGCGGTCGGGGTTGCGAAGGCCGATGGTGAGCGCGCCGTGCCCGCCCATCGAGTGGCCGGTGATGCCCTGGCGCGCGAGGTCGGCACAGGCGAATTCGCGCAGGATCAGCGCCGGCAGCTCGTCCTCGATGTACGAGCGCATGCGGTAGTTGGCCGCCCAGGGCTGCTCGGTCGCATCGACATAGAAGCCCGCGCCCTGGCCGAAGTCGTACGCCTCGTCATCGGGCACGCCGTCCCCCCGCGGCGAGGTGTCGGGCGCGATGAAGATCACGCCGTGCTCGGCGCAGGCCTGCCGGTACTCGCCCTTCTCGGTGACGTTGGCGTGGGTGCAGGTGAGGCCGGAGAGATACCACAGCACGGGCAGCTTGGCGCCCTCGGGGTGGTCGGGGACGAAGGCCGAGAAGGTCATCGGCGTGCCGGTGGTGGCGCTCGGATGGCGATAGACGCGCTGGGTGCCGCCATGCGCCTTGTTGGAGGAGAGGGTTTCGAGGGTCATCTGAACACCAATGTCCGGTTGCCGTTGAGGAACACGCGCCGCTCGCCCAGCGCATCGACGGCGCGGGCGAGCACCTGCGCCTCGATGTCGCGGCCGATGCGGATCAGGTCGTCGACGCTGTCGCGGTGGTCGACCCGCTCCACCGCCTGCTCGATGATCGGCCCCTCGTCGAGGTCGCCGGTGACGAAATGCGCGGTGGCGCCGATCAGTTTCACGCCGCGCTCGTGCGCGCGGTGATAGGGGCGGGCGCCCTTGAAGCCGGGGAGGAAGCTGTGATGGATGTTGATGCAGCGCCCCGCCAGCCGGTCGGCGAAACCGGGGGTGAGCACCTGCATGTAGCGGGCGAGGATCAGGTAGGGCGCCCCGGCCGCCTCCATCACCGCCTCGATCGCCCGCTCCTGCTCGGCGTTGCCGCCCGCGCCGACGGGCAGGTGATGATAGGGCACGCCATGCCATTCGGTGAGCCGGCGCAGCGTGTCGTGGTTGGAGACGACGGCGACGATCCGCGCCGACAGCGTCCCCGATTGCTGGCGGTGGAGCAGGTCGTTGAGGCAGTGCGACCCCTTCGACACCGCGACCACCAGCCTGGGTTTCTCGTCGCTCGCCGACAGCCCCCAGTCGAGCTCGAGCTCGGCCGCGACGGGCTGGAACGCCGCGACCAGCGTTTCGCGGTCGGCCGGGAACCCCGGCCCGCCGGCGGTGAAGACGACGCGCATGAAGAAGCGCCCCGTCTCCAGGTCGGCATATTGCTGGCTGTCGAGGATGAACCCGTCGTGCCGCGCCAGGAACCCGCTGACGCCGGCGACGATCCCCACCCGGTCGGCGCAGGTGAGGGTGAGGATCCAGCCGGCTTCGCTCATGCCGCCGGGCGGTGGATGGCGCAGAGCTTGTTGCCGTCGGGGTCGCGGACATAGCTCAGATGCATCGGCCCCAGCGAACCCTGGCGCAGCCCCGGCGGATCCTCGATCGAGGTGCCGCCATGGGCCACCGCGACGTCGTGGAACGCCTTCACTTGCTCGGGGGAGTCGCACTTGAACCCGATCGTCCCGCCATTGGCGAAGCAGGCCGGCTCGTCGTTGATCGGCTGCGCGACGCAGAAGGTCCCGCCATTGTGCCGGTAGAACAGCCGCGCATGCCCGCTCTTGGCGACGTCGCGGAACGGCTCGCCGGTGAAGCCCAGCGTGCCGAGGACCGCGTCGTAGAAGGCCTTGGATCGCTCGATGTCGTTCGATCCGACCATGATGTGGTTGAACATGGCTCCGCTCCCTTGTCCGGGTCAGTAGACGACGACGCTGCGGATCGACTCGCCCGCGTGCATCAGGTCGAACCCCTTGTTGATCTCCTCGAGGCTCAGCACATGGGTGATCATCGGGTCGATCGCGATTCGGCCGTTCATGTACCAGTCGACGATCTTGGGCACGTCGGTGCGGCCCTTGGCGCCGCCGAACGCGGTGCCTTTCCATACCCGGCCGGTGACCAGCTGGAAGGGGCGCGTGGCGATTTCCTTGCCCGCTTCCGCCACGCCGATGATGATGCTCTCGCCCCAGCCGCGGTGGCAGCATTCGAGCGCAGTGCGCATCACCTCGGTATTGCCGGTCGCGTCGAAGCTGTAGTCGGCGCCGCCGTCGGTGATCTGGAGGACCTCGGCAATCACCTCCTCGCGGCTCTTGCCCTTGCCGTTGATGAAGTGGGTCATGCCGAACTTGCGGCCCCATTCCTCGCGGTCGGCGTTGATGTCGACGCCGATGATCACGTCCGCGCCGACCATTCGCGCGCCCTGGATGACGTTGAGGCCGATCCCGCCCAGGCCGAACACCACCACCTTCTCGCCGACCTGCACCTTGGCGGTGTTGACCACCGCGCCGACCCCGGTGGTGACGCCGCAGCCGATATAGCAGCTGGTCTGGAACGGCGCGTCCTCGCGGATCTTCGCCACCGCGATCTCGGGCAGCACGGTGAAGTTCGAGAAGGTCGAGCAGCCCATGTAATGGAAGATCGGCTGCCCCTTGTAGGAAAAGCGCGTGGTGCCGTCGGGCATCAGGCCCTTGCCCTGGGTCGCGCGGATCGCGGTGCACAGGTTGGTCTTGCCCGAGAGGCAGGACTTACACTGGCGGCATTCCGGCGTGTAGAGCGGGATGACATGGTCGCCCGGCTTCACGCTGGTGACGCCCGCGCCGACTTCGCGCACCACGCCCGCGCCCTCGTGCCCCAGTACCGACGGGAAGATGCCCTCGCTGTCGAACCCGTCGAGCGTGTAGCTGTCGGTGTGGCAGATGCCCGTCGCCATGATCTCGACCAGCACCTCGCCGGGCTTCGGCCCCTCCAGATCGAGCTCGACGATCTCGAGCGGCTTCTTCGCCTCGAAGGCGACGGCGGCGCGGGTCTTCATGGGGTCAGGCCTCCTTGCTGTCCGTCGCTCTTTGGCAAGGGACGGGGGGCGACGCCAGTCCTAGATGACCTCCATATCGGCCTTGTAGTGATGCCAGGCGAGGATCGCGGCGGCGCCGCGGTGTGGGCGCCAGGGCTCGGCGATCTCGCGGGTCAGCTTCTCGCTCGGCCGCTCGGCATGGCCCATGATGCGGCCGATCTCGATCTGCACGGCGAGGTCGCCCGCCGGCCAGATGTCGGGCCGCCCCTCGGCGAAGAGCAGGTAGATCTCGGCCGACCAGCGCCCGATCCCCTTGATCCGCACCAGCTGGGCGATCGCGTCCTCGTCGTCCTCGGGCAGGGCGGCGAGGTCGAGCCGCCCGCTGGTCACCTCGTCGGCGAGGCTGCGGGCATAGCTCGCCTTCTGGCGCGACAGGCCGGCGGCGCGCAGCGCCTCGTCGGAGGCGGCGGCGACGATCTCCGGCCGGGTCAGGTCGCCGAGCGCCGCGGCGAGCTTGTTCCAGATCGATGCGGCCGCGGCGACGCTGACCTGCTGGCCGACGATGGTGCGCAGCAGCGTCTCGTAGCCGCGGTCGCGGATGCGCGGCTCGGGATAGCCGACGCGCGCCACCGCCGCGGCCACCAGCGGCTCGGCGGCGGCGATCGCGTCGATCGAGGCGCGGATCTGTCGTGCGCTCAGGCCCATCGGGTGAAACCTTGCCAGAGGAAAACTTGAACACGCGGCCAAAGCCCGGCATGGGCACGGCACCAGAAGGAGTCGGTCATGCCCAAGCTTATCGTCGTCACGCGCGAAGGAGAAGAACGCGAGGTGGAGGGCGAGACTGGCCTGAGCGTCATGGAAGTGATCCGGGACAATGGGTTCGACGAGCTGCTCGCGCTGTGCGGCGGCTGCTGCTCGTGCGCGACCTGCCACGTCCATGTCGATCCGGAATTTGCGGACAAACTCCCGCCGATGAGCGAGGACGAGAACGACCTGCTCGACAGCTCGTCCGACCGCGACGAGCGCTCGCGCCTGTCCTGCCAGATCCAGTTCGGCCCCGCGCTCGACGGCCTCAAGGTGACGATCGCCGCGGAGGATTGAGCGAGGGCTAGGGGGCGCAGGGCTGCCTCCCGCAGTCGCGGGCGTCCACCTTTCCACTCTACCCGTCACCCTGAACTTGTTTCAGGTTCCAGGAGACGATCGTTTTCCAGCTACAAGCCACCCGCTTGCAATGTTGGAATTCATTTGCTTGCATCGAATGGCCGCATCGCGGCCGCTCTTTGATTTCGTCGATCCGCACGGTTGAACCACGGCCGACATCCGCCCGACAAAGGCGATCAAGTTGACAGAATGAATCGCGTTCCGCGTAACTTCGTCAACTTCCGCCCGACGGCGTCCGCCCCTTTCAGGGCAGCGGCGCGACCTTCACCACCGCCATCGGCGCGTCCTTGCTGAGCGGCGTGGCCTTCCACGTCACGGTCCTGCGGCCGCCCTCGGTCTTCGCGCCGTCCTCGTTGTTCTGGCTCACCAGCTCGCCGTCGGTGATCAGCTTGAAGGTGCCGTCGAGCTTGGCCTTGCTGTCGTCGGTCTTGCCCTTGCCCGGTGAATCATTGTCGCCGAACGCCGGCGCCTTGACCCGGATTTGGTCCCTGCCGCGCAGCTCGACCACCACGAACGGGAAGATCACCTCGGCATCGAGATTATAGGGCCACAGGAAATTGTGGGTGAGCTTGCCGCTGATCTGATAGTCGATCAGGAACACGCCGTCGCCCTTGTAGGTGACCGAGCGATAGCCCGCTTCCTTGGTCAGCGCCTCGCCGATCGCCTTGAACTTGGCCTCCTTCTTGGCCCTGTCCTCAGCCGAATCGTCCTTGGCCGAATCCTCGTCGTCCGCAGGCTCGGTCGTGTTGCCGGCGGCGTCCTCGTCCTGCCACGACGCATCGCGCAGCAGCGCGGTGGTGCCGATGTCCTTCTTGTCCTTGTCGTCGTCCTTGTCCTTGAACGCGTCGCCCATGCCCTTCGCCATCTCGCCGGCGATATCCACCGCGATCACCTCGCCCTGATAGGTGAAGGTGAAGCTGCGGTCGGCGAGCAGGGTGAGCGAGGAGGTGAACTTGCCCGGACTGAAGGCGCAGCCGACCAGCACCAGCGGCGCGATCAGCGCGAGTGCCATGCCCTTGACCCGGTCGAACATCGCACTTCCCCCGTTTTGGCGCCTGTTCAGCGCGAGACCGCGGCGTAGAGCGCGATCGCCGCGGCATTGGATACGTTCAGGCTCTCGACCTTAGGCGAGATCGGCAGCCGCGCAAGCTCGTCGCAATGCTGCGCGGTGTTGTGGCGCATGCCCTCGCCCTCGGCGCCGAGCACCAGCGCGGGGCGGGTGTCGCCCATCACTTCGGCGAGCGTGCCCTTGGCCTCGCCCGCCAGCCCGATGCGCCAGAAGCCCGCCTCGCCGATCTCGTCGAGCGAGCGGGCGAGGTTGACCACGCGCACCCATGGCACGACCTCCAGCGCGCCCGAGGCGGCACGGGCGAGCGCGCCCGATTCGGGCGGGGCATGGCGGTCCTGCGTGACGATTCCGAGCGCGTCGAACGCCGCCGCCGAGCGCAGGATCGCGCCGACATTGTGCGGATCGGTGACATGGTCGAGCACCAGCAGCGGCCGCCGGTCGTCCGCGCCCGCCTCGAGCAGGTCGCCGAGCCAGATCTCCTCGAGCGGGTCGACCTCGATCACGATGCCCTGGTGCGGCGCGTCGCCGGGCACCATCCGGGCGAGGTCGGCGACGTCGGCGAAGGTGATCGGCAGCACCGGGGGCAGCTCGAGCGCGGCGAGCGCCTCGCGCGTGCCCCACACCTTGCGCACGTTGCGCTCGGGGTTGGCGAGCGCCGCGGTGACGGCGTGGCGGCCCCAGAAGCGGGGGCGGTTGCCGCTGCCCGGATTGCCGGAAGGACGGTGGCCGCGTCGTGGTCCCTTGCTCATCGCGAGACGCTAGGCGGCACGAAACACCGGCGCAAGGCGTTGACAGCAGCGGCGCGCTTCGGCAATGGCCCGCACTCGCTTCGGCGTGCCGCATGGAAGGGTGGCCGAGTGGTTAAAGGCAGCAGACTGTAAATCTGCCCGCGTGAGCGTACACTGGTTCGAATCCAGTCCCTTCCACCATCCTTTGCGCCTTGCGGCGCTTCGGCTGGCAAGCCATCCTCCTTCCCGATGGCGATGTTCTATGTCTACATCCTGCAGAGCGAGAACGAGCCCGATCAGTTCTATACCGGGCTTGCGGATGATCTGCGGGTTCGCCTAGCGGAACATAATGCCGGGCAGTCGGCTCATACCTCCAAATACCGGCCATGGATGCTGGTCAACTATACGGCATTTCGGAATCGGGCGAAGGCGGTTGCGTTCGAACGTTATCTGAAATCGGGCTCGGGCCGCGCTTTCGCGCTGCGCCATCTCCGCTAGAGAACAAGCGGGCTTGCCCGCCGAAGCTGATTTCGCCTAAAGGCGAAATCCGCGCAGGCGGGTATAGCACAATGGTAGTGCAGCAGCCTTCCAAGCTGAATACGCGGGTTCGATTCCCGCTACCCGCTCCACTTTCCTAGCGGTTCGCGCCAGGCTTCCACAGGACATCGCCGCCCGCCGCCAGGTTTGCCTCGCGCGCCAGCACGAACAGCAGGTCCGACAATCGGTTGAGATAGGCGAGCGCCTGCGGGTTGAGCGGCATCTCCTGCGCCGCGGCGACGGTGGTGCGCTCGGCGCGGCGGGTGATCGCACGGGCGAGGTGCAGCGCGGCGGCGACCGACGATCCGCCGGGCAGGATGAAGCTGCGCAGCGGCTCCAGCGCTTCGTTGGCGGCGTCGATCGCGACCTCAAGCCGCGCGACCTGCGCCGGGGCGATGCGCAGCGCCGTTTCGGACGGCGTGAAATCCTCGCCCGGCGTGGCGAGGTCGGCACCGAGGTCGAACAGGTCGTTCTGGATGGTTTCGAGCAGGCGTGCGGGATATTCCCCGTCGAGCGCGGCGATCGCGACGCCGATGGCGCTGTTGGCCTCGTCGACATCGCCGATCGCGGCCATGCGCGGATCGTTCTTGGCGACGCGCGAGCCGTCGACGAGGCCGGTGGTGCCGCCGTCGCCGGTGCGAGTGTAGATCTTGTTGAGCTTGACCAAGGCCCGCAGCCTCAGCTGCTGCTCGCCATCAGCAGCAGGACCGCGACGATCGCGATGGCGATGCCCTGGAACAGGATGCGCTGCTGCATCATCTTGTTCGACTTGAGCGCCGAGGCGCTGGGGCCCGTGCCGCCCTTGAGGTCCGCCTCGGTCACCTTGAGGAAGGTGATGATGCCGCGGACGAGGGCGACGACCGTCGCGATCATCGCGGCGATGAGGAGCAGGATGAGGAAGAGTTTCATATTTGTGATCTAGGCTTTCGCGGCCGCGAATCCAACCGGGAGTTCGCCCTTGCGCAGCGCGTCGGCGAGCGCCCGCCCATCCTCGCCCGCTTCGCGCAGCACGGCGAGCGTCGGCGCGCCGTGGCGCTTGGCGAGCCGCTCGCCGTCGGGGCCGGCGAGCAGGGCATGATGGTGGTAGCGCGGGACGGGGAGGTCGAGCAGCGCCGCGAGCAGCCGGTGGACATGCGTCGCCGCGAACAGGTCCCCGCCGCGGACCACGTCGGTGACGCCCTGCGCCGCATCGTCGAGCGTGACGGCGAGATGGTAGGACGCCGGCGCATCCTTGCGGGCGAGCACGACGTCGCCATGGCTCGCGGGCTCCGCCACGACGACGCCGCGCCCTGAATCCTCGAAGACGAGCGGCTCGGCGACCGCCGCCAGCGCCCTGGCCATGTCGAGCCGCCAGCAATGCGGCCGCGACAGGTCGGGCGCCGTAAGACCACGGCAGGTGCCCGGATAGACCGGGCCCTCGGGCCCATGCGGCGCGCTGGCGCTCGCGGCGATGTCGGCGCGGGTGCAGAAACAGGGATAGAGCAGACCCATCGCCTTCAGCCGATCGAGCGCGGCCTGGTAGCGTCCCAGCCGCTGCGACTGGAACACCAGCTCGCCGTCCCAGGCGAGCCCCAGCCATTGAAGATCGGCGAGGATCGTCGCGACATGCTCGGGCCGGCTGCGCGTCCCATCGATGTCCTCGATCCGCAGCAGGAAGCGCCCCGCACGCTCGCGCGCGAAATCATGCGCCAGGATCGCCGAGAAAGCGTGGCCCAAATGCAACCGTCCGGTGGGGCTCGGCGCGAAACGCGTGACAATCATGAAAGCGGCTCTTGACCGCGAGTCGCGGCATATGTTGTCATGACGGCGTAACGCTTCGTGGCGAGAGGCGGGACCGGCGAAATGTTCTTGGCGTAACGGGCACGAGGGGGACCATGTACCATCCCGATCTGATCCGCCATCCTGACGGGTGTCCCGCCCTTGTGCTGAATGCCGACTATACCCCGCTCTCCTATTATCCGCTGAGCGTGTGGCCGTGGCAGACGGCGATCAAGGCGGTGTTCCTCGACCGGGTCGACATCGTCAGCCATTACGAGCGCGAGGTGCGCAGCCCGACCGCGTCGATCAAGCTGCCCTCGGTGATCGCGCTCAAGCAATATGTGAAGCCGTCGCAATTCCCGGCCTTCACGCGCTTCAACCTGTTCCTGCGGGACAAGTTCGAGTGCCAATATTGCGGCAGCCACCGCGATCTCACCTTCGACCATGTCATCCCGCGCGCGCAGGGCGGGCGGACGACGTGGGAGAATGTCGCGACCGCCTGTGCGCCGTGCAACCTCAAGAAGGGCGGGCGCACGCCGAAGCAGGCGGCGATGCCGCTGTTCATGGCGCCGATCCGCCCGACCAGCTGGCAGCTGCAGGAACATGGCCGGCGTTTCCCGCCCAACCATCTGCACGAGACCTGGCACGACTGGCTCTACTGGGATGTCGAGCTGGAAGCGTAACGCTCGACAAATGCGGCGCAGGGTCTAGCCTCCGCGGCAGTGGAGGGTTCTCGATGAGTGGTTTGACGATCGGCCGGCGCGGTGCGCTGGCGCTTGGGCTCGCCGGCGCGGTGGGACTGGCCTTGCCGGCGTGGGCGCTGGAGGCCCCGCCGGCCGACTTCGACAATGCAATCGGCACCATCGTGGCGAATTTCATGAAGGCGTTCGGGACACCCGGCATCGCCGTGGCGATCGTGCGCAAGGGCCAGCCGGCCTGGCTCCAGGGCTATGGCGTGCGCACCATGGGCAAGCCCGCGCCGGTCGACGTCCATACCCGCTTCGGCATCGCTTCCAATTCGAAGGCGTTCACCGCGGCCGCGCTGGCGATGCTGGTCGAGGAGAAGAAGTTCGGCTGGGACGAGCCGCTGACCAGATATCTGCCCGAGTTCAGGATGCACGATCCGGCGGTGACGGGGATGTTCACCGTGCGCGATCTGCTGGTCCATCGCAGCGGGCTGCCGCTCGGCGCGGGCGACCTCATGTATTTCCCGCAATCGACCGCCGACACCGCACAGGTGATGCGCGGGCTGCGGTTCCTGCGGCCGGTACGCGGCTTCCGCACCGGCTATGACTATGACAACATCCTCTACATCGTCGCCGGCGTCCTGATCGAGCGTATCTCGGGCAAGAGCTGGCGCGCCTTCGTCACCGAGCGGCTGCTGGCGCCGCTCGGCATGACCGATGCGGTGGCCTCGCGCGAGCTGCTGCGTACCGACAATGTCGCGGGGCGCCACGCGCGGCTGGGGCCGCCGGTGCGCGGCATCGGGCCGATGCAGGTGGTCAAGCCCGACGAGGCGCCGCTGATCGATGCCGGCGGGGGAATCAACGCCAGCGTCGCCGACATCGCCAGATGGCTCGAGGCGCAGCTGGCGCTCGGCGAGCTGCCCGGCGGCAAAAGGCTGTGGAGCGCCGAGACCGCGGCGGAGATGTGGAAGCCGCAGGTGATCATGTCGTCGAGCGATGGCGGCACCGACCTCAACCCGGCGCGGCCGGTGATGCAGGGCTATGCGCTCGGCTGGATCGTGCAGGACTTCCGCGGGCGGCGGCTGATCAGCCATTCGGGCGGGCTGTCGGGCCAAGTGACTCAGACCGCGATGATCCCGTCCGCCGGGATCGGCGTCGCGGTGTTCAGCAACACCGAGGACAGCGTGTCGGGCGGCATCCGCAACGCGATCCTCGACCATTTGCTCGGCACGGCGCCGGCCTATGACTGGGTGGCGAGCTATGTCGCGCGCGACAGGCAGGCGCAGGCCGAGGCGCTCTCGGAGATGTCGGCCGGCGACGCCAAGCCGCCCGAGGGCGCGCCGAGCCTGCCGCTCGCGGCCTATGCCGGGCGCTATCGCGATCCCTGGTATGGCGACATCGTCGTGACGGCGAGGGCGGACGGGCTGCACATCGAGTTCGTCCCGACGCGCGCGTTCCAAAGCGTGCTCGAACCCTGGGGCGCCGACAGCTTCCGCACCCGCTTCCCTACCGGCGCAGGGGAGGATGCGGTCGTCACCTTCGCGGTCGCCGACGGCAAGGTCACCGGCGTCCGGATGAAGGCGCTCTCGCCGCTCGCCGATTTCAGCTATGATTTCCATCACCTCGATTTCGTGCCGGTGCGTTGAACAGTGTATTGTTGAAATAACACAGCTGCGGAGTTAGGCTGCACCTATTCAACGGAGGGACCGATCGATGAAACGACTTGCCATTGCCCTGCTGTCGGGCGCGGTGCTGCTGAGCGCGGGCGCCGCCGTCGCGACGCCGCCGCAAGCTGCTGCGGATACGCTGATCCCGCGCGACAAGATCTTCGGCAACCCGAGCCGCGCCGGCGGGCAGATCAGTCCGGACGGGAAGCATGTCAGCTGGCTCGCGCCGGTGAACGGCGTGATGAACGTATGGGTGGCGCCGATCGGCAACCTCTCCGCCGCCAAGGCGGTGACCAAGGAGGCCAAGCGCGGGCTGCAGAGCTATTTCTGGGCGCCTGACGGCGCGCATATCATCTACCTGCAGGATTCGGGCGGGAACGAGAATTTCCGCGTGCATTCGGTGGCGATCGCGACCGGCGTCGACGTCGCGCTGACCGAGGCCAAGGAGAAGGTGCGCGCGCAGATCCAGGGCGTGAGCAAGGAGCGCCCCGAGGTCGTGCTGATCGGCCTCAACGATCGCAATCCGCAATTCTTCGACCTGTACGAGGTCGACTACAAGACCGGCGCGAAGAAGCTGGTGCTGGAGAATCCCGGCTATGGCGGCTTCGTCACCGACAATCAGCTGAAGCCCCGCTTCGCCTTCCAGCAGGTGCCGGGCGGCGGCAGCAAGTATTTCCGGCTCGGCGCCGACGGCAAATGGGCCGAGGTGCTGACGATCGCCAACGAGGATTTCTTCACCACCAACCCGATCGGCTTCAACAAGGACGGCACGGCGCTCTACTGGGTCGACAGCCGCGGCCGCGACAAGGCGGCTTTGGTCAAGATGGATGCAGCGAGCCTCAAGACCGAGGTGATCGCGGCGAGCGACCGGGCGGACATCCAGGGCCTGCTCACCGATCCCGAGACCTATGAGCCGATCGCCTATTCGGTGAACTATCTCAAGAACGAGTGGACCCCGCTCAATGCCGAGGCCAAGGCCGATCTCGACTTCCTCAAGGCCAAGCTGCCGGGTGAGGTGGCGATCGTCTCGGCGACCGACGATGCGAGCAAGCTGATCGTCGCGGCGAGCGCCGCGGAGAAACCGGCCACCGCCTATATCTACGACCGCAAGGCGAAGACGCTGACCAAGCTCTACGAGACGCGCCCCGACCTCGCCGCCTACAAGCTGCGGCCGATGTGGCCGGTCGAGATCCCGAGCGGCGACGGCAAGACGCTGGTGAGCTACCTGACGCTGCCGGCGGACGCGGATGCGAACAACGACGGCAAGCCCGACAAGCCGGTGCCGCTGGTGCTCAACGTCCATGGCGGCCCGTGGGCGCGCGACGGCTATGGCTACAACAGCGGCCATCAGTGGCTCGCCAATCGCGGCTATGCGGTGCTCTCGGTCAACTATCGCGGCTCGACCGGCTTCGGCAAGGGCTTCGTCAACGCAGCGATCGGCGAATGGTCGGGCAAGATGCACCAGGACCTGCTCGACGCGGTCGACTGGGCGGTGAAGGGGGGCGTCACCAGCAAGGACAAGGTCGCGATCTTCGGCGGCTCGTACGGCGGCTACGCGACCCTGGTGGGCCTGACCTTCACGCCCGATCGCTTCGCCTGCGGCGTCGACATCGTCGGCCCGTCGAACCTCAAGACGCTGATGGAGAGCTTCCCGCCCTATTGGCGTCCGATCCTCGAGGGCACCTTCTACAAGCATATCGGCGATCCCTCGAAGCCCGAGGATCTGAAGCGGATGATGGCGCAGTCGCCGATCAGCCGGGTCGATGCGATCAGCAAGCCGCTGCTGATCGGGCAGGGCGGCAACGATCCGCGCGTGGTGAAGGCGGAAAGCGACCAGATCGTCGCGGCGATGAAGGCGAAGAAGCTGCCCGTCACCTACATCAACTATCCCGACGAGGGGCATGGCTTCGTACGGCCGGAGAACCGCCTGAGCTTCTTCGGCATCACCGAGGGCTTCCTGGCCAAGTGCCTCGGCGGCCGCGCGCAGCCGATCGGCGGCGACTTCGCCGGTTCCAGCCTCCAAGTGCTCGAGGGCGCGGCCTATGTGCCGGGGCTGGCCGAAGCCGCGCCCACCGTCGCGGCCAGCGCGCCGGCGGCCAAGTGATGCAGGCGCCCGCCGCTCCGATCGACGCGCGGCGGGCGCTTGAACGCGCTGTCGTAGGGCTCTAATACAGTGCCCGGTTCGATGCGCTACGACACCCTGTACCCCGAGATCGCGGACCCGCGCGCAGCTGCGGCCCCGCCCGATCCGTTCGACGGCTTCGCCGGCGATGGCCCGCCGCCGGGCGGGGTCCCGCCGCGGCTGCCGCTGCGGCAGCGCCCGTGGTGGCGCTGGAGCATGCGCGGGCTCGCCGCGCTGATCGTGCTGTTCGTGCTCACCATCGGGTGGCTGGTGTTCACCGCGCCGCTCAGCAAGTCGCTGGAGCCGCCGGTGCCGCCGTCGATCACCCTGCTCTCGGCCGAGGGCAACCCGATCGCCAAGACCGGGGCCGAGGTCGGCAAGCCGGTCGACGCCGCCAAGCTGCCCGACCATGTCGTCGAAGCCTTCATCGCGGTCGAGGACCGCCGCTTCCGCAGCCATTGGGGGATCGATCCGCGCGGCATCCTCCGCGCCTTCGTCAACAACGTCTTCACGTCGAACAGCTCGCAGGGCGGCAGCACGATCACCCAGCAGCTCGCCAAGAACGCCTTCCTGAGCTCGAAGCGCACTTTCGGCCGCAAGTTCCAGGAAGTGCTGATCGCCTTCTGGCTGGAGGCGTGGCTGACCAAGGACGAGATCCTCTCGCGCTACCTCTCCAACGTCTATTTCGGCGACAACCAATATGGCCTCGACGCCGCCGCGCGGCACTATTTCAGCCGTCCGGCCGACGATCTGACGACGGCGCAGGCGGCGATGCTGGCGGGCCTCGTCAAGGCGCCGTCGCGGCTCGCGCCCTCGACCAACCTGAAGGGCGCGCAGGAACGGCAGAAGGTGGTGGTCGGCACGATGGTCGATGCCGGCTTCCTGACCGAAGCCGAGGGACGCGCGGTCGCCCCGGCACGCCTGCGCCTCGCGCGCAGCAAGCAGCTGCCGTCGGGCACCTATTTCGCCGACTGGGTCCTTCCCGAAGCCCGCGACCGCTCGGGCGAGATCGCGACCGAGCAGACGGTGACGACGACGCTCGAGACGCGGATGCAGCGCGCCGCCGAGCGCGCGGTGCGCAATGCCGGGCTGCGCCAGTCGCAGATCGCGATCGTGGCGATGCGGCCCGACGGGCGCGTGATCGCGATGGTCGGCGGCAAGAAATATGCGGACTCGCCGTTCAACCGCGCCACCCAGGCGCGGCGCCAGCCGGGTTCGACCTTCAAGCTGTTCGTCTACCTCGCGGCGCTGCGTAACGGCATGCGCCCCGACTCGACCGTACTCGACGAGCCGGTGACGATCGGCGAGTGGAGCCCCAAGAACAACGACGGGCGCTATCGCGGCGAGATCACGCTGCGCCAGGCCTTTGCCCGGTCGAGCAACGTCGCCGCGGCGCGGCTGATCAGGGATGTCGGCCCGCGCGCGGTGATCCGCGCGGCGCGCGATCTCGGCATCTCGACCCCGATCGCCGAGGAAGCCTCGATCGCGCTCGGCACCTCGACCGTGTCGCTGCTCGAGCTCACTGCCGCCTATGCCGCGATCGCCGCGGGCGAAGCGCCGGTGCGGCCGCGCGGGCTGTCGGCGGAGGACGAGCCGGGCTGGTTCTCGCGCTTCGCCAACATGAACCGCCCGCTCGGCAGCCGCGAGCTCGAGGGCATCCGCGAGCTGATGGCGGCGGCGGTGAGCGAGGGAACGGGCCAGAGCGCGGCGCTGTCGGTCGAGACGTTCGGCAAGACCGGGACGACGCAGGACAATCGCGACGCGCTGTTCCTCGGCTACGCGGGCGGCATCGTCGCGGGCGTGTGGATGGGGAATGACGACAATACGCCCAATCCCGGCCTCGCCGGCGGCGGCGCGCCGGCGCGGGTGTGGCGCGATTTCATGGCGCAGGCGCTGGGCGTGACCGCGCGGCCCAGGGCCGAGCCGGTGGTGGAGAATCTCTCCGATGCGCTGACCGACGAGGGCCAGAATTTCATCGATGCGCCGATCGAGATCGAGGGCAGCATCGGCGGCGAGGGGGTCGGCGTGCGCGTCAACCCTGACGGCAGCATCGAGATGACCCGTCCGGAGCGCGAAGTTCCCGAAGACGAGGAGCTCGACGCGCCGCCGGTGGAACGCGATCGCCGCCGCCGCGAGCCGGTGCCGGAGGGCGAGGGCCTCTAGCGCGAGCCGCTACAGCCTCTTCTCGAAGAACACCTCGGCATAGGGATCGTCGTTGAACCGCTCGATCTCGGTCCAGCCGGTGGCGCGATAGAGCTTCGCCGCTTCGGGCAGCGCGCGGTTGGTGTCGAGCCGCAGCGCCGCGATCGCCAGCTCCCGCGCGGCGTCCTCGGCCGCCGTCATCAGCTTCCGCGCCAGGCCAAGCCCGCGCGCGCTCGGACAGACCCATAGCCGCTTGATCTCCGCGGTGTCGCCGGTGCCGCCCTTGAGGCCGACACAGCCCACCGGCATGCCGTCCGACATGGCCACCAGGAAGGCGCCGCGCGGGCGGATCATGTCCGCGGCATCCGGATCGCGCGAACGGGCGACTTCGAAGCCGGTGGGGAAGCGCTCCGCCAGCTCGGCATAATAGCGCTCCAGGCAATGCCGCGCGGCATCGCTCGCCGGGTCGGTTTCCTCGACCGCGACGATGTCGCGCCCGAGCGCGGAGGCGATGAGGTCCATGGCGCCGAGCAGCGCTTCGGCATTGGCCGCCTGATCCAGCAACGCCGAGGCTCGCAAGTCGGACAGCCTCTCATAGGCGTCGAACTCCTGCGCGCCGGACGCGGTCAGCGTGGCGACCCGGCGGCGCGCGTCGCCGGGATGCGGCGTGGTGCGGATCAGCCCCTCATCCTCCAGGCTTCGCAGCAATCGGCTCATCAGCCCGGAATCGAGCCCGAGATAGGCGCGGATCTCCGCGACGTCCGATCGTCCCGCGCCGATCGCGTTGAGCACGCGCGCCGCGCCGAGCGGACGCCCGCGCCCGAGGAAGGAGCTGTCGAGTGCGCCGACCTCGCGGGTGACGGCACGGGCGAAGCGGCGGAAGCGGGAAACAGCATCGAGGGGCATTTGTCTGACTTAGGTCAGATAATATTGACGGGTCAAGTAATGCGGGCGCTTTGGCTGGTGTCCGTCATGGGGTTGTGCGAGACATCTGCCCAATGGCGGCGTGGAGGCAAGCGATGCGCAATTCCTGGATGATGACGATCGCGCTCGCCGCCGCGGTGCCGGCCGCCGCTCAGCAGGCGCCGGAACCGCTGCGGCCGGGTACGGTCGCGATCGAGCCGCTGGCCAAGGAGGCCGGTCCCGCGGCGGTGCGTCAGGCGTTCGCCGACGCGGTCGAGCGTGCGCTGATGGACGCGCGCTTCACCGCGCTGCCGGTGACGAGCCGCAGCCGCTATGTGGCGCGGATCAAGCTTACACGCACCGCGCGCGGCGCGGTGACGTCGAACGCCAAGGAGGAAGGCGTCGCCACCGCGGTCGGCAATTGGGGTGTCGCGGTCGGGATGATGCTGCCCTCGGACAAGCGCCAGCTGCGCGGCCTGATGGTCACCGAGCTCGAGGTCGAGATCGTCCTGCGCGAGGGGATGCAGCGCGTGTGGCGTGGACGCGCCGTCACGGCGCAGGCCGAGGGCACGAAGGCGGATGCCCCCGCCGCGCTCGCCGCCAAGCTCGCCCCCGCCGTGATCCGTCGCTTCCCGGCCCAGTCGGACGAGGCGATCTCGATCCCCTGACGGGGCGTGCGTTCAGAGGTCGAGCTTCTCGTAGTCCGGCGGCGGGTTGATGCCCTCCATCCGCTCGGCGAGCAGCGGGCGGAAGCTCGGGCGGCTCTTCATGCCGACATACCAGCGCTTGGCCTGCTCGTGGCTCTTCCAGTCGATCCCGCCGAGATAGTCGGCGACGCTGATCTGCGCCGCGGCGGCGAGATCGGCGAGGCTCATCGTCGCGCCGCCCAGCCAGGTGCGGTGATCGAGCAGGAAGTCGATATAGTCGAGATGCGCGACCGCCGCCTTCATCGCCTCGCGCAGCGCGGTCGAATCCGGCGTGGCGCGGTGGACGATGCGCTTGAGCATGCGCTCGTGCAGCAGCGGCCCGGTGATGTCGCGGAAGAACTGGACGTCGAACCAGGCGACGAGGCGGCGGATCTCGGCGCGGTCGGCGGCGGTGCCGTTGAGCAAAGCCGCCTTGCTCACGGTCTCTTCAAAGAACTCGCAGATCGCGACCGAATCGATCAGCACCACGCCGCGGTCGTCGGCCATCACCGGCGTCTGCCCGGCGGGGTTCATGTCGAGGAATTCGTCGCGCCGCGCCCAGGGGGATTCGCGCACCGGCTCATAGCCGACGCCCTTCTCGCCGAGGACGAGGCGGACCTTGCGCGAGAACGGGCAAAGCGGGAACTGGTAGAGCTGCCACATGCCGTGGCTTTAGGCGCGAGGGGCGGGGGGCGGCAAGACGCGAGTGCCCCTCAGCCGCAATCATGCGTGCGGAAGTTTACACTAGCTTGACACTGTCGAGCATGCCCGTTCGCGATTGATCCTGCGATGTCAAAGAGCGGCCCGGCATCGCCGGGTACGCGAAGGCAAGCAGATCAATTCCAACATTGCAAGCGACCCATTTCTTGCCCGCGTCCGGCGAGTTCTCATTCCGCCGCGACCAGCACTTGGGCGTCGTCCAGCGGATGCGCCAGCCGCCCGAGCATCTCCTTTGGCACCACTTGCCAGAAATGCCCGCGCACGCGCTCCCAGTCCTCGAGCAGCCCGCCCGACCAGTTGCTGTCGGTCACGGCGTGGTGCTCGGCGACGAGGTTCTTGAGCACCGCTTCCCAGTGCATCGAGGCCAGGCGCTGCCACACGATGCTGTCGGGGTTGGCGTTGCCCTCGAACACGCCGTCCTCGTCATAGATGAACGCCATGCCCCCGGTCATGCCCGCGCCGAAGTTCGCGCCGGTGCGGCCGAGCACCACCGCGACGCCGCCGGTCATGTACTCGCAGCCGTTCGCGCCGCAGCCCTCGACCACGACCTGCGCGCCCGAGTTGCGCACCGCGAAGCGCTCGCCCGCCTGGCCCGCCGCGAACAGCTTGCCGCTGGTCGCGCCGTAGAGGACGGTGTTGCCGATGATCGTGTTGGCGCGGCTGTCGAGCGGCGAGCTCACCAGCGGGCGCACCACGATCGTCCCGCCCGACAGGCCCTTGCCGACATAGTCGTTGGCGTCGCCGAACACTTCGAGCGTCACGCCCTTGCACAGGAAGGCGCCGAGCGACTGGCCGGCCGAGCCGCGCAGGCGGACCTGGACATGGCCCTCATTGAGCGCGGACATGCCGAACTTGCGCGTGATCTCGCTCGACAGGCGCGTGCCCACGGCGCGGTGCGTGTTGCGGACGTTATAGGCGAGCTGCATCTTCTCGCCGCGCTCGAACACCGCTCTCGCGTCGGCGATGATCTGCGCGTCGAGGCTGTCGGGGACCGCGTTGCGGAAGGTGTTGAGCGAGAAGCGCCGCTCGTTCTCGTCGGCATCGACCTTGGCGAGGATCGGGTTGAGGTCGAGATCGTCGAGATGCTCGGCGCCGCGGCTGACCTGGCGGAGCAATTCGGTGCGCCCGATCACCTCGTCGAGGCTCTTGACGCCGAGCTTCGCCAGGATCTCGCGAACCTCCTCGGCGATGAAGGTCATCAGGTTGATGACCTTCTCCGGCGATCCGGTGAACTTGGCGCGCAGCCGTTCGTCCTGGGTGCACACGCCGACCGGGCAGGTGTTCGAGTGGCACTGGCGCACCATGATGCAGCCCATCGCCACCAGGCTGAGCGTGCCGATGCCGAACTCCTCGGCGCCCAGGATCGCGGCGACGACGATGTCGCGCCCGGTCTTGAGCCCGCCGTCGGTGCGCAGCTTCACGCGGCCGCGCAGGCCGTTGAGGGTCAGCGTCTGGTTGACCTCGGACAGCCCCATCTCCCACGGCGTGCCCGCATATTTGACCGAGGTCTGCGGCGACGCGCCGGTGCCGCCGACATGGCCGGCGACCAGGATCACGTCCGCATGGGCTTTCGCGACGCCCGCCGCGACCGTCCCGATCCCCGCCGAGCTCACCAGCTTGACGCACACCCGCGCGCGCGGGTTGATCTGCTTGAGGTCGTAGATGAGCTGCGCCAGGTCCTCGATCGAGTAGATGTCGTGGTGCGGCGGCGGCGAGATCAGCGTCACGCCCGGGGTCGAATGGCGCAGGCGGGCGATGAACTCGGTGACCTTGAAGCCGGGCAGCTGGCCGCCCTCGCCGGGCTTGGCGCCCTGCGCGACCTTGATCTCGACCTCGTCGCAGGCGTTGAGATATTCCGCGGTCACGCCGAACCGGCCCGAGGCGATCTGCTTGATCGACGAGTTGGCGTTGTCGCCATTGGCATAGGGCTGGTAGCGGATCGAATCCTCGCCGCCCTCGCCCGACACGGCGCGCGCGCCGATGCGGTTCATCGCGATCGCCAGCGTCTCGTGCGCCTCCGGGCTGAGCGCGCCGAGCGACATGCCCGGCGTCACGAAGCGCTTGCGGATCTCGGTGATCGCCTCGACCTGGTCGATCGGCACGCCCTCGTTCGGGAAGTTGAACTCGAGCAGGTCGCGCAGATAGACGGGCGGCAGGTCGCGCACCCCGCGCGAGAACTGCAGATAGGTCGAATAGCTGTCGGTCGCGACGGCGGTCTGCAGCGTGTGCATCAGCTGCGCCGAATAGGCGTGGGTCTCGCCGCCATGGCGCTGGCGGTAGAAGCCGCCGATCGGCAGCGTCGCGACCGAGGCATCGAACGCCGCCTCGTGCCGCAGCCTGGCGTTGAGGTGGAGCGAGGCATAGCCTTCGCCCGAAATCTTCGCCGGCATGCCCGGGAAGAAGTCGTTGACCAGCGCGCGGCTCAAGCCGACCGCCTCGAAGTTGTAGCCGCCGCGGTAGGAGGAGATTACCGCGATCCCCATCTTCGACATGATCTTGAGCAGGCCCTCGTCGATCGCCTTGCGGTGGTTCTCGAGGCACTGCTCGAACGACATATCGCCAAACAGCCCGCGCGCATGACGGTCGGCGATCGAGGCTTCGGCGAGATAGGCGTTCACCGTGGTCGCGCCGACGCCGATCAGCACCGCGTAATAATGCGTGTCGAGGCACTCGGCGGTGCGGACGTTGACGCTGGCATAGCTGCGCAGCCCGCGCCGGACGAGGTGGGTGTGCACCGCCGCCGCCGCCAGCACGCCCGCGATCGCGACGCGCTCGGGCCCGACATGCTCGTCGGTCAGGAACAGCTCGGTGGCACCGGCGCGCACCGCCTGCTCGGCCTTGAAGCGGATGTCGGTGATCGCCGCGCGCAGCGTCTCCGGCCCGCCGCCGGCGGGAAAGGTGCAGTCGATCTCGGCCGCGAGGCCGCCGAAATGCGCCTTCAATCGCGCCCAGTCGCTGTTGGTCAGCACCGGGCTCTCGAGCACCAGCACCTTGTTCGCGGTCTCCCCGGTGTCGAGGATGTTGGCGAGGTTGCCGAAGCGCGTCTTGAGCGACATCACGTGCCGCTCGCGCAGGCTGTCGATCGGCGGGTTGGTGACCTGCGAGAAGTTCTGGCGGAAGAACTGGCTGATCAGCCGCGGCTTGTCGCTGATCACCGCGAGCGGCGTGTCGTCGCCCATCGATCCGACCGCCTCCTTGGCGTCGGTCACCATCGGCGACAGGATCAGCTCCATGTCCTCGAGCGTCTGGCCGGCCGCGACCTGGCGGCGAGTCAGCTCGGCGCGGTCGAAGCGCGGGCCGGCCTCGTCCGCCGCTGGCAGGTCGTCGACGGTCAGGAACTCGCCGATCATCCCGGCATAGTCATATTCGCCGGCGATCCGGTCCTTGACCTCGGCATCGGCATAGAAGCGGCCCTCGTCGAGATCGACCGCGATCATCTGCCCCGGCCCCAGCCGCCCCTTGGCGACCACGGTCGATTCGGGGATCTGGACCATGCCGGTCTCGGAGCCGACGACGAGCAGCCCGTCGGCAGTGCGGGTGTAGCGCAGCGGGCGCAGCGCGTTGCGGTCGACGCCCGCCACCGCCCAGCGGCCGTCGGTCATCGCCAGCGCGGCGGGGCCGTCCCACGGCTCCATCACCGAGGCGAGATATTTGTACATCGCCAGGTGGTTGGCGGGGGTTTCCGGCCCCATCGCCTCGGGCACCAGCATCAGCTTGGCGGTCGGCGCGTCGCGGCCCGAGCGGCAGATCGCCTCGAACACCGCGTCGAGCGCGGCGGTGTCGCTCGCGCCCGCCGGGATCACCGGCTTGATGTCCTCCGAATGCTCGCCGAAGGCGAGGCTCGCCATCTTGATCTCGTGGCTGAGCATCCAGTTCTTGTTGCCGCGGATCGTGTTGATCTCGCCATTGTGCGCGAGGCAGCGGAACGGCTGCGCCAGCCACCATTGCGGGAAGGTGTTGGTCGAATAGCGCTGGTGGAAGATCGCGACGCGGCTGACGAAGCGCTCGTCCTTGAGGTCGGGGTAGAATTCCGACAGCGATTCCGCGAGGAACAGCCCCTTGTAGATCACCGAGCGGCAGCTCAGCGAGCAGATGTAGAAGCCGCTGATCTGCGCCGCGATGATGCGCTTCTCGATCCGGCGGCGGACGAGATAGAGGTTCTTCTCGAACTCGGCCTCGGACACCTCGTCGGGCATCGGGCCGGCGATCATGATCTGCTCGATCTCGGGGCGCGTCGCCTGGGCCTTGAGGCCGATCACCGAGACGTCGACCGGCACCTGGCGCCAGCCATAGATGGTGTAGCCGGCCTCGATGATCACGCTCTCGACGATCGTGCGGCAGGCCTCCTGCGCGCCGAGATCGACGCGCGGCATGAAGATCATGCCGACCGCGAGCCGGTTGGGCAGCACGCGGTGGCCGCTGGCCAGCACCGCATCGTCGAAGAAGCGCAGCGGCAGGTCGACATGGATGCCCGCGCCGTCGCCGGTCTTGCCGTCGGCGTCGACCGCGCCGCGGTGCCACACCGCCTTCAGCGCGTCGATCGCGCTCTGCACCACGCGGCGCGAGGCCTGGCCGTCGATCGCGGCGACCATGCCGACGCCGCAGGCATCGCCCTCGAACTCGGGGCGGTACATGCCGTGCTCGGCGAGATAGGCGCGCTGGTCGGTGGTCATGTCAGTCATTCTCGTCGGTCTTCGGCTTGGTCGAAGGTGGGGGCGGGGGCGGGAGATGGGCGGTGGCTTTCTCCACCTTCGCCATGATCGCGGGCATCGCCTTCATCATCTCGGGCGTGGCGGCCATCATCTCCTGGGTCAGCTCGGGGTCCATGAAGGTCAGCAGATACTGGTCGGCGAACACGGCGCCCGACGGGGTGGCGAAGAACGCGTTCATGTCGTCGAGCTGCTGGGCCGTGAACTTGCGTGCGAAGGCGCGCGCGAGGCCGGCGCGGACGCGCGGCTCGATCTTGTCGAACACGACGCCCAGCTCCTCGCCGAACACGCGCGACATGATGCGCATCCGCTCCTGGAAATGCGGGTCGGCGCTGGCGGCGGTCTCGCGCATCGTCTTGCCGCCCGCACCCTTCTCGGCCGGCATGCCGAGTTCGTCCGCGGTCTTGCCCATCATCTGGACCATCAACGCGTCCATCATCTTCGGATACTGGTCGCGCATCATCCGGTTGTAGATGCCTTTGGGGACCAGCACGGCGACCGCCTTCTCCGCCGCCGCGAGGCGCGCGGGATCGGGGACGGCGGGGGCGGCGGGAGTGGCGGCCGGCGCCGCCGTCTGGGCAAGCGCGGGGCTGACGAGCGCGAAGGCGATGGCGGCGATCGTCGGGCGCATCATGCCGCCTCGCGCTCCTTGCGCGCCGGCGCGGCCGCCTGCGTCTTGAGCCAGGCGTGCATCCGCTCGCTGACGTCGCGGCCGTCGCGGATCGCCTGGACGACCAGGCTGGCGCCCTTGACGATGTCGCCCGCGGCGAACACGCCGTCGAGGTTGGACATCATCGTGCGCGCATCGGTGCGGATCGTGCCCCAGCGCGTGACGCCGAGCTCGGCCGCGCCGAACAGCGTCGGCAGGTCCTCGGCGTCGAAGCCGAGCGCCTTGATCACCAGATCGGCCTGGACCGTGAACTCGGAGCCCGGGTCGGGCTCGGGCGCGCGGCGGCCGCTGGCATCGGGCGCGCCGAGCCGCATGCCGGTGGCGCGCACGCCGGTGACCCGGTCACCGCCCTCGAACGCGTGCGGAGCCGAGAGCCAGACGAACTCGACGCCTTCCTCCTCGGCATTGGCGGTCTCGCGCTGGCTGCCCGGCATGTTGGCGCGGTCGCGGCGATAGAGGCACTTCACCGATGCCGCGCCCTGCCGCACCGCGGTACGCACGCAGTCCATCGCGGTATCGCCGCCGCCGATCACCACGACATGCTTGCCGGCGGCGTCGAGCGACCCGTCGTCGAACGCCGGGACCGCGTCGCCGAAGCTCTTGCGGTTCGACGCGATGAGATAGTCGAGCGCCTCGACCACGCCCGCGGCGCCGACGCCGGGGGCCTTGATCGCGCGCGCCTTGTACACGCCGGTGGCGATCAGGATCGCGTCGTGCCTGGCGCGCAGCTGCTCGAGCGTCGCGTCGCGGCCGACCTCGAAGCTCTGGTGGAAGACGATGCCGCCCGCGGCGAGCCGGTCGGTGCGGCGCATCACCACCTGCTTCTCGAGCTTGAAGCCCGGGATGCCGTAGGTCAGCAGCCCGCCCGGCCGGTCGTGCCGGTCATAGACATGCACCTCATAGCCGAACTGGCGCAGATACTCCGCCGCGGTGAGGCCGGCCGGGCCCGCGCCGATCACGCCGACCGACTGGCCGCGCGCGGGACCGGGGACGAGCGGCTCGACCCAGCCTTCTTCCCAGGCGGTGTCGGTGATGAACTTCTCGACCGATCCGATCGTGACCGCGCCGTGATCGGAGAATTCGATGACGCAATTGCCCTCGCACAGCCGATCCTGGGGGCAGATGCGGCCGCAGATCTCGGGCATGGTCGAGGTGGCGTTGCTGAGCTCATAGGCCTCGCGCAGCCGCCCCTCGGCGGTCAGGCGCAGCCAGTCCGGGATATGGTTGTGCAACGGGCAATGCACCGAGCAGTAGGGCACGCCGCATTGCGAGCAGCGCCCGGCCTGTTCCTCGGCCGACGGCGGGGCATAGCGTTCCGCGATCTCGCGGAAATCCTGCGCCCGCAATTGGGGCTCGCGCTTGGGCGGGAACGCCTGCGCACGGTCGACGAATTTGAGCATGACTTCCTTTGCCATGCCGCGCCGTTGGCAGGTTTTGCGAGGGGAGTCACGCGAAAACCGGTATATAGGTCAATAATACTGTCTTAAATTCCAGCGCTAGCCGATGAACGCCTGAAATCCGTGTAATTTACTTTCAATACTAGGTCCGTTTCGGCCTTATCGCATGAGCAGCCAGGCCAGCGCAGCCGTTCCGGCAATGATTCGGTACCAGGCGAACGGGGCGAAGCCATAGCGGCCGACGACCTTGACGAACGCCCGCACCACCAGCAGCGCCACGACGAACGCCGAAAGGAACCCGATCGCGATCGCGCCGAAATCGTCGAGGCTGAGCAGCTCGCGGTCCTTCCACAGCGAATAGACGGTCGCCGCGAGCATCGTCGGCACCGCGAGGAAGAAGCTGAACTCCGCCGCGGTCTTGCGCTCGACCCCCATCAGCAGCGACCCCATGATCGTCGCGCCGGAGCGGCTGACGCCGGGGAGCATCGCCATGCACTGGACGATCCCGATCGACACCGCGGTACCGGTCGGGATCGCCTCGACGCGGCTGTAGCGCACGATCTTAACGATACGCTCGATCACCAGAATCGCGATGCCGCCGACGATCAGCGCGACCGCGACGATCACCGGCGTCTGCATCGCCGCGCGGATCGCATCATAGGCGATCACCCCGATCACCAGCGCGGGCGCGAAGCCGATCAGGATGTTGCGCACGAACGCCACCGACTGCGGCTCGCGGCGCAGCAGGCCCAGGCCGCGATCCCGGAAGGTGCGCCAATAGGCAATCAGCACCGCCAGGATCGCGCCGAACTGAATCGCGATCTTGAAGGTGACCGAGCTCGTATCGTTGAACCCGAACAGCTCGCCGGCGAGGATCAGATGCCCGGTCGAGGAGACCGGCAGGAACTCGGTCAGCCCCTCGATGATGCCGAGCAGGATGTAGGTGAGAATGTCGTTCATTTGGGTACGCCTCTCGCCGGCCCGCGCCCGGCTTCACGCTTGCCGGTGTGGCGGATGTCAGGCGGCCTGGTGCGAGCCGGCGAAGCGGCCGTGGCGGCGATACTGCACCAGCCAGGCGGGCGCGACCGTGCCGAGCGGGGTCGGCGCGATGCCGAGCTCGGGCAGCGCGTTGTCCGTCGTGACATTGTCCTGCTGCAGCATCAGCCACTGGTCCCAGCTGATCGGCATGCCGGGCAGGAAGCCGAGCGTGGCGATGCCAGCGCCGACGAAATCGGGCAGCTCGACCACGCCCTTGCGGCGGCCGGTCGCCTCGACCAGCCAGCGCTGGAATTGCGCGAAGGTCATCACGTCGGGCCCGCCGAGCTCGAGCGTGCGGCCGCCAAAGGCGTGCGGGTCGGCGAGCGCCCTCACCACCGCCGCGGCGACGTCGGCGACATAGACCGGCTGGATCCGCACCTGCCCGCGCAGCACCGGCACGACCGGCGCCTGCGCGGCGAGCGCGGCGAAGCGGTTCACGAACTGGTCCTCGCGCCCGAAGATGAACGAGGGGCGGACGATCGTGGCAGCCGGGAAGGCCGCCCGCACCAGTTGCTCGCCCTCACCCTTGGCGCGGCCATATTCGGACGCGGCCTCGACGTCCGCGCCGAGCGCGGAGACCTGGACGAAGGCGGAGGCGCCCGCCGCGGCGGCGGCCTTGGCGGCATTCTCGGCGCCGGCGGCATTCACCGCATAGGCGCGGCGCCCGAACGCGCCGGCGAGGTTCACCACTGCGTCCGACCCGGCGACGGCGCGGGCGAGCGAATCGGCGCGGGTGACGTCGGCGGCGACGAACTGCGTCTGGCCGAGCCCGCCCAGCGGCTTCAGGAACCACGCCTCGCGCGGGTCGCGCTGGGCGACGCGGACGCGCGCGCCGGCCTTGAGCAGCGCCTGCGCGACATAGCGTCCGACGAACCCGCCGCCGCCGATCACCGTCACCAGCCTGTCCTTCATCGCGCCCTCGAAAGTCTGTCCCGATGCGCCCCCAATGCCGCGTGACGCGGCAAAGGGCAACCGTGCCGCGACCGGCTGCGAGAAGCGGTTGACAGGCCCCCCGCCGGTCCCCTAGAGGCGCCCGCCTACCCCGTGCCCAGATGGCGGAATTGGTAGACGCACCAGCTTCAGGTGCTGGCGGTCGCAAGGCCGTGGAGGTTCGAGTCCTCTTCTGGGCACCATTTTCCCAATCCACGGACGTCCATCAGCGTCGCGTAAGTGACTGGGGAAGAAGCCTTTTTTCAAGTATCTTTCCGACGAGATTTGGGCGGGTTCGCCGACATACCACCAGTTTTGGTGGCATATTTCGGCAGTGGATTCGCCCGTTTTCGGACGGAGATACCCCATGGCTCTTACGGCCCTTGCGATCAGAAATGCGCAGCCCCGCTCGAAGCCCTACAAGCTTAGCGACGAGCGATCCCTCTTCCTCCTGGTGATGCCGAACGGCGCCAAGTACTGGCGCTTTCGCTATCGCTTCCTCGACAAGCAGAAGACGCTCGCGATCGGCGTATGGCCCGAGGTCAGCCTTGCCGATGCCCGCGTCAAACGCGACTCCGCGCGCCAGATGGTCGCAGACGGCATCGACCCGATGGTCGAGAAGAAGCGCCGGAAGCTTCGTGCGCATTTCGATGCCAACAACACGTTCCGTGCGGTCGCTGAGGAATGGTTCGTCAAGATCACCCGCGAGAAACGCGCTGAGGTCACGCTCAGCAAAGTCCGCTGGTTGCTCGAGAAGGTCTATCCGTTCCTCGGCGACCTACCGATCCACGAGATCGAAGTTCAGGAAGTGCTGGCCGTGCTACGAAAGATCGAGGCGACGGGCCGCTACGAGAGCGCGCGCCGCATGCGAAGCGTGATCAGCCGTGTCTTTCGCTATGGCATCGCCACGGGGCGGGCGAAAGTCGACCCTGCACGCGACCTGCGTGGTGCGATCATCGTGCCCAAGACCAAGCACTTCGCCGCGATCACGCGCCCGAAGGAGGTGGGCAAGCTGCTCCGGGACATCGACGATTGCCCCGGATACGCGATCACGAGGCTTGCTCTGCGGATGACGCCGCACGTCTTCGTGCCCCCCGGGGAGCTGCGCCGGGCCGAATGGAGCGAGTTCGACCTCGAGCGCGCGGTGTGGTCGATCCCGGCGGAGAAGATGAAGATGCGTTGGCCGCATCAGGTGCCGCTGTCGCGGCAGGTGCTCGACCTGCTCGACGAAATCCGTCCGCTGACAGGCCACAGCCCCTATGTCTTCCCCGCCTCCCATACCTGGAAGCGCCCCATGTCGGAGAATACGGTCAACTTCGCGCTGCGGCGGATGGGCTATAGCGGTGACGAAATGACCGCGCACGGCTTCCGGGCAATGGCTGCGACGCTGCTCAACGAGATGGGTTTGTGGAATCCGGACGCGATCGAGCGACAACTCGCGCACATGGAGAATAACGGTGTGCGACGTGCCTATGCCCGCGGGCAGTATTGGGAAGAGCGCGTGCGGATGATGCAGCATTGGTCGGACTATCTCGACATGCTCCGCGACGGCGGAAAGGTCGTCGCCGTCGACTTCGGCAAACGGGGCGAGCGGGCGGGCTGAGGCGGCCGTCTCGTCGAGCAAGCTGACGTTGCGATCTGCGGTTGCAGACCTACGTCCAATCTCACGTTGATCTTAGGAGGCTGCGAACGGGCCGCTAACCTTAACCCGTTGCCGGATAAGGAATTAAAGATAATGATCATGAGATAGCTTGTTAGAAATATATGAGCTATTATCTAACAAGCATGAGCAGGCCCGATACCCCTATGCCCGATCGGATCATGAGGCGCGTGCGCGCCAAGGGGCGCGGCTGGGTGTTCACGCCCAAGCATTTTGTGGACTTCGGCACACGCGGCTCGGTCGATATGGCGCTCTCCCGCCTCGCCAAGACCGGGCTTATTCGCCGTATCGGTCGGGGGCTTTACGATTATCCGCGTCAGCATGCCAAGCTTGGTGCCCTCAGCCCTGATGCCGACAGCATAGCCGCCGCGCTCTCCACCCAGACGGGCGACAAGCTGGCACCTTCGGGCGCCGCCGCGGCGAACAGGCTCGGACTATCAACGCAGGTTCCAGCCAAGGCGAGCTATGCGACCAGCGGTTCGACGCGAACCAAGCAGGCGGCAGGGCGTAGCCTGACGCTGCGCCACAGCCGCGCGCCGGTGATCAACGACGCTCCGGATAGCGCCAATGCGATCGTCCAGGCGCTCGCCTATCTCGGCAAGGACCAGATCGACGCCAATGTCATCCAGCGCTTCGCGCGCCGCATTGATGATCGCGACATGAAGGCGCTGCTTCAGGCGCGGCCGCTCATGTCGGGCTGGATGGGAGACGTTGTCCTCAAGATCGACGCCGTGCGCCATGGATGAGTTCGCGCGCCGCCCCGCCGATGATCGACGAGCCTTCATCGTGGAGGCTGCGAACCGCCGCGACCTCACCCCGGTGATCGTCGAGAAGGACTTCTGGGTCTGCTGGACGTTGCGGCGTCTGACGAGGGCGCCCGAACTCAGGGATCAGATCACCTTCAAGGGCGGCACCTCTCTGTCCAAAGCCTATGGCATCATCGATCGCTTCTCAGAGGACATCGATCTCACCATCCGGCGATCCGCGCCGCTCATCGACGAGGTTGCGCCGCCAATGGAGGATGGGATCGGGACCAAGGAACGCGACCGGCGCATCAAAGCGCTCAAGGCCGCCGCTCAGGCCTATGTCCAAACGATCGTGATGCCGGCGCTCATCCACGCCATCGCGCGGGAGCTCGGTACGGAGGAAGGATGGAGCGTCGAGATCGACCCGGAGGATCCGGCTCGGCAGACGCTTTTGTTCAATTATCCGCGGACCTCCGGCTGGGGTGAGAATTGGGGAGGTGCCTGGGGCGGCGAGAACGATACGGGCTACATCAAGCCTCGGATCAAGCTCGAATATGGCGCGCGCGGTGAACCCGAGCCCTTCGAGGAACGCGCGATAACCCCATATCTGGCCGACGAGTTTGCCGACGAGCTCCCCAACGCCAGTACCCCGGTCCCGACGCTAAGCGTAATCCGCACCTACTGGGAAAAGGCGACACTGCTGCACTCGCTCCATCACAACGGAAAGCTGCGGCCAGGCCTCTCGCGCCACTATTATGATCTGCTGATGCTCGATCGCGCGGGCATTACGGACGAAGCGCGTGCGCGCCCCGAACTGCTCGCCGCGGTGGTCCGCAACAAGAGCCTCATGTTCGCGGACAAAGCCGCATCCTATGACTCTGCGGTACCAGGTCAGCTTCGACTCAGCCCGACCGACGTAATGAGCGAGGCTCTTGCCAGCGACTATGCAGCTATGGCCGATATGTTCATGAGCCCGCCGCCACCCTCGGTAGAGCTGCTCGCTGGAATTGCAGAACTCGAAGGGCGGTTAAATCAGCCATCGGTTTGATACGGGCGTATGCCCGCATCGTCGGTGGATCGCCGCGCACTCTCCTTCATTGACTCGACCAGCGTAACCGGCATTGCACCATATAAGGTGCATGAACCATATAAGGTTCAAACAGATCAGTGGCAGAAGACTCCGTTGACAGATCTGAAGGTGGCGCGCGAGCGCAAGAAGGAGGTCGAGAATGGCTGACAATCCCCACAGGGGATCAACGCTGGACAGCTTCCTCGAAGAGGAAGGCGCGCTGACCGAGTTTCAGGCGAAGGCCATCAAGGAGGTCATTGCCTGGCAGCTCGCCGAAGCAATGCGCGAGCGTAAGCTCAGCAAGAACCGCCTCGCGGCGATGATGCATACCAGCCGGACACAGGTGAACCGGCTGCTCGATCCCAATGACGGCAACGTCACCATCGAGACCCTCCAGCGGGTGGCCGCGGTTGTGGGCCGCCGCGTCGAGCTGCAGCTGATTTGACGCAGCGCTTGAGAGAGTGCGCGATCGCGAAATCCGTAAGATTGCCCTAGGGACTGTGAAACTCGCTGGCGAAGTGCCGGGAGCCTGAAGGCTGCCATTCGTCCATCGATCGGCCGGTCGTTCAGGCGGAGGTTCCGGCAGGTTTGCGGAGCTCGGCAACCGTGCGCTCCAATCGTTCGACCCGAGATGCTATGTCGGTGAGCGGATCATAGTCGGCTGCTTCGGCGAGTGCCTCGAAAGAGCGCCAGAGCCGGCGCGCGATTTCCTTCAGCTTCATCGTGATTGCTCCTTTCCAGGGCGACGCGAGGGGACGGACATATCGGGTTGCGAGGCGCGCCACTCAGCGAGCGCATCCAGAACCGTTCTGAGGCCGAGGGTGACCTCGGTCAGTGCGTAGACATGGCTTGCGTGCGGAGGTGGCAGGTAGCGCCGCTCGACGAGCCCCGCACATTCCAGCGTGCGGAGCCGGTCGGTGAGGATGTTCGCGCTGACACGCGGGATCGCCGACCTCAGGTCAGCGAACCGGTGTGCGCCAGCGTTGAGGCAGATGAGTATCCGCAACACCCAGCGTCCCTCGAGTGGCTCGAGGGGATCCTCCGCCGAAATGGCGCGACCGACAGCTGCGGCCGCGCTCATGCGGTCACCTCCGCCAGCCGCGCCTGGCCCTCCGCGACGGGCTTGATCCGATACCAGAGCGCATAGAGCGCCGGCAGGAAGACGAGGGTCAGGACCGTCCCGACCAGCGTGCCGCCGATCAAGGTGAACGCCATCGCCCCCCAGAACACCGAATGGGTCAGCGGCACGAAGGCGAGCACCGCGGCGAGCGCCGTCAGGATCACCGGTCGGGAACGCTGCACGGTCGCCTCGACCACGGAGTCGAAGGGGGAGCGACCATGCTCCTCATTCTCATGGATCTGGCCGATCAGGATCAGCGTGTTGCGCATCAGGATGCCCGCCAGCGAGATCAACCCCAGGATTGCGTTGAACCCGAACGGTTGACCGGTCAGCAGCAGCGTCGGCACCACGCCGATCAGCCCCAGCGGCGCGGTCAGCAGCACGATCGTCATCGCCGAGAAGCTGCGGACCTGGAGGATGATGACGATCATCATCAGGAGGATCATGATCGGGAAGATCGGCGCCAGCGCAGCATTGGCCTTGCCCGCTTCCTCGATCGAGCCGCCCATGGCGATATGGTAGCCGGAGGGGAGCGTATCGATCACCGGCTGGAACTTCTTGAGCATGGCGGTCGAGACGTCGGGAGGCTGCAGTCCGTTGGCGATGTCGCCGCGCACGGTGATCGTCGGTACCCGGTCCCGGCGGAGCAGGATCGGATCCTCCATGCGCATTTCGAGCTTGCCGATCTGGCTGATCGGCACGCGCTGGCCGTTCGTCGCGGTCAGCGTGAAGTCGCCGATGCGCGCCGGATCGAGCCGCGCCTTGCCGGCCGAGCGCACGACCACGTCAACCGTGCGAATGTCCTCGCGAGCCTGCGAGACGGTCACGCCCGAGAGCAGGAACTGAAGCTGCTCGCCGACATGGGCGGAGGTCAGGCCCATGGCGCGCAGCCGATCCTGATCGAGCACGAAGTGCAGCGTCGGCACGCGCTCGCCCCAGTCGGTGTTGACGGTGCGCATCATCGGATCGTTGGTCATGATCGCGCGGACCTGCTCGGCGATGGCGCGCAGCTTTTCGACATCCGGACCGCTGACGCGGAACGCCACCGGGTAGGGAGAAGGGGGACCGAAGACGAGCTGCGTCACCCGCACGCGTGCCGCGGGGGCGAGGCCGTCGGCGACCGCATGCCGCAAGCGCTCCTTCAACGCCTCGCGTGCCTCCTCGTCCGGCGTGCGCACGATGATCTTGGCGAAGGAGGGATCGGGCAACTCGGGCGAGAGCGACATAAAGAAGCGCGGCGCGCCCTGGCCGACATAGGCGGTGATGATCTTGGCCTCGGGCTGTTTGCGTAGCCAGGCCTCGACCTGCTCCGTGGCGGCGCTGGTCTGCTCGATCGAGGTGCCCTTGGGCATCTGAACCTCGACCAGCACCTCGGGCCGGTCGGAGGTGGGGAAGAACTGCTTCTTCACCAGCACCATCCCAGCACCGGCGACGAGGAACGCCACCGCCGTCGCGATCGTCACCAGCCGGTTGCGCTTCACCGCCCAGCGGATCAGCTGGCGCACCTTCTGGTAGCGCGGCGTTTCGTAGATGGCCTCGTGGCCCCCATGGACCGGCTTGATCACCGGCAGCAGCTTGACCCCCATATAGGGAGTGAAGACCACCGCCACGACCCAGGAGGCGAGCAGGGCGAAGCCGACGACCCAGAAGATGTTGCCGGCATATTCTCCCGCCGTGGACTTTGCGAAGCCCACGGGCATGAGGCCGATCACCGTCACCAGCGTACCCGCAAGCATCGGCGCGGCGGTATGGCTCCAGGCATAGGCCGACGCCTTGATGCGATCGAAGCCCTCTTCCATCTTCACGACCATCATCTCGATCGCGATGATCGCGTCGTCGACCAGCAGCCCGAGCGCAAGGACCAGCGAGCCGAGCGTGATGCGGTCCAGCACCCTGCCGGTCGCCCACATGATGACCAGCACGATCGCGAGCGTCAGCGGCACCGCGCCCGCGACGACGATGCCGACTCGCCAACCGAGCGCGACGAGGCTGACGATCATCACGATCGCCAGCGCCTCGAGGAAGGTGCGCATGAATTGATCGACGGCCGCCGAGATGTTCTCCGACTGGTCGGTCACGGGAGCGAGGACCATTCCGAGCGGCAGCTCCGACGAGATCGCCTCGACTTCGGCCTTCAGCGACTTGCCGAGCTCGAGCCCGTTCCAGCCCTCGCGCATGACCACGCCGAGCAGCAGGGTCGGCTCGCCCTGGTTGCGGATCAGGAACGTGGCGGGATCCTCATAGCCGCGCCGAACCTCGGCGATGTCCGCCAGACGCAGGGTCTTGCCATTGGCGACGATCGGCAGGTCGCGGATCTTTTCGAGATCGTCGAACGCGCCGTCGAGCCGGACCTGCACCTGCGGCCCATTCGCCTCGATCGCGCCCGCCGGGGTGACCAGATTCTGTTGTGCCAGCGCCGCGAATATCGCGCGCGGCGCGATCCCCAGCGTCGTCAGCCGATCCTGCGCGAACTCGACATAGATGCGTTCCGGCCGCTCGCCGACGATATTGACCTTCTTGACGCCGGGCACGTGCAGCAGCCGCTGGCGCAGCGTCTCCGCCTGACGAGCAAGCTCCCGCTGGGGTTCGCCCTTCGCCTTCAGCGCATAGAGCGCGAAGGTCACGTCGCCATATTCGTCGTTGACGAACGGACCGGCGACGCCGCGGGGCAGCCTTGGCGCCTCGTCCTGCAGTTTCTTGCGCGCCTGGTAGAATTGTTCCTGCACTTCCGATGGGGGCGTCTGGTCGCGCAGAAGCAAGGTGGTGAAGGCAAGGCCGGGGCGCGTGAACGTCTCCGCGCGATCGTACCAGCGCAGCTCCTGCAACCGCTTCTCGAGCGGCTCGGCGACCTGGTCCTGCATTTCCTGCGCGGTGGCGCCGGGCCATGCGGTGACCACGGTCATCTGCTTGATGGTGAAGCTCGGATCCTCGGCTCGGCCGAGGCTCAGGAAGGCTACGATTCCGGCGGCGGAGATGGCGATGATGAAGAACAATGTGACTGCCCGTTCGCGCACCGCGAGGGCGGACAGGTTGAACCTGCCCTTTGGTTCGGACGTCTCGCTCAACGGACCGCTCCCGCCGCAATGCGGACCGGCTGGCCCTGGTGGAGCATGTGCGCGCCCAGCGCGACGAAGCGCTCGCCCGGCCGCAGGCCTGCGGCGACAACGGCCTTCTCGTCGCCGATTGTGGCGAGTTTCACGGGACGCCAGCTAACCTTCGGGCTTGTCTGCCCGTCGACGACCCAGACGCCAGGCCCTTGCCCGCGGTCATAAATTGCACCGAGCGGAACCGAGATCGCCGCCGCCTGGCCGGGAACGGCGAAGCGGATGGTGACCGTGGAACCCAGGGGAGCGCTCGCAGGCGCGCCGGCAAGGACGAACCGCGCCTCGAAGGTCCGGGTGACCGGGTCGGCGGCATCGCTGAGCTGGCGCAGCCTCGCTGTGCCGCCGAGCCCGCCATAGGTCCGCGCCTCCGCGACCGTGCCGAGGGCAGGGCGAAGCGTCTCGGGCAATGCAACGACGGCTTCGCGCGGACCGGAGCGGGCCAGCCGGACGACGGTCTGGCCGGCCGCGACCACTTGCCCCGGCTCGGCCAGCGTCTCGGCGACCACGCCGTCCGCATCGGCAACCAGCAACGTATAGCCGGTATCGTTGCGGCTGACCCGTGCCTGCGCCTCGGCGGCGGAGAGCTGCGCGCGCGCCGAAAGCGCTGCGGCCTTGGCCTGGTCGTAGGCGGAGGCGGAGACCGCACCCGCAGACACCAGATCGCGGTAGCGCTGTTCATCGGCGCTGGCCTGAACCGCGCGGGCGCGGGCGGCGGCGACCGTGCCGGCCGCCGCCTGCGCCGCGAGCGCATAGTCGGTCGCATCGATGCGCATGAGAGGTTGGCCGCGGCGGACGGTCTGACCGGCATCGACCAGCCGCGCCACCACCTTGCCGCCGACACGGAAGCCGAGATCGCTCTGCACGCGGGCGCCGACGATGCCGGTGAATTCGCGGGCGCCTCCTTCAGCGGCACCGGCAGAGGCGATTCGCACCAGCGGCGGCGCGGTGCGCGGGTCGGCGCCCGATTGCCCGCACCCGGCCAGCGCAACGGCTGTCAGCCCAAGGATCCCGACCGTTCGGGCGCAAGACGATGTGGACACGCAGGTTCCTCCTGTTCAGTCGGAACCAGATGTCATCATGTGACCAATCTGTCAACTAGTCACATACAAACATTCGACTTCAAGGCGCGAGGCTACGCAGCACCAGGCCGGTCACCTCGGTCTGCGCGTCGGGCAGGAGATCCAGGCTGCGCTCGAGGAAAACCGGGTCGATGAAGGGCTTGAGGGCATAGAAGATCGACCGGCGGGTTTCGTCGAGCGGGGTCTTGCGCTCGAACTCGCCATTCTCGCGGCCTTCCTTGAGGATCTCTTCGAGCAGGCCCTGCAGGCGGTCGCTATAGGCCCGCACGACCTCCCAGTTTTCGGACGACGCATGGACCGCGATCTCGTAGAGCTTGCGATCGGTGAAGAGCAGCTCGACGGTTGCGGTGGTGGCGGTTCTCGCAAATCTGCGCAGCTTGTCGGTCGCGTCCTCCCCTTGGTCCACTGCCTCCCGGACCTGGTCGAACAGCGCGCCTACACATTCGGCGCAGATCGCCTCGCCGATCGCCTGCTTCGACTCGAAGAAGCGGTAGATATAGGCCTTGGAGAAGCCGATCTCGCGCGCGAGATCCGACACCGTCGTCTTGCCATAGCCGTAATGCGCGAAGCATTCGCGTGCGGCCTTGACGATCTGGTCTCGCACCGAATGCTCCGCCGGCCCACGCGTGGCGGCCTTGCTTGTGCTCTGATTTTTCATGGCCGCACCCATAGCGCCAAAAGTCCGGATTGACAAATTGTGACCAAACACGTTATCGGTCACACGCCATGAAATGGTTCATGGAACTGCTGGCGAACGGACGCATGCGCATTTCATCTTCGATCCTGACGGTGGCCGGGACGGCCGTGCTACTCGGTGGCTGTGCCGTCGGTCCGGCCTATGTCGCGCCGCAGACGGCGACCCCGCCTGCCTTCATGGGCGGTCCCGCCGTCGAGGCCGCCACGGGGCAGGCCGCGAAGGTCGACCTGGTGAACTGGTGGCGATCGTTCGACGATCCGCTGCTGGCAAGCCTGGTCGAGCGCGCCCTCGCCCAGAATCTCGACCTGCAGCAGGCGAGCGCCCGCGTCGTCCAGGCACGCGCCGCCCTGCGCCATGCCAAAGCCGACCTCCTTCCTTCCGGACAGGTCAGCGGCCAGGCGAGCGAGAACTATCAGTCGCTCGAGTCGCCGCAGGGCCGTATCGCCAGCGCCTTGCCCGGCTTCGACCGCGAGGCGCAAAGCTACGACTTGAACCTCGGCGCGAGCTGGGAGCTCGATCTCTTCGGCGGCAAGGACGCCGCGCGCGACGCCGCGCGGGCCGACTGGCAGGCATCCGCGGCCGGCGCCGTCGCTGCAAGGCTCGCCGTCGCGGCGCAGACGGCCGACACCTATGTCGCGATCCGCAGCCTTCAGGCGCGGCTCGATGTGGCGCGCCACCAGCAGCAGGTCCAGCAGCAGCTGGTCGACCTGGTCGCGCTCCAGTATCGCAAGGGCGTGGCGGCCGAATTGCAGCTGCGCCAGGCCGAGGGGGCGCTGGCGCAAGTGAAAGCCGGCGTTCCGGAACTCGAGCAGAATCTCGACGCCGCGATGAACGCACTGGACGTGCTGCTCGGTCTCCAGCCCGGCTCGACCCGGCCCGAGCTCGCTGCCGTCGCGCCGATCCCCGACGTCCCTGCGGTCTCGGACGCGGGCGGCCCGGCCGCCTTGCTGCGCCGGCGCCCGGACATCATCGCGGCCGAACGCGCGCTTGCTGCCTCGAATGCGCGGATCGGAGTCGCGATCTCCGAATATTATCCGAAGTTCTCGCTCAGCGGGCTGCTCGGCACCGCGACCATGGGCATCGGCGGACTGTTCGGCGGCAATTCCATCCAGGCGAGCGGCGTTCTGGGATTGCGCTGGCGCCTGTTCGACTTCGGCCGCATCGACGCCGAGATCGCCGCAGCCCGAGGACGAAACGCCGAGGCTCTGGCCGCCTATCGCCTGGCGGTCCTCAGGGCCTCAGAGGATGTGGAGAATGCCTTCTCGGCGCTCGTCAAGCAGCAGGCCCGCGGCCAGATCCTCGACCAGGGTGTCGCGTCGCTCACCAAGGCCCGCGCATCCTCGCTCGCCGCCTACAAGGGCGGCGTCTCCAGCCTGCTCGACGTGCTCGACGCCGACCAGCGCCTTCTCGCGAGCCGGGATGCCGAAATTCAGTCGAAGGCGGCTGCCGCCCGCGCCGCCATCGCTTCTTTCCGGGCGCTCGGCGGTGGGTGGGATGCCGAAGCTCCGCTCGCTGCCCGTGTCGAGCGTCCATCGCTGGACGATATTGCGTGCCAGCCCCAGCCCAATCCCCTCCAGCGCGGGTGAGCGCGCACCCCGGTCAGCTTCGTTCGAACAGTCGTTTCAGGCTGGGATAGAGAATGAACGTCGAGCGGCCGATCTTCACGGTCTCGATGGTTCCGTCGCCGATAAGCTCGTAGATGGTCGAGCGACAGATGCCCGTGAGCTTTACCGCGGTGGAAATCCGCACGCTGATCGGCTCGAGCGTCACATGCTCCGGAGGGATGCCTGCGCTCATTTCGTCCTCTCCTTGCTGAAGGCGCGATCGCTGTCGAGGAATGCGGAAAGCATCGCGGGAATGAGATCGGCGACCGGCTCTTCCCGGCCATAGGTTTGGGCGTAAAGAGCCGCATACCGGGTAAGCGCCTGATGCAGGTCCGGCATCACGGAGATGCACAGGAATTTACCGGTGAGGGTGGAGGTAGGTCGAGAGGCTTGCTACGTTCGGTCAAGCGCGAGACGAGGGGTAAAGGGTGAACAAGGCTGCAGCGGATTCACAGACGTTTCGGTTCGGCGGGCACCAAAGCTTCGCGCTCCGCACCGCCTGGTTGCCTAAGGCCGCGCTTGCCATTCAGGAAGGCGACGACGTCTTCAGCGACCCGCTCCGCGGGGTTGTCCGGCTTGGGCTCGGCAAGAACATGGTGGAGGCGCTTCGGGTCTGGGTTGAAGCTTACGGAGTCGCGACCCGCAACAATGGCAAATGGGAGCTGACCGGGCTCGGCAAGGCTTTGTTCGGCGCCGGCGGCTATGACCGCTTCCTCGAAGATGAACAGACGCTCTGGTTGCTTCACTGGAACATCGCAACGCTGCGCGAGAATCCGTTTTTCGCTTGGGAACTGCTGATCAACCGGTGGAGCGAGCGGTTCTTCACTACCACCGAGATCATGATCGCATTCGCGCGCGAAGCCGAGCGCGCCGGCCGGCCGCTTTCCAACGTCAGCGCGCGGCAGCATTTTGACGTCTGGCTGCACACCTATCTTCGCGGTCGTAACGGGCGCGGAGAGGAAGGGATCGACAGTCCGTTGTCATCGCTGGGTCTGGTGGTGCGCGCTGGTGATCGCGAGACCGCCCAAGGGCGGCGCGAACCGGTTTTCGCCTTCGATCTCGATGCGAAGCCGACGATCAGCGATACCTTGTTCGCCTATTGCCTACATGATTGGTGGGGGAAGGCCTTTGAATTCGAAGAGACGGTTCCGCTCTCGTCGATTGCTTTCGGCCATGGCGCGCCGGGACGCGTGTTCCGAATGCCCGAAGATGAGGTGCTGGCGCGTGTGATGCGTCTCGCTGCTGGTCGCGGTGCGCGGATCGAGCTCATCGAGAGCTTTAACCAATATATGGTGCGCCGGCCCGCACGTCCAACCGAGACTCAGTTGCTGCGCGACCTGTTTCGTCAGCAGCCCGCAGTGGAGCTGATTGATGCTTGACGCCGAGACCCGCACGCCAACCTCGCGTTTTGCGGCACTCCTCCAGGTGCGCCCGCATCACTTGCGCTCGGTGCAGATAGAGCGCGACTTTGCCGACCCCCATGCCAGCCTCCACTATGTAGTGACACCGTTCGTCTGCGCGACCGCACAACGACTAGCCGATGGCTTTCGCAGCAGCTCGACCGCACGCGCCTGGCGTCTGACCGGCGACTATGGCTCAGGCAAGTCGAGCTTCGCGCTGGCGCTCGTACGGCTCGGGCTCGCCGAGAAGAAGTTGCTGCCCGTCGAATTGCAGGATTTTCGCGCCACCCAACGGCTCGAACCCGTGCTGGTGGTGGGTGAGCGCGAACCGGTGGGTCAAAGCGTACTGCGCGCGCTGCGCGCCACCGCGGCACGGTGCTTCACTCGCATCCCGCGCACGCTCAACACCGCGCTTAATGTTGCTCCTGAGCCGCCGCTCGTGGTGGCGGCACTCGAAGCACTGCGCCTGGCGCTGATCGCCGGGGGCCAAGCTGCCGGGTTGCTGGTGATCCTCGACGAGCTCGGCAAGAACCTCGAATTCGCTGCGGCGCAGACCGAACCCGACGATATCTATCTGCTGCAGCACCTGGCCGAACTCGCGGTACGCAGCGGCGAGCAGCCGGTGATGGTGGTAGCAATCGTTCACCAAGCAATCGCCGGCTATGCGAGCCAGCTGACCAGCGCGCATCGTCGCGAATGGGAGAAAGTTGCGGGCCGCTATGAGGAGGTGGTGTTCTCGCCACCGCTCGAGCAAGCCGCGACACTGATCGCGGCGGCGCTCGACGTGGATGTGGACGCCTGTCCTGCCCAGCTCGTGCGTGCCGCAGAACGCACCATGGCGGGCGCACTAGACCAGAATTGGTATGGAAGCGGCGTCATTCCTTCCGCGATGATCGACCTTGCGCCGGAGCTGCTGCCGCTTGATGCGACGGTGCTCCCCGTGATCAGCCGCGCGATGCGTCGTTTCGGCCAGAATGAGCGGTCACTCTTTAGCTTCTTGTCGTCGACCGAGCCATACGGGTTGATGGCGCATGCCCAGCAGCCAATCGAGGCGTTCAGACCCTATCGGCTTCACAACTTTTTCGACTATCTCGTGGCCAATTTCGCCAGCCTGCTCGGTTCGGGCGCGCATGGCACCCGCTGGAATCAAATCCAGGAGATCTTGCGCTCGGCCGAAACGCGTGCGCCCGAAGAGGAAGCCGTGCTCAAGACGGTGGCGCTGCTCAACCTGATCGACGATCCCTCACTCCCGCCCACGCGTGAGGCCGTGCTCCTGGCGGTGGCCGGGGTGGACAAGCGAGCGAACGATCGCACCAAGACGGCGATCACGAGGCTCTCGCACGAGGCACATATCCTTTATGACCGTGGGGCAGCTGGTGCGTTGTGTCTGTGGCCACACACCAGTGTCGATCTCGACGAGGCTTTCGCGGCTGCCGAGCGCGCGATTGGTCCGATCGACAAGACCTTCGATCATCTGAAGCGGCTGGTGCGAACCGACCCGATTGTCGCGCGCCGCCATTATGTCGAACGCGGCGCGCTGCGGCATTTCGAGCTCATTTGTCTCGACAGCGCCCAATTCGAGGATGAGGTGCAAGCCGCCATCGAGCCCGGTACCCATGCGCCGGATGGCCGGGTCGTGTTGCTATTGTCCGCTACCGAACAGGCGCGCGAGGATGCATGGAGCCGGCTTTCGCATTGCACGCTTCCCGACACGACGGTGGTAGGCCTGCCGCGTCCCACTGCCGGCCTCGATCCGCTATTGCGCGATGTGCTCGCCTGGCGCTGGGTGCGCGACCATGTGTCAGCGCTGGCCGGCGACCGTATCGCGCGCGCCGAGGTTTCGCGACAGCTTGCGCTAGCGGAAGAGCGGCTCGGTCGCACCCTCGGTGGCCTTCTCGATGTGCGCGGTAGCGCGGCAGCGGGGATTCGCTGGCGCGATCGCGACGGCGAGCGCCAGTTCGCCTCGTCGCGTAGCTTTGTGGCGCACCTCTCGGATCTCTGCGACAGCGCTTTCGCGCTGTGCCCGCGGGTCAGCAACGAGCTTATCAATCGCCGCACCTTGAGCACCGCCGCCGCGCGTGCACGCAGCCTGCTCATCGAAGCGCTCGCCACCAACGCCGATCAACCAGGTTTGGGGCTATCGAGCCAGAACACCCCGCCCGAGCGCGCCATCTACCTCTCCGTTTTGCAGGAGGGGGGGATTCACGTGCAGCGCCAAGGGCGCTGGGAAATCCGCATTCCCGAGGGCGAGGAGGACAAGCTTCACTTCGCCCCGGCCCTCAACGAAATAAAGCGAATCCTCAAGACTGCGGACAAGCCTGTCGGCTATGAGGTGCTCGCAACGCGTCTGCGCGGCGCGGATTTCGGTATGCGTGACGGCCTCATCCCGCTGGTGATTGCGATCTATTTGCGCGCGCGCTGGCATGAGACCGCAGTATATGAGGATGGTACCTATCTCGAACAGGTGGGAGGTCCCGAGTTCACCCGCATCACAAAGGAGCCCGAGCATTTCGAGTTTCAGCATTGTGCGATCGAGGGCGTGCGGGCCGAACTGTATGTCCAGCTTGGTGCCGCGCTCGAGACCAGGCTGAGCGAACGACCCGCGCTGCTCGATATTGTGCGTCCGTTGATGACCTTTGTCGGCAAACAGTTGCCAGATCATTCCCGCCGTACCCGGCGGCTGTCGCCGGCGACGCTCGCTGCGCGGAGCGCCCTGTTGAGCGGGCGCGATCCCAGTGCCCTGTTGTTCACAGACCTCCCCAAAGCGTTTGATCTCGAGGCGATTGGTCCGCAGGCGGTTCCCGGCAGCGAAGCGGTCGACCGCTATGTGAAGGCGATGGCTGCGGCAATCCGCGAGCTGCGGGACGCCTATCCGCGCTTGCTCGATCGCTTGGCCGCTGCGCTCGGCGCCGCGCTCGAAACCGATGAGGATCTGGCGAAACTGCGCCCCCCGGTCTTGCTCCGCGGCCGTGCCCTCGTGCCGGCGCTGGTGGAGCCGGAATTGCGTGCATTCGTGCTTAGGCTCGCCGACGAAAAGCTCGACGACATCGCTTGGCTCGAGTCGATCGCCAGCTTTGTCGCGCGCAAGCCGCCGGAACGCTGGACAGATAACGACGAAGAGGAGTTCCATCAGCGGCTCTCCTTTTTCGCCCGGCGTTTCCGCCAAGTGGAGGCGATCCAGTTCCCCGGCCAGGGCGATGACGACAGCGCCTACCGGATCGCAGTCACCTGCGCCGATGGACACCAGATCGAGCGGATCTTCCGCACCACTACCGAGCAGGACGCAGCGATCAAACGCGCCGAGGCCGAACTTGCGCCATTGCTCGAGCGCACGGGGCGGATTGGCCGGATTGCGGCCGCGCGCCTGCTCCTGGCGACCGCTGGTGACGAAGACGCTGACGTAGAGAATTTGGCAAAGGCAGGATCGACATCGTGATCAATTGGGACGGCCCGGCGGTACGCCATATTCTCAGCCTGTCAGGCGGCAAGGACAGCACCGCGCTCGCGATCCATCTGCGCGATCGCGTGCCCAACATGGAATACATCTTTCATGACACGGGGAAGGAGCTGCCTGACACCGTCGCCTATATCGAGCGGCTCGAGTCCTATCTCGGCCAGCGCGTGATCCGCACAACGACACGTCAAGGTTTCGATGACATCCTGCGCACCAAGGGTGGGGTACTTCCCTCTGGACGGCGGCGGTGGTGCACCGACTATCTCAAGCTCAAGCCGTTCGAAGCCTATATCGGAGACGAGCCCTGCATCAACTATGTCGGCATCCGCGCCGACGAGGACCGGGTGGGCTATATCAGCCACAAGCCCAATATCCGCGCGGTCTTCCCGTTCCGTGAAGATGGAATCGACTATGCCGGCGTGGTGCGCATCCTGACCGATTCCGGCTTGGGCATGCCCCCTTATACGCAATGGGGCCGCACGCGTTCGGGTTGTTTCTTCTGCTTCTATCAGCAGAAGATCGAATGGGTGCGTCTGAAGCAGCACTATCCCGAGCTGTTCGAAGAGGCCAAAGCTTATGAGAAACCGAATCGGGTCAACGGCAAGGTCTTTTACTGGACCGACGAACCGCTTGAGCAGCTCGAGCGCCCCGAGCGTATGGCGGCAATCGAGGAGAATTGGGAGCGTACCCAGGAGCGCAAGCGCGCACGGCGAACCCAGCGACCGCTTGTAGACGTGCTCGGTGGGCTGGAGAGCGAACCGACGCCGCGGGACGGCTGCATGATTTGCCAGCTGTGAGCAGCTCGCCGCAGGGACCCGCCACACCAGGTGAGCGCTGGATCTCGTTCCTGCGCAGCTATGGTCCGATCAACAAGATCGATGGCATGTATGCCGAAACCGTGTCCCGGCAGGCCCAGGCGCACGGCGTCGCACCGCTCGCCTTCGAGCACCCCGAGGCGAAGTCGCTCGCGCAAGCGATCGCACCCGACGAGGGCCAGCTCACCAATGTCATCCTGACCGGCACGGCGGGCGATGGGAAGACCAGCCTGTGCAACGAGCTTTGGCACCGGCTCACTGGCGATGAAAGTCGCAAGGCGGGGCATGATCGAAGCAACTATGGCAACGTCGTGCTGGCAACGCCGGCCGGTGAGCGCACGCTTCACTTCATCTTCGAGTTCAGTGGCTTCACGCCCGAACATGGCCAGCCTTGGATGCCCGAGCAGATCGATCTGCTCGATCGCTTTGCACAATCGGTACTGGATCCCGAACCACGCGAGTATTTCGTGCTCGCCGCCAACGACGGCAAGCTCGTCCAAGCATTCGACTCACTACCGTCCTCCGCCGATGTGCGTCTCAAGCCCTTCATCGAGACGCTGCTGACGCGTGACCAGCGCAGCCACCCCGACGCAGCGCTCCTCTTCCTCAACCTCAGCCGCATGTCGACACGCGAGCTTCTCATCCGCGCGCTCGATTGTCTGCTCGATCGCTCGGAATGGTCGTGCTTTACCGATGAGGCGAGCGATCCGGCCTTCAGCCCCGCCTCGCCGCTCGCCAAGAACTTCCAGTTGCTCCATGAGCCCCGCGTTCGCGAGCGGCTGCACGCGTTGGGCGAGCTATGCGACAGCAACGGTTTTCATGTCTCGATCCGGGAAATCCTCCTGCTCCTGGTCAATGGCTTGCTTGGCTATAAGGGCGGCGATGGGGTGGCGCGCCCAGATGTCTTGCGCGAAATGGTTCGCGATGGCCGGCAGCATGACGCATGCATCTACGACAATCTGCTCGGAGCCAATTTGAACGAAGCGCGGCGCGAGCGTTTCGCAGTGTTCCGCTTCCTCACCGGCTTTCGCATCGGCCTCGAGACCAGCAATGCACTCGATACGTTGCTAGTCTTCGGCCAGAACGACACCGATCTGCGGCCCCACCATCAACGCCTCCTTGCCGGCGACACGCAATATGGCATTAATCCGGGATTTGAGCGGTTGCGCGAGGCTTATCTGGAAGCGGAAGACGATCGCGGCGCGGCCGAAGAATTCCATGCCGGATTGGTTGCGGAGCGGCGGCGCCTGTTTTTCCGGCTGACCGAAGACGATCCCCGGTTCGACCCATGGCAGTTGAGCGTTTTCCAATCGGCCGGCGCCTATCGCAGTCAGCTGCTTGCGCCCTTGCGCGCGGGACGGGCGGTCGACCCGGCGCTGCTTTCGCGACTGGTCCAAGGATTGAACCGCGTCTGGACCGGCATGCTCGCGGGCGCGCTTGATCGCCTCTACCTTACTACCGGCCTCGATTTCACGACAGCTCGGGTAAGCGATCTCTATCTCAACGCCGTGCCGATCGAGCTCGATTTTCATGGCTCAGGCCTGCGCTTGAGCTTCGATCCGGATCGGCATGTTCCGGTGCTGCATGTGCATCTGCGCCAAGACCATGATGCCGCGCTGCCGCTGACGCTGATGCGGTTCGAATTTCTGATGCGGGTGGCACACGGCGCTCTTCCGTCGAGTTTCTCGAAGGAATGCTATGAAGATATCATTTCCTTCAAAACGCGCGTGCTGTCCGACTTTTACCGGATCAACCAGGGCCGCTCGGTACCGCTTTCCATCCTGAGCACCGGCGCGGACGGCGCGCTTGCCACACGGCAGCTGGGGATCCGGCTATGAACTTCTTGGCGCAGGGCAATCGAGCCGATGTGGCCACTGCTTCGGGTGCGCCTGGACAAAGTACGGTCTGGGCGGAGGAAGCATTGTTTGGTCACCGCCTGTGGCCCCGCCAGACGCCATGGCTACTGTTTCTCGAGTTCCTCAACGTGGCCGAAGCCTTTCACCGCATGGATCCGGACACCGCCTTCTCGCCGCGACCGCCGGACACCATGCATCCCTATAAGATGCGTTTTCGCCTCGGCCTGCGCGCCATTCTCTTCAGCAACGACGAGATGGAACGCATTGCAGCGGCTTCCGATGACAGCGAGAGCCAGTGGACGGAATGGCTCGAGACGATGCAGGGTCTGAGCGCCGGCACCGATTTCAGCTATCTGCGCGAGCGTTTCAGCAGCTTTCGCGATTTCGCCGAGTTGGTGGGCCTGGTGCGGCAGACCACACTCGAGAATGAATCAAATCGGCGTAGCTCGTCCCGATTCATTTTCCCTTTTGGTGTGGACGCGCTCTTCAGCGATGCGATCTACAATGAGAAGAGCGGCGCGATCAGCGCCGACTTCACCAATTTCGGTCGAACCGGTGAAATCCTCTATATGATGGCGAGCCGCGCCAAGCGCGGCGCCGAGCTTCGCGAACCGTTTGCCGCACTGTTCGATCCCGAGCAGCCCAAGAACCGCTTGATCGCCCGGCTGTCGGCACCCGGCGACGACGACCTC